>JALYQZ010000027.1 GCA_030855525.1 bacterium
TTACCGACTATCGGCTCGTGCAAGAGCAAATTATGTATGATGTAAATATTGATGGGGTTTTGGAATAATGAAACATATAAATATTCTTTTGGTAAGTATTCAAAAAATTTCTAAGACTTATAATTACTACAGGGTCGCTCGGGATATTCATTCTTATTAAGTATTCTTCAGGGAGTCTCATATAGTTGTATTCTGGTTGCGTCTTCTATCGCAAGATAGTTGATACCGATGAATTCATCTGCGGACACCCACTTAGCTTACGGCTAGGGTGAATACTCCCGGCGATCCAACAAAGAAACTCCAGATGGGGTTTTTTTGTTGCTCTGATATAATAACGGTATGTCGTGGAATCGGATATTACTCTTGTTACTTACACTTATCGGTATTATTTTCCTGCTGCATATAGGAGGGACATATTTACACTTTTATTGGCGGTTTGAAATTTACGATAGAATAGTTCATATTCTTGCGGCAATGTGGATTGCTTTATCTGTACTCGCAATTATGCAAAAAGCAGGGTTACAATTTACACAAAAAAGAAATATTATTATTGTGGGAGTTTGTGCCACACTTATTATTGGATTTTTTTGGGAATTTTTTGAATATGGTATCGGTCAGACTTCAGTTATGGATGAGGAATTTAACGGAGATACGATAGGGGATATTATTTCGGATTGCATAGGCGGATTAATCGGTTCGCTCTATGGTATTAAATACTTTCTAGTATGGAACAACAAAAATCAGCAATAACATTTTGCTCAGGGGTAGGGACAGTTACTGGTGCCAACTTTCTTTTTGAAATTGCTTCGAAACGAATATTGATTGATTGTGGGCTTGAGCAAGGATCAGAACTTGCAAGTGAAAGAAATCGTGAAACCTTCGCCTACGATCCAAGTACTATCGATATTCTTTTTATTACGCATGCGCATACCGATCATATTGGACGTATTCCAAAACTGGTAAAAGATGGATTTAAAGGGATTATTTATTCAACTCCTGCAACACTGGATCTCGCAAAGGTAATGTTACCTGATTCATTACATCTTCTGGGTGATGATGCACGACGGAAGGGGATTCTTCCTCTCTATGAACAAATTGATGTAGATACAACATTTAATCTATGGAAAACGTTTCCTTACTATGAACGATTAGATCTAGGAAATGGTATAAGTGTTTATGCAAAAGACTCAGGACACATTTTGGGATCTGCAATGTTTGAGTTCTCTCTCGAGGGTAGTCATAAAAAAGTAGTTTTTACTGGCGATCTTGGAAATTCACCATCATTGTTTTTGCGAGATACAGACTCTATAGAAGGTGCTTCATATGTTGTAATGGAATCAGTATACGGTGATAGGAATCATGAACTGAAAGAAGAACGTAAATCAAAATTGGCAGATATTATTAAGGATACTATTGCTCGCAAAAGAACGCTTCTTATTCCAGTTTTTTCCCTTGAAAGAACCCAGGATATTCTTTTTGAAATTAATGATCTTGTAGAACGGAATGTAATAGGAGATATAAAGGTTTATGTAGATTCACCCCTAGCAACAAAGGTAACCGAAGTATATAAACAATATTCAAAAGATTTTAATGAATCAGCACGAGACTTGGTTGCACAGGGAGATGATATTTTTGAATTCAAATTATTGCGACATACTATCGAGCGAAAAGATTCTGAGCATATAGAACATACAGAAAACCCCAAAATTATATTGGCTGGGTCTGGTATGTCTGTAGGAGGCCGAATATTGAAGCATGAAGAACAATTCTTGCCTGACCCGAGTGCTACTATCCTCTTTGTTGGATATCAGTCTGCAGGCACATTGGGGCGTAGGATCCTTGATGGTGATAAGAAAGTTAAGCTTCAGGGTAATAATGTACCTGTTCGATGTGAAGTACAAAGTATTATGGGATATTCGTCACACAAAGATTCTGACCGTCTCGTGGAGTTTGTTGCAACAGGTGGCTCATCACTAAAAAAGGTTTTTGTTGCGATGGGCGAGCCTAAATCAGCACTTTTCCTTGTACAACGAATTAGAGATTATATAGGAGTTGATGCATTGCATCCTAAGCAAGGACAGAGGGTGGAATTAGAAATGTAACAAAAAACCGTGACGCACCATTCGGAGCATCACGGTTTTTTATTAAAGAAATTATTGTGCTTTTGCAACAATTCGTTTGAAAGTTTCTGGGTGATCCTGAGCGATAGTTGAGAGAATCTTTCGATCGAGCGTTATGCCAGCTTTTTTGAGAGCTCCCATAAACTTGCTGTATGACATATCTTCGCCTAGAGCAGCATTGATGCGTACATTCCAGAGTCGGCGTGCATCACCTTTTTTGTCTCGTCTGTGCGCAAAAGCATAAGTTCCAGCATGGAAAATAGCTTCCATAGCCTGTTTCTCCTTGGTACTTCGTCCAAAACGATATCCTTTTACTTGTTTAAGGACATTTCGTCGTGATTTTAATGCATTTACTCCTTTTTTTACTCGTGTCATGGTAGTTGTTATTAATATATATACCGACTAAATTGAACTATTTACGAGGAAACGACTCTTTGCCTTGTTTTTCATTACCATTGTCATGGTTCGATTTCGTTTGAGTTGGCTCTGACCACCTTCCTTGGCATTAAAGTGGTTTTGTCCTGCTTTTCGCATAAGGATCTTACCGTTCTTTGTAACTTTAAGGCGTTTTGTAAATGACTTGTTTGTTTTCATATCAATAATTTTACTTGATTTATTTTCTCTCGATAACGATGGTAAGGCCTTTTGGGCTTTTCTTTGGAGAATCGGCTATCTTATATTCTTCGGTAATAAGGTGAAGGATACGCTCCATTCGCTCTTTAAGGAAGTTAAATTCCATATACTTTGAGCGACCAGTAAGGAAAAGATCAATCTTGATTCGGTGGCCTTCCTTTAGCCATTCTGACGCTTTCTTTGCTTTAAGATCGAGGTCATGCTCACCAGTACCAACTTTTACCTGAATATTCTTGGTTTCTGTTGTTTTTGACTTCGCTTTTGCAGCTTTGAGCTTCTTGTTTTCAGCGTATTGAAATTTACCATAATCCATCAGTTTTGCAATGGGGGGAACGGCATTTGGAGAGATCTCAATAAGATCAACTCCAAGCTCAGTAGCCCTTGAGAGAGCATCTTGAGTTGTCATAACACCAAGGTTTTCTCCTTCATTACCAATGACCCGGAGTTCGGGTGCCTGGATTTGGTGATTTATGCGTATTCGTTGGGTACTCAGAGTATTATGTATTAACTTCTAACAAGGGTAGACTATAGCACGATTTATTATACATTGCAATATATTTTTGGATAAAAACTGTTGACTCTAGCTATATTGTTGTGTTTAACTATAGAGGGCACATACATAAAGGAGTCCTGCATGCGAGTTCGTTCTGTTCGTCGAGGTAGGAGTTTCTGGAAACCCGGCTGTATCAAGCGTCAAAAGGGAAAGCGTCAGAAGCGCTAGGCTCTGAATGAACAACGGCACGGAAGCATCTTGTACTAAAAAAGGCCAACATGGAGAGTTGGCCTTTTCGTTTGCTTAATAATTAAAAAGATTTTTAAAGAATTCCCTCAATTTTAGTCACAATCTCATCAGGAGTAGTATTTGCTTTTACGAGAAATTGTGAGGCACCGAGCTTAAGTGCTTTATCGATGTCGGTCTGTTGCCCAAGATTTGAAAGCATAATAACCTGAATGTTTTTTGTATCATCAGAAGCTTTGAGTTTTTCGAGCACTTCAAAACCATTCATATGGGGAAGGAGTATATCAAGAAGGATAGTGTCAGGTTTTTCGTTCTTTGTGACTTCGAGTGCTTGTAGTCCGTCCTTTGCTATCGAGAGTTTGTACCCTTTTGAAGATAGTTTGCGTGCAAGAAGAGACATAAGGAATGTATCATCTTCGACAATTAAAATTTTTTTTTGCCGACCTTCTTGTGGTGTGTCCATGTCAGTAAATAAGTTATGTAGTCTAATTATACTTTTTTAAGTTTAACTATCAATAGGGAAGTTAGATACCTTTGCTCTGAATACCTTTTTCTCTCATATAATCATCCCATGCAATCAATTCCCATGGCCGTTCTAAGGGTTTGCCAAACCAAGGTTTTTTGTATTCACATATAGTTATTGCTGCATTGTTATAAGCATTTAAAAAACTTAAAAGATTATAATCAGATGCAGTGAGAGATTCGCCATAAAGAATGTACGCTGCTATCATCCTAAGAAAGATTCCATGAGTAACAACCAGTACATGTTTTTCTCTACGTGTACTTAAGTACGCGAGTAATCTGCGAGCACGATCTTTAAGGTCCTGAAAATTTTCTTCATCAGAATAACGAAAATCATCACTATGATAACTCTTGTCGATTGTATCAACAATTCTTTGTACTTCTGGATCCTTTACAGATTTTTCTATGATTTCTGACGGATTACGTCGTTCCGCGAGAAGATCGAGGTATTCAATTTTTTTTGGTTTAACAAGGCAATTATTAATAATATCAGCACTTTCTTTGGCACGAATATAGGGACTTGAAAGAATCACTTTAAAACTATGACGGGAAAGACGTTCTCCCGCAGCATTTGCCTGAAGTTTACCTTTTTCACTCAATCCACCCTCAGCACCCTGGCGGATTCCTTGGGCATTGAGAATGCTTTCGCCATGACGGACAAAATAAATGAGTTTACGTCGCATTAATTCATTATACCGCACTACCGTAACATTTATAGTCGAGCGACGTCATGTATAATATACAGGTTATATTAGTAGTTAATTAACTTTATTATGGAACCAGTAATAGTACGGTCAGGATCAAAAGTAAAACCACTTTATCGGGGAACCCAAATAGTCTGGTACATTCTTAATCTGCTTGAGATACTTCTTGCATTTCGATTTGTCTTAAGACTGATGGGAGCTAATGCAGGGGCGGGATTCACTTCATTTATTTATGCGGTGACATATCCATTCGTAGCACCATTTCTTAATGTATTTAGTATTTCACGAGTTGCAGGAGCAACATTTGAATGGACCACACTTTTAGCAATGTTTGTCTACTGGCTCATTGCATGGGGAATCATAAGGATTATTACAATGAATCGACCGGTTTCTACCTCAGAAGCTGACTACAAACTTAGTAAACAGGATACAAATCCATAATCACGCTTGGTGTAAAGGAAAATAAAAAATAGAATTCAAAAAACTACTCTCATAATGATGAGTAGTTTTTTGTTTAGTAGTATACTTATTACTATGCTGACGAGTTTAGGCCTCATTCTTTTATTAGCACCGTTTTTAAATGTATTCTTTTTCAAAGATAGAATTAAAGGTTTCTTGTATATTTTTGTACTTGTATCACTTTTTCATACTGCATTAGCTCTCCTTACCCAAACTCTTCATGTTTTTACTTATCCTGTTGTCATAATTTTTACCATAATCGCGCTGTTTATAAACCTGTTTTTTGTTTATAAATATAGAAAAACTAAAAAAGTATTATTTCCACATTCTTTTAACTGGTTTTTGGTATGTGCGCTTATTATTGTATTTTTTCAACTATGGTCTGTTCGATTTTTTTATACTGGGCCAGTAAGCACAAGTATCGGAATAATAGAAGTAGAAAGATCAGGTTATACATACCCACAATTTTCTGATGAATGGATTGGTGTAGCCCTTTCTGACTATGTTATTGAGAGTCACTCACTACCCACGGTTAATCCACTCAATAATAACCAGTATTTTAGTAATCCTCTCATTGTATTTTTTTCTGTCCTGTCTGAACTATTTCTTTTGTTACATCTTACTCCTCTTATACATTATTCTTATTTTGCTATAGCCAGTGGGATGCTATTAATACTGTCCATATATATTGTGTGCAGGTCATATAAGATGCATTCTTTTGCCGCTTCAATAGTAATCCTGAGTGTTCCATACATTATAAATGGTGCCAATATTCCAGGAATATGGTATTTACTTCCATATAGTGCGGGCAGCATATTTTTCCTCATAATGCTGAGTGCTTTGAGAAGAGATGAGGCTCTTATTGGATATAGTGCAGCATTACTTTCTCTTATATTTTATCCTCCGATGCTCATTTTTGTGCTGCCGACTATAGGTGTAGATATTTTTATTAAAAGACAGCAAAAGAATTTTAAAAAATATGCTTTGTATAGTGCTTTGGTAGCGATAGCATCGCTTGGTATTGTTACTGCTGCTATGGCAACCAAAAGGCCACTCCTATCAATTATCATAAAAATCCCTTCTTACATCTTAAGATCTAAGGGTTCAGAAGGGATTCCGTCGCATGCTGTATGGAATGTCATGCCGTTGTTGGTACTTCCATTTTTATGTATAGGATTATTTCATGCTTTTAGAAAGAAGGAGTATGTATATTTAGTACCAGTCGGTATTGGTTCTATATTGTGGATTATTTATATGTTTACTGCAAAAGTATTTATTATTGAGTATCCTCGTGTTGTCATTATTACAAGTCTGTTATGTTGTATCTCGATAGGGTGGGGTATCGAATATGTATATAAAGTATTCTCTTTTAAAAATTTTTTAAGAAGTGTTCAAATAGGATGTATCATTTTGTTTGCCATGCTTGCAGTGTTTTACCCACGATTTAATCAATGGCAGGACATGGTACTGACTACGAAGACTTTGTCAGGGTATCACATCACTAAGCCTGCTGCTCCAATAAATGGGTACCTTACATCGCATGATCTTATGTTGTTTGAATCAATACACGAGAAGAGGTTTATAGCTCCTCCGTGGAAAGGGCTGGTTATAGGCGTAGCTACTCACAATTATCCACTCGATTCGAAACCATCAACAATTACGAATTCAATACTTTTATATGATGTATTTATTTCTGAATCATGTAAGCAAAAGGTGTCGTATGCACGTAGATATAAAATAGATTATGTATACTCGTCCAAGTTTGACTGTAAAGGGTTTGATTATATCGGATCAGGTAGTGAAGGCTTACAATTATACAAATATAAAAGATAACTCTACCTTGAAAAAATAGAGAAACCAAGTATTATGGTAGTATGGAGGTACAATTTGAAGAAGATATGAATATGTCATCAAATACAAGATCTAAAAAACCAAAAATGTCACGACTCGTGCAATTTCTTATCAAATATAAGATTGCTCATACTGAAAAGGGAGCAAACATGATTTTATTGGTAGTGGCTATTATTATGGGGGTACTGAGCATTAGTATTTATCTTTCTAGTTCAAATCTCGGTAATCAAACAGATGTGACGTATGAAATTCCAGAAGAAGCATTAGAGTATTTCCCTCAAGATTTTATTGAAAAGGTACAAAATCAAAATTAATAACAGCATGAACCTTACTACTATATACAAAAAAGGTTTTACACTCATTGAACTCTTGGTGGTAATTGCTATCATCGGACTTTTATCAAGTATTGTATTAGCAAACTTAGGAAATGCACGGCTTAAAGCTCAAGATGCAAAAGTGGTTACGGAGTTACGCCAAGTCCAAATTTCTTTAGAGCTTTACTATAACACGTATGGGGCATATCCTAATCCAGGCACAGGACAAAGGTATTGTATTGGTAGTACGTCTTGTTATTTTAACGATCAGCTTGTATCTCAAACGATCGCTCTAAAGCCAGATACTTCCATGCTTGCTGCAATATTTCCTGCATTTGGAAATTCACAGCATCGATATACACTCGCTGGCTCACAATATCAAGGGTATATATATCTCTGTACAACTGCAGCCTCAAACCCATCACTATGTGCAGCTAACTCAGCTTTTGTTTTTTATCCAACGAGTGCTGGTCCTCGAACTCAACCTGCTGGCGAAACTTGTACGAGAACATATACGTCTGGTTCATATTCCTGCTAACTATCTATAGTATGGTATATAATCTAAGCAATGGAACTGAAATTGCAAAGACAATACCATAAATTGAAGAGTGTTTTAGGGCTGAGCTTTTCCTTATCGAGAGCTCATATCAAACTGAGAAATGAGGGAAGTTACCTTGGTGTTTTGTGGTATCTTCTTGGTCCACTTGGAATGTTTTGTATCATTCTTTTCATCAAAGGGACTGCATTTTCTCATGTTGAAATGGCGCATTATCCCTTATATCTTCTCATTGGGCTTATTATTTATAATCTGTTTACAAAGTTTATAAGTAAATCTATTTCTGTAATAGAAAGAAATGGGGGGTTATTAAAAAACATTCAATTTAATAGTGTTGCACTTATTATTTCTGAGATACTGCAATTGTTATTCAGTCATTTTTTCGAGTTTATCCTCCTTGCACTTTGTATGATTTATTTTGATGTTTCACTTGCGGGGCTCATTGTATATATTTTGTTTTTTCCCGTTTTCCTAGTATTTCTTTTGGGATGTTCATTTCTATTTGCAACTGTTGGTGCATACATTTCTGATCTAGGAAATGTCTGGAATCCAATTTCCCAACTTGTTTTTTTTGTTACACCTATCTTTCATATACTCCAGCCAGATACACATCTCTATATGTTTAATAGCTATAATCCACTTTATTATTTCATTACGGTGTTTCGTGACGCTATTATATATAATAATTTCCCCTCATTCTCTATAGTGGCTATTATTGTAGTTATAAGTGTAGTGTCTTTTATAATTGGCCTTAGTGTTTTTAGCTTACATAAAAAACATTTTCCTGAACTTACATAATATGAGTAATGAAAAGATAAAAAGAATAGAGGTTCATTCTTTAAGCAAAATATTTCAGATTGGATATAAAAAGAAAGATAGTGCGCTCGCAAAGGCTCTTTCGTTTTTTTCTGGGATCGAAGATACAAGGGAACACTGCGTACTTAATGATATTTCATTTCAAGCTTATTCAGGAGAAATAGTTGGTATTATTGGCCGTAATGGCTCAGGCAAAAGCACTTTGCTTCGTATTATTGCAGGCATATTTCAACCAACATCGGGTTTTATTAAAACAGAAGGCTCAATGATGTATCTAAGTGGTTTTGGTACAGGATTGAAACCTAAACTCACCATGAGAGAAAATATCTTTCTTTTAGGTTCAATTATGGGCTTACGACGAGAAGACATTATGCATCAGTTTCAAAAAATTGTAGATTTTTCAGGACTGAATGAATACATAGATACAAAAGTGTTTCAATTTTCTTCAGGAATGACGACACGGCTTAATTTTTCGATTGCTATTCATTGTATTGAACATCATAATCCAGAAATATTATTACTTGATGAAGTACTTGGTGGGGGAGGAGATATAGATTTTCAAAAACAAGCTGCCGACAAAATGCAGGAATGCATGCGCAGTGGGGCTACAGTACTTTTAGTCAGTCATAATCTAAAAGAAATAGAGAAATACTGTCATCGGGTATTATGGCTTAAGAACGGCACCATTATTCAATCGGGAAATGTTGGAGAAGTTATTACTGCATATCGAGAGAACAAACATGGATAATCAATCATTGTGGGGAATTACAACATTTTTTAATCCTGAACACTATAACAACAAGCATAGTAATTATCGTGTGTTTCGAGAACATAGCAAAAGGCAGGGTTTGAATCTTGTAACAGTGGAACTCGCATTTGGAAATGCTCCTTTTGAACTTACTCAAAAAGATGCAGATATTCTTATTCAGATTCGCGGTACACAAAAAAATATTCTTTGGCAAAAAGAGCGACTGTTACATATAGCTCTTTCTTATGTACCTCTCACATGTACCAAAATAGTTTGGCTTGATTGCGATCTTATATTTAAAAATGATGCATGGATTAAAGAAACATCAGAAAAGCTCGATGTATTTTTTGCTGTGCAACCCTTTGAAGCATCAGTTCGACTTAAAAAAGGACTACAAAGTATAGATGAAAATACAATTCAATTCGGGTTTTTGCCGCATCAAAAAAAATACAGTTCGGCATATTACAAAGCATATTTTAAAGAAAATGATGTTAATTTTGCGCAATCAAATCCTGGATATGCATGGGCAATGAGAAGAGATAAAATTGAAAAAATTGGATTTTACGAAAATATGATTGTGGGTGGCGCAGATGTAGTTATGGTAGAAGGTATTATTGGAATTAATGTAGAAAATCATTTCAATCTAAATGTAAAAATGAAAGAAGACATGAGCAACTGGATACAAAGATCCCAGAAAGAACTACAAGGTAATGTAACTTATACATCTGGAACCGTTCTTCATCTCTGGCATGGGTCATCAATGAATAGACGATACAGAGATCGTTATACTATTCTTTCAGCGTATGATTTTGATCCATGCCAAGATATTACAATAGATTCACAACACCTTTTGCAGTGGGCTACTAATAAACCTAATCTTCATAAAGAAGTAACCCGCTATTTTAAACTTCGTGATGAAGAGGGTGCTATAGGATTAAGGAATATATTTTCAATGATTCGTAATATGAAATATTATACTCATCTTATCATTGGAAAGGTGGGACTTTATTTTCGTTCATTACGGCGTAATATATGAGAATATAACCCCCCAGCTCTCCAAGCTATTCCAGTAATGAGATTAAAAAATGCAATCTTGGGACTTTCTCTAAATATGCTTTTTATAAAACGAGCTATCGAGTGGAAAAAAGAAGTAAGAGTCTGATTTTTCTCATGTTTGAGGGTTGTTAACGTATTAGAATAACTATGATCCTTAAGCAATTCTGAAACCCAATATCCTTGGTTGCTTTGTTTTTTTATAACTTCCCACATAGTTCCTGGATTTTTGTGATACACCAAGGCATTTTTTTCAAAAGTAATACGAAATGGTTGTTTTGCAAGACGGATAGATAATTCAAGGTCATTGCAATTTTTATATTTTCGGAAAGAACCACCAACTTTTTCTAAAACAGTTTTTTTGACAGCAAGATTTTTTGTGTCGATATTTCCAAGTATCTTAGGTTGAATGATTGTTTTATCAAATTTAGAAGAGACTTTTTTTTGGTATATTTCACTCCAGAAATTTTTTTCGAGAGGTGTTTCAAAGCCTTGAACAATATCAGTATCAGATTGGAGAAGGGGACCAATGAGTGTTATGAGCCATGTATCGTTATAAGCAACACAGTCATCATCTATCATTACAATAATTTCCCCGAGTGCATGCTTTTCACCTGTTGCACGAGCAGCTCCTCGAGATCTTTCTTTTTCTAAAAATATTTTTATTCGAGCATCTGTATGTTGATATTCTTTTAAAATCTGCGGAGTGGAATCTGTTGAATCATTATCAACGGTAATAATTTCAAAGTCTGAGTATGATTGTGTAATTACTGATGCCAAACATCGAGCGAGAGTTAG
The DNA here is from genome assembly GCA_030855525.1 of bacterium. Taxonomy (GTDB): domain Bacteria; phylum Patescibacteriota; class Minisyncoccia; order Phycocordibacterales; family JAKAEA01; genus JALYQZ01. Next base: position 11,314 of record JALYQZ010000027.1, read on the forward strand.
CTGGCCATTATAAATTGGAATAATAATTGATACGCGGGGGGTCATATATTTCCTTTTGAAATAATTTTTTTTATTTTTTGAATAAATAGGGATGTGTCATATTCACGAGCACGCGCTTTAGAGGCCGCTTCATAGTAAAAGGTATTAGTATCAAGATGATTATTAATATTTTTTATTGCTTCGATAAGCGTATCTGCGGAAATAGCATCAATAAGGATACCTGTTTTATTATGTAGTATAGATTCTTTATATCCACCATCACGGGGAGCAATAACAGGCTTTCCTGATGCCATTGCCTCAATAACACTCATTCCAAAATCTTCATCATTTGTTGTTGTAATGAAACCTTTTGATGCCGCATAAAGCTCTTTAAGTTCAGTATCATCTACCCAAGAACGGATTTCGACATTGGGTGGTTGCAGGTTTTCAATTTTCTTTCTATATGATTCAAATTGGTGTACACCCTTTTCATAACTCCCAACGATGATAAGTCTCTCATTAGGTAATTTTGAAAATGCTTCCATCTGCATCTCAATTCTTTTGTGAATAACAAAACGATTTACAGAAAGCCAATAGTTATTTGTCTGTTTTGAAACGTAACTCGTAGTGTTAACAGGAGGATAAATAACCTCAGCATTTTTTGAATAAAACCGCGCAATACGTTCTTGAGTGTTCTTAGAATTACAAACCCAATGCTCAACATGTTTTGCATAGCGAGCTGTAAGATAGCGATTGAATAAAACCCATATATCAAAAAAGGATCGCTTCCACCACGAAACAAGTTCCTTGCGAATCAAGTTCTTGAATTGCCACAGTTCATTGAGGGGGGAGTGTACATACCATAAGTTTGGCTTATTATTCACTGCACCAGATATTGCCCAATCACCTGAAATAATATAAAAATCATGTTTTTTACCAAGATTCAATCTACGAAATTTCCTAAGTGCCAACTGTTGACGAAATGGAGCTTGTTTGGGAATTTTCCCGATTGATATTATTCGATCAATGATATCTTCAAAACCCATTATTTTTATTTTTTCAAGATCAATATTTGTTGTATATACATAAGCATTAAGCTCACGTGCAAGTGTGAGTGTAACAATTTCTGCACCTCCAATGTTATCTAAAAAATTGTGAAAGACAGCTATATTCATTTTTTTCGTAATAATGCCATTCGATCAGATCTTTTTTCTACGCAGTAATACTTTTGCAATTCCAGTTCGTATCGTTCAAAATCATGAACAAAAATCTTAGTACGCCGATCTATATACGGAATGATATATTTTGCGCATTCAATTCGAGCTCTTCCGTCAATAAGAATAACATCAAAATTTTCCTTAAAGGTATCAAATATAAGGATATAATCTTTAAATTGCTCATAATCACCTTCAAAATCTGTATTCCATCCGTGACCCGTAATTGGGGTATAGGGTGCACTTACGGGGACATGTAAGATTGATGTATTACGTCCAATACTTTTTTTAATTTTGTTAAACCATTCTTTCTGATGTTCTATGGCAGTATATTTTTTAACAAACTGAGAAAAATAAAGTGTGCTGTTACCTGAACCCCATTCGAGAACGCTGTCACTTTTTTTGAGGTTATGCTTAAACAAATTAATTTCAGAATCAAGCATATATGGCTTTTTTACTACAGGAGATCTTTTTATCGCATCAATAATATCAAATACAAAATAGACGCTTTTCCTGAGTAGTCTGTATGAGTATCGTCTCCTATCAATTTTTTTGATAAGCTCCACCGTATGGTAAAAGAATCTTTTTTTTGCTCTGTGTTTATCATAGAATATACACATTCGCTTATACCATGAGAAATAAGTATCTTGATTGCTATACAAGCCCGCAGCACGGAATTCTTTTTCAATATCTTGGTCAGGTTCAATATGGGATAGACTACTTTTTTTCTTACCTTTTATTTTTCTATGTACAAAGAAAGGTTTGTGCTGACGTGTAGAACCTGATCCATCATTTCCAATATTATTTGTATACGACTGAATAGGGTAGACTGTGTACATATTCTTTTGTAAAAAGAATAACGTCATTTGGATAGACCACGTATCTGCAACTCCATTTAATTTTCCAATAAGCCATTGCGAAAGCTGTGGATGTAACATATTTAACTTTGTCCGAAGTTCTTCATCGCTTTTGATTACTTTGTAATATTCATTGTCCCAAGGGATTTTATTCCATCGATCACTCCATGTTGCCCATCCCCACGGAAATACTCTTCGAGCAAGAAATACATCATGTTTGTATGTTGCAGGTATAGAAAAAATAGAATGAGGATACGTATATCCCGAGATAGTTGCAATACGTGCATCATCTTTATAAAACTGAAGTGCATCATTCATAAATTCGAGAAAAGAAGCGGATACTACTATATCGTCTTCAATCACAATACATGTAGAGTGTCTTGATAAAATGCTTGTTACACCAGACACAATCGATCCTGCAACCCCCAGATTTTTTGCTTGCTCGTGAATTGTAATCGATTTAAAGCCTGTAATACTTTTTATAAACGATCGTATGTTTTTCACATCTTGAGCATCATCAGCTGTCTTTGGTGCATCAGAAAAAATATAAAGATCAGTCTGGGGCACTAACCGATTTTTATAAAGTGCTTGAAGTGTTTGTTCTAGGTGATCTTTGCGTTTATATACAAAGAGGGCTATGGGAGCTATTGTAAAATGAGAGTTCATAGATTATTTTTCTTTTATACCTACTATACTTAACATGAATGCAGAAAAAAAGGTTTGAATACCAAGCACAATGAGAGTTAATGCAACTGTAGCATTTTTGATTTCATTTAGGGATCCAAAACCTGATTTAATCCATGCTATAAAAATATACAGATATATTGATGCTCCAATACCACTAATGATAATTCCGGCAAAGCCAGCTTTTTCAATAGTAATGTTTTTAAACAACTTTTCAAGTATAGTATTCGAATCTCCTAAATGAGTAATTGCATATGTTTTAGAAAATGCTCCAAAGAAGATAATTTGATATCCAACGATAATCATTACCGCAAAGAAAAATAATGGATGTACAAAGAGTTCAATATCAAAAATATGGATATTTCCACTATATACAAGTGTCATCCCCATAGTACCGATAAAAAATAATATGAGACCCGGGATGATAAATAAAAAGAGTGGGGAATAGAGGAGTATAAACCGAAGATGCCGCCATCCATCACTAAAAGATTGTAATTTTGATGTTCCATGCCTTTTTCGATAAGTAATAGGTATTTCCTCTATTAATAGATGTGCCTGTGCAGCTTTAATTATCATCTCTGATGCAAATTCCATACCACGTGTGTAAAGGGTAAGACGCTCAAATGCATATTTAGAAATCATGCGTGCACCGCAATGGATATCATGGATTTTTACTTTAAAAAATAATCTTACAAGGTATGAAAGAATTGGATTTCCAATATATTGATGATGCCATGCCATAGAGCCTTTTTGCATCGCACTACCAAATCTATTGCCTATGACAAGGTCTCCATGGTCATGAATCTTTAAAAGGAAACGAGGAATTTCTGTAAAGTTATATGTCCCATCTGCATCAGCAATAAAAAGATACTTACCTTGTCCCTCACGTAGTCCTTTAAGACATGCTGCTCCATATCCACGCTCGGATTCTTCAACGATGGTAAGATTTTTAATGGTGTGCGCGACACTACGCACTAAAGCAATTGTTTTATCAGTCGATTTGTTATCAACAATTATAACTTCAGTCTGTGATGGAAGGTGGGGAAGTGTGTTTTTGATTTCTTTAAGACATACTAAAATCCCTTGTTCTTCATTGTACGTAGGAAGTATAATGCTCAATTCCATACTTTCGGATCTGTCATTTTTCATAATGTAGCTTATAGTATAAAGCATACCATGAGGTAACAAAAAACCATGATGTTCCATATGGTGCATCATGGTTTTTTGAAGGGAATACTATGCTCGTTCTACGTTGATAGCATTCTTTCCTTTTTCAGTGTCTTCTGTTTCAAAAGAGACAGCATCACCTTCTCGGAGTTCATTGAATTGAATTCCTACAAGAGAGTTAGAGTGAAAGAAAATATCCTTTCCTCCTTCTTCTGGAGAGATGAAACCGAATCCTTTGTCCATAATCTTTTTGATGACTCCTTTCATTGGGTTGGTTCTTAATTAATAATCTACAAATAGAATGTTCTTGAAATTCGACTTTTTCGAATCATAACTCTTTGTTTACACTAAGATAGCATTTAATGAGTATAACGTCAAATTTATTTAATTAAAGGACATGTTGTTTTATTTTTGTTAGTAGATTATCCATCTCAAAAGGCTTTGTAATAAAATCATCAGCACCAGCATCCTTTGCAGACTGAGATATATCTCTACTAGCAGAAATCATAATAATTGGAATATGTTTAGTTGAATTTTGGGCTTTGAGGGCTTTGCATATGTCTCTACCATCTTGCCCTGACATCCAAATGTCGAGTAGGAGAAGATGAGGTGGTTCTTCAAACATTTTAGCTATAGTTGCACCATTTACAGTAGTATCTACCTCGTATCCTTCCATCTCCAATATAATTTTGATTGCATCAAGAATGGCTGGATCATCATCTGCCACAAGTATTTTTTTTGTAGTTATATTACTCATGTTTGATTTCTTCTTCAGCAAGAATGTTTTTTTGATTTTTAATTTTTTGTTTTCGTATAGGAAAATTAAAACAAAATGTTGAACCTTTTCCTTCATTACTGTTGACCCATATTTTTCCTCCTTGCCGTTTGATTATTTCTGAGGAAATATAGAGTCCTAATCCTAACCCGGGGAATGTATGTTGTTTTGGGCCACTCACTCGAAAAAACTGTTCGAATATTTTGTCTTGTTTGTTTTTGGGAATACCTATTCCAAAGTCTTGCACACAAAGCGTAACGTTTTTTGCGTCACTTTCTGATTTTACCACTATATTATGAGAATGCGGTGAATATTTGATAGCATTTGATATTAAATTGGTTACAACTTGTCCTAAACGATGTTTATCACCAAAAACACCTTTAGTTTTTGATAATTTTAAGGTTATTTTATGGTTCTCAGTAGTATGTTGTAATTCCTCTGTAACCTCCATTACAAAAGTATTAAAATCAAAAGATGTTTCATGGAATTCTAACCTACCAGATTGAATTTTAGTGACATCTAATAAATCCCCAATTAAATTTGTTAATTTATTAATCTGTGCATCCATTTTTCCCAACTGTTCTGATGCATGAATATCACCTTTCCTTCGAAACATAGTCTGAAGGGCCTGCCCATAAGCTTTAATACTTGTAACAGGAGTTTTTAGCTCATGGCTAGCGATCCCTAGGAACTCATCCTTTTGTCGCTCAAGTTCTTTTCTCTCAGTAATGTCTTGATGAATAAGAACAACTTCTTTAATGATTCCTTGATTATCTTTAATTGGGTAAATATAAGCCTGCACCCATTTGTGGGGGATAGAGGAAATATTTTTTATTGTTTTTTCAGGTTCATATTTAACCGCAGGAATGAGCGATGCATTACCTGCAAAACCTTTTTGAATAAATGGCATAATCCCTTTTTCAATGAGTTGAGGATCATTGAGTATCATGTACCCTTGAATATCATTAAGTGTTACACCCCACAATTTTTCCCACGCTTTATTTACTTGTACTGTTAAGCCATCAGGAGAAAACACTTGTATGCTAAGGGGAGATTGCTCAATCATAGTGCGGTATCTTATTTCAGAAAGTTGAATTTTTTCTTGTGTTGCTACCGCTTCTTTACGAGCTATTTGCTCTTGTGCTAAATGTATTCGTTCTTTCTCAGCATAGTTACGTTCAATAACACGTCCAAGCTGAGTTCCAATGTGCGACATAACACCCACAAGATTTTTATCTGGTTCTGATGAGTTTGAAGAGAAAAATTCCAGAACACCTACGACTTTTCTATGTATTAAAAGCGGAAAGGCAAAACCTGCCCGAATACCATTTTTTTCTGCCTGATGTATACGTAAAAAATTTTTATCTTTACTAATATCTGTAATCCAGGCCGATTTACCAGTAGCAAGCACACGACCAGGGAGTCCAACACCTTTCGTGAATGTACTTGCTTCAGTTGTTTTACGAAAAGTATTGTATCTTTTGGGATTATCGCAATACCATATATTCATTACGTTAAGTGTGTTGGGTGATTTCTCATCCCGCAAAAACACCTGTCCTATTTCCCATTTATTCTGTTTACAAATAAGAGAAAGACAGGTTTGCATAGCTTGCTCAACACTACTTGATTCGTTTGCGGCCACAGCAGTTTGTTGTTGAAGTCGAACATACGCTGTTTCTTTGGCTAATAGATCCTCGTCATATTTTTGTTTGGTAATATCTTTAACTACAATAATGGTCTGTCGTATTTTAGCAATATATCCAAATGTGATTTGTACAATAGCTGAAGTCTTTTTGAGTGATAGTGTGTAGATACCACTCAACGTTATTGTGTTTTTTTTAATAAGAGCATCGGTATACCATTTTTTTGTACACGCTTTCTTATCCGCATCCATGAGTGGTAGGCTTTGCCAAATTTCAGTACCCAATACTAAGATACGAGGTTGTCCGAGCATGTCTGAAATAGCATCATTTGCAAACAAGACTTTATAATCACTTCCTATAATGAGTACTCCCTCACTAAGATTGGCAAGTACAATATCCATCCACGCTAGTGATTTTTGTAAATCTGCTATTACACGCTCACTACTTTGTTGGTTGGTTATCATCATAGGGCAATAAATCGATCAAGATGTTCGAGGTTTTAATGTGGCTGCAAAACGCCATTTAGAATTTTTTGTTTTATCTCCAATTATATAAAGCTCAGCATCTTTGATTGATTCATTTTTGCAGAACACAGGTAAGGGGAGTTTTTTTCCAAGTATTCGAGGCGCCTCAGTTACGAGGAATCGAGAAAAACCAAAGTTGTGTGCATCCCTCATGTGGGATGGCATGATTTTTGTAATAACCTGTCCTTGTAAATCGGTATTAGTCCAACCATATTCTTTTTCGAATGCATCGTTTACAAAAAAGAATATTCCCTTCTCATCAATAGCTACTACAGGGTGTTTCTTTTCCTTTAAAAGTTCATTCACTGTTTTGTCATTGGTCATGAGAATTGTATATAGAGAGTACCGATAGTCATAATAATACCAGCAGTCATTACTGCTCCAACAGTAACAAGAGGGAATGCTCGTTTTTTATGTTGATTCATTTTCCAGAAAAGAAGAGTTTCAACTACTATGATAATAGTAAGATATATACTAATTCTGGTACAAAAAACAATTAATGAACGTGGGGATTCTTGTAAAAAGAGAAGAAGTGATCCTGAAAGAAGTTGAATCAATGAGCTTATGGCAAGACTTTTTGCTAAGAAACTAATGTGTGAATAGTGTGAATAAAGTATTGCAATAACACTTTTAATAACAAATATGCTTATAACCAAGAACCCTAATAAATGCAGTATGAGAATCAAAGTAAACATGTGTATTTATAATGAAGTAATGATAATGACTATCTTACATAACCAAAACTCAACAAACAAGCTGTACATTTTAAAAAAGAAAGCCGCACAGATCCTAGATCTGTGCGGCAATTACCAAAGCTCTTTACGCACTACTGCGCATCGCAATAGCTAGTCGTCTTTTTTTCACGATTCGAGCACACCACCTGTCGAGCCAGCTTATGAACCGCGGAGTCGGTGGTTCAAACTTTTCAAGAGGAACTGTTTCTCCGTGCTGGTAGAGCGTTTTGGGATCTACGTACGTACCAAACACCAGATCAGGAATCGGAATTCCAAAAAAACCAGAAATCGATTCGTTTGATCTGATCTCGGCATGATGTCGAAGGTGGAAACCATAGAGCTTCATCCACATTTTTCCCCATGTCGGATGACTAAGAAGCGGCTCCCACTTATTGAGCGGCAAATGTTCGATGGCATGCAGGAGTTCGTACAGACAGAGTGACCAGGCAAGTGCGATATACCCGCCAAGCATGATTGGTGCTCGAGGCATAAACCATTGGATGGCAAGCAAAGCAGGGGTGAAGATAAGAGCAAAGACAAAAAAAGAGTAGGGCGGAAAGAACGATGCCTCGTGCTGTTGCTGGGTCAGGATGGGGTACACATTTCGCACACTCGTCTTTTGTAGGGCGACGCTGGTTAGGGCATGGTGCTGAGTGTGCTGCCTGTAGAAGTAGGCAAGAAAGGGGATGACTGGCATGTGCAAGACGTAGCGATGAAAGAAAAACTCTACAAATGCGTAGCAGAGATGAGCTGCTGCAAACGTTGCTGCCAATGACCACAAGCTCGCTTTCAGCTGTACAGACCAGATGCTGGGTGAAAAGAAGGCCAGCGCTAGAAGCGCGGCGGAAAGTGAAATGACGATGACGATGACAAAGATCAGGGGCGAAAACGGGTGCCATGTTTTGTCATGGTGATCAGGTACAGACATAGGATCCTCCATTCAAAAAAGATGTGGCACGCAAAACGTTTGCTGCCGACTGCCAATATAATAGCATATACATAAATATGGCTGAATAAGTGGTTTGTCATTATTGATGAGGTTGTACGTCTTATATCTTGTAAGCAATGGAAGCAATAATAAGTATAATTCTATCAAACTACAATATATCCTTATTTATAGGGATGCTTTTTTTAGGTGAGGTAGTGTTATTGCCAGCTATTTATTACTCATTGTCAGGTAACATTGGTGTATTTGAGGTTATTTATGTTAGCGCTATAGCTACTCTTGTTTCAGACCTGGTTTGGTACTATCTTGCATTCTTTGTCCCTATAAAGAAAATTACAACGTGGAAACACGTAGAAAAGCATCAGGTGATCTTTCAAAAATTATCTACCTTATTTGATAGATATGGATTACTCATCCTTTTTCTTTCAAAATTTGTATATGGCACAAGAATCCTAGTCCAAATTATATGTGGATTAAAGCAAGTTAACATCGTGAAATATCTCATTGTAAATACTATAGGTGTTTTTTCTTATATTGCTTTTCTTTATGTAATAGCTCTTTCTGTAAGTAATGCAATTTCATTTCGTATATTAGGTGGAATGAAAATTTCAATGATCGTATTTATTGTTTTAGTAATAATTATAAATTTATGGGTGAAATATTATATACAAAGAAAAATATTTCAGTAATCATACCGGCTTTTAACGAGGAAAAAACAATAGGTCAGGTTGTACATACTGCTCTCAACCATCCTCTCGTGGATGAAGTAATCGTCATTGATGACGGATCTTTCGATAACACTGTTACAGAAGCTAAAAAAGCAGGTTCACAAGTAATAGTTCATAAGAAAAATATGGGCAAGGCTGCTGCAATGAAAACTGGCGTTGAAAATGCATCGCATAGCATTATTTTTTTTATAGATGCAGATATCAAAGGACTTACTCACGATATGATGAATATCGCAATTACATCAGTTCAGAATAATATATCAGATATGTTTGTCCTTATTGTTGATCATAGTTCTATTATTTCAGAAAAATGGATGGGGTTACTCCCATTAATTGGAGGAGTAAGGGTTATACGAAGAAACATCTGGAATGCTATTCCTGAACAGTTTAAAAATAGATATGAAATAGAACTAGCTATGAATTTTTTTGCACGGAAAGAAAATGCTCGAATAGATTATAAGGTTATCAAAGGATTAACTCAGGTTATTAAAGAAAAGAAGAGGGGATTAGCATGGGGACTTTATCAAAGGTTTTTTATGATGAGGGATTTAGTGTGGGTAATTATAAAATTATATCTTATATATAATACTTACTTTTTCATAAAATCCGCAATTTCATTTAGAAAAATATAATAAATAAAAACCTGAATGAATATAGATATTTCTTAACTTCCAGAGATGCCAGGAATGTTGAATATACCAACGGCAAGATCTGCCCACACAAGGAGAAACGCCAACACGAGTACTATAGTTATGACGGTTCGGTATGTGGTATTCACGATCTTTCTCACTATGAACTCATATGCCAGACCCGTGCCAAAGATAAGGGCACCAATAATAATGAAATCAGCTGGGCCCCAATTTACTTCACTCGTAAACAGCATCGCTACCAAAGGAATCATCAATATACCAATCGTCACGAGCGCAATACGAATAATTTTGTTTTGCATGATTTTAATATTATTTTTTTAAATCTGTATATTATTTTTGTACTCCAAAATATCTCCAGGCTGACATTCTAACGCCTTACAAATTGCTTCGAGTGTTGATAATCTAACCGCTTTTGCCTTTCCATTTTTCAGTATCGAAAGATTAGCCATTGTTATTCCAACTTTTTCCGTAAGTTCTGTGACGCTCATTTTTCGCTTTGCCAGCATCACATCAATGTTAATGATAATTGTCATAGTGATTTCCTTAGACGGTTAATTCGTTTTCTGACTTTATATCAATGACATTCTGCAAAAGCTTTTGGAGAACTGCAGCAAAGGTTGCAATTACAAGTGAGGCAAAGATAATTACAAATCCAATCGCTACGACTCCTGGAGCGTCGTCTAACTGCGCTACATGAAATATGTATGGCATACCTACCGCATACAAGCCACTGATTGTGATTGCACAATATTTTATATACTTCAAAGCTCTAACAGCTAATTCTGAGAAAGCATTGTTTTTGTCGATATAGCTTAAAAGCTTTAATGATTGATACAGGGCAATGAAGAAGGGGATCGCAGCAATATACATACCTAATAAAATGGGACGATACCATCCTGTCACGTCCGTTTTTATCCCGATGGGCAATACAAAAATGCATAAAGCGAGTACTCCAATACCTATAAGAACAATAACTCCTCGTAAGAACAATGTTGATCCTCGTTTCATAAAAGTACCTTACTTAACTTATTTGTTAATGAGGGTAATCTATCATACTATTTATCGTATTGCAATAAATATATATTGTTTTGATGTTTTTGTCATTGTCATATAGAAACCTTCCAAACAAAAACCACCGATGAGGTGGTTTTGTTTTGTCTGTGGAGATGGTTCAGAAAAGTTGGAACACCCTAGAAGAGTATATTTTACAATGGGGAGCAGTATTAGCTGATAGAGAACAACATAAAACATAATCATATTTACTAAGGCTTATATAGATTAAAAGAACCACATAGTGTTAATTAAATATTAGTAGATTATGTATCGTTATCGAGCAAAACCCAATCCGTAGTATTTTGAACAATTTTCGCAAAGACTGGAAAATGAAGCACCGACATTACTTGGTGTATATTGTTTTCCACATCGTGTACAAAAACTATTAGCACGTACACTTCCGCTATTAGCGATGCTTTCATTTGCAGATTTTATATATAATCCATTATCTACGGCCGAGAAATTTTGTAATGATTGAGTAAAGTTTGATGTTCTATCTACTATGGAATTTAAGGGATTTACAGCAGCATTGTCATCATATTTAGGTACTGCAGTTAAATCTATTCTAGAATTCGGTATAGCATAAATTGAATTAATATCAGGTACCTGGAATTGGGAGTTCACATTAAATATAGGTGAAAAAGAAAGATTAGTTGATTGAGCCGCTTCTTTTTGAATTGACTCCTTACTTACCGGATGTTCCTTTTCAATGGTATTAAGACATTGACCTAAAAAGGGAAATAAATTCAATTTTTTATTGGTATGCTTTTTCCATTCAGCTTGTAATATTTTATTGATGCGAATGCTGGAGTTTTTATTTTTATTCTTTTCAGAAAAATCGGGATCTAAAGTAACAATTATTAGATCATCAGTTTTTACATAATCTTTAAGTGTCTCCCATATAATTGCATCTCCATATTTGTCATCATTCTTTCGTGGAGGTAACCCCTTCGTATATCTAATAACAGCTCTTAAAATAATCTCGTCAGTATGCCCGCATTTTACAGCAAGTTTAAAGATTTTTTTTAGTAGAGTTTCGACTTCGTCTAAATGCTTTATAAGTTCTAAATTTCTTTTTTCTTTAACTTTCTTAAGTTCTTGATTAATGTCATTAATTTTCTTTTCAAGTATTTCCTCTTCACGTGTGAGTTTTTTGTACAATAACTCTGCTGGTAAGGGGATTATTGAGGCTTTACCTTTAGTTTTATCCTTATTGCTCTGAACTCTTTTTTTTAAATGCTTGTTGAACTCATTAATAGTTTGAGTAGGTAAAATCAATTCAACTTTTTTAGTTTCAAGTAATCTATGCAGTTTTTCTAGAGATTTAATTTCACTTGTTGGGCTGATATATGAAAGATAAGTATTTGTATCTATATAAAGCTTATTCATTATCGAAAGTATAGCTTATTAGTTAGATTTTGCTATGCGTCCCGAAGAACTCATTAAAGCAAAGCTAACAAAACCACATTACGAGATATGGCAAGAATTAAGAGGGGAATTCATATATCCTCTTAATACAGTGGAGAAGAACGATTATAAATCTATAAGTAAAACAAAGACTTTTATTCCTGCATCAAGTGATAGAGAGTTTGTGTATTCTCAACTTTCAAAGAATATTGAGAATGCTTGTATTAAATTACGAAGGCACGGGTTATTTACAAAAGAGATGTTCTTCTTTTTAAAAAGCCAGGAATTTAAATATTATGGAATGGAATTAAAATTATCTCGTACTGTATCTGTACCTCAAGATATTCTACACGTCGTAAGCCAGCATTTTAATGAAGTCTATAAACCAAAAGTTATGTACAGAAGTACAGGTATTATTCTTATGAAACTATCAAATGAAGATACTGCTACTTTGGATTTATTTGGCCAGTCAGTTCACACCGAAAATATTAAAGCTATATATGAGGAAGTTGATAAGATGGCTAAGAAATTTGGTAAACATTCCGTATTTTTAGGATCAAGTTTTAAGGCAATGAAAAATCAATAACACGAATGAAATCGTGGGATGGTAGCACAACGACGTTTGAATTTATTTAAGGGTGAAACTGACAGGAAAAGGTTAGCAATGCCTCATCTGGGTAAGGTTAAATGAGAGTAAGAGGACGTTTGAAATTATTAGAATTAAACAATGTCATAAGATATAATATGAATGTGGATAAAACTAACATAATTGCTAAGGCTGTTGCTTTAGGGAAAGAAACAGGATACGTAGATGTCGTGCGAGTAGCAAACGATTTAAATATTGCCGTGCTTGCTGCGCCTTTTGAAGACTCATTTAATGCTCAAATAAGTTTCACACCAGAAAATGGATATGAACTTTTGGTAAATGAAAATCACCCTATAGGACGACAAAGGTTTTCTATAGCTCACGAGTTAGGTCATTTCATATTGCATAACACTGAAATTGTAGAACTAGGAAAATTAAATAGAGATGGAGACTCAATAATGGAAGAAGAGGCTGATGCTTTAGCTGCAGAAATACTAATGCCTAAGGAATTGATAGAGGATTATATTCGTAACGAAAATGAGGATACAGAAGTGATAAGTAAATCGCTTATCGAGAAAATCGCAGATAAGTTCAAAGTGTCACGAGTTGTGGCTATTATTAGATTAAGAGAGCTAGATTATTATGTTCCGTTTATTTCGCTCTCGTAATAAAAAACCTCAACCTGTTTATAATGAGCAGGAACTAATCAAGAGATCTAAAACTGACGGATATCGTCGAAGTAAGCTTTTGACTGATGTGCTTATATATACTATCAGCGGCCTTATAATACTGTTTTCTATTGCATTGTTATATCAATATATCGTTGATGTAACATTTAGAAACTTTATTTTAGATCAGTTCAAAGAAAGCATAAAGGGAATTATATTCTTTATACTTTCAATTGGTGGAGTTAAGCTAATAAATACTAAGAACTCATAAACAGATTATTTTGTAATCCACTCTGTTTGGATCCAACCAGTTTTACTAATATGCTCGCCTTCAAGAACTCTAATCTGTTTATGGCCAACTTTTCTATCAATAACTAAAACTTTAATTCCATTATCTACAAAGTATCCTTCTCCTTTTAGGACCACTTCAGCTAGCCCTTGGTCATCCTTGGCGACACTAGCTTTAATTATATTGTCGTAGCCTTCTTCTGTGGTCCCTAATAGAACCCTTTGTACTGGAGCTTTGATATAACCTTCTTCGCCAACATTTACACTCGAACTAACCTGATTTTGAGCTTTAGGTTGGGTATCACCGCCATTACCAATAAAAAATATAATTACAAATAGCCCAAGGATAGTAAAAACTATTATTTTCTTTTTCTTTGAACTGACTTCTTTACCAAAAAACTTCTCTTTATTTTGTTCCATATTGAACGGTTTTATTATGGCAGAGTAACAAAAAGCTCTCCGCCAGCGATAACCCGAAGGTTACCCATACCCGTTTCCAGATATGACCGTTCAAAGTGCTCTGACGAAGAGCTTTTTACTTTGAACGGGTTTTTGACCATATCCTTTATTTCTAAAGGGGTTAGGTCCGAACATTATTAAATTGTGTTCACATTATATATTACTCATCACTTTGTATCCAGGAGAGGGTATAAGTTGATCATAAGTAATAAACTTGTTAAAATACAAGTAACTAAATAGCTTCGTTAATTCTGAATGCGTATCTTGCTCAAGGGCAGATCGAAACTGATTAGTAATTAATGGGAGCACAACAACTACTGTAAAAAGTATTTGGGCTTAAGGGCCAATAGCATAAACCTCAAGGGGTTAAGCTGTTGGCCCTTTTTGCTATTTAGTTTTCGGGAAGTAAAACGATGAGTATTTATTAATAAGTTTAGTACCCCTTAATAAGTAGATCTTATGAAATGCATATATAAAAAAATTAATGGTGATCAATGTAAGGCAAATTCTATGAGCGGTTCAGAATTTTGTTTTACTCATAATCCCGAAACTCAAGAGCGCAAAAAACTAGCTGTTATTAAAGGAGGTTTGGCTCCAAAAACTAGAAAAGAATTTAAGAATATAAAACCCCTTAGCTTAAAAGAGGTTCCAGACACACTACCAATCCTTGAGGATGCAATTAATCGAGTGCGTAGTGGTCCAATGACGCCAGATAGAGCAAATGCCATTGGTTTCTTGATAACTCTTACATCAAAGTTAATGGATAAAAGAAAGGAGTTTCTAATTGATCGAGATATTCAGCAAAAAATGAAAGATCATTTTACTAATCAAAGCTAATCAACTGATGTCGTCTGTCGAGACCTTAAAAGAATACGAAGACAAACTCAAAGCTCTAGGCTTAAATGAAAAGCAATTAGAGGAGTTGAGTGCTACAATTAAGGTCCTGGGAGACGCAGTTTTTGATGATTTTTATAAAGATTTTTATGAATGAGATAAAGAAAAAGGCATTAATTTACATAAGAGTTTCTTCGGAGAGGCAAAAAAATGAAGGCCACGGATTAGAAGCTCAAGAACATCGTTGTAGAGAGTATGCAGGAGCAAAAGGTTACGAAGTAGAAAAGGTTTTTTCAGATAGTGCCTCGGGTGGAGGAGATTTTATGAATAGACCTGGAATGGTTGAAATGTTAGAACATATAGACCATAAAGCCTATAATGAATACATAGCTATTTTTGATGATTTAAAACGTTTTGCAAGAGATACAGAATTTCATTTGAAACTAAGAACTGCATTAAAAGCTCGAAATGTTACTCCTGAATGTTTAAATTTTAATTTTGATGATACACCTGAAGGACGATATGTAGAAACCATTATTGCTGCGACTTCTGAATTGGAAAGGCACCAAAATAGACGACAAGTATTGCAAAAGATGAGAGTTCGTCTAGAAAAGGGCTACTGGCCATTTTTTCCTCCACCCGGATATAAATCTATAAAAGATCCTTTGCACGGAAAATTACTTACAATCGAAGAACCTG
The DNA here is from genome assembly GCA_030855525.1 of bacterium. Lineage (GTDB taxonomy): Bacteria > Patescibacteriota > Minisyncoccia > Phycocordibacterales > JAKAEA01 > JALYQZ01. The sequence goes on from JALYQZ010000027.1 coordinate 27,209, forward strand.
ATGCAAGCATCATTAAAGAAGCTTTTGAGGGATATGCATCAGATAGATTTAATAATCAAAGTGATGTCCAACATTTTTTACAAAATAAAGGGTTTATTGGTAAGGGTAAAAGTAAGGTCCATTTAGAAAAGGTAAAAAGACTGCTTACACGAGTTATTTATGCTGGCTATATAGAATATCCTGAATGGGAAGTTCCGAGACGACAGGGGCATCATCAGCCAATTATTAATTTAGAAACTTTTGAGAAGGTAAAACAAAAATTAAATAATAATCAGAAAGTACACTCTAGAGCCGATTTCAGTTTAGACTTTTCTCTAAGAGGATTTGTTTTATGTTCTAAATGTGTTCAACCAATGACTGCTGCTTGGGCAACAGGGAAGAGTGGAGCAAAGTTTCCTTATTATCGTTGCAAAACAAAAATGTGTATAGAAAGGAATAAAAGTATTAAGAAAAATATTCTTGATGAGTCTTTTAATAATTTATTGAAAGGTATTGCTCCACGTATTGAAGTACTAAATTACACTGAAGCCCTATTACAGGCTAACTGGGATAAACGAATTTTAGATTTACAAAAGCATTTAAAGAATAAGCAGAAAGTAATAGACGATATTAAAGTAGAAATTGATGTACTAATCGATCGTATTAAAAAGACACGAATTGAGAGTATGGTTGAGATTTATGAGCAACAAATATCAGAGTTGAAAAACAAACAGTTAGTTCTCGAAGAGAACTTAAAAAATTTACCATTACATAAATTAGATTTTAAACACTATATAAAAATAGTCTTTGCATATCTAGAAAACCCTTATTTTGTTTGGCTTAACGGTGATATATACGAAAAAAGACTGGTATTAAAACTAGTCTTTTCCGATAAACTTATCTTTGACCGAGAATTAGGATTTGAAACACCCAATCTATCGCTACCTTTAAAGGTATTTCAATATAATGAGCTTTCAAATCCGAAGCTAGTGGAGATGGCGGGAATCGAACCCGCGTGCAAAAGAGGTTCTTATATGGATCTACAACGTATAGTACATCTTTGTCGCCGAAGCGAGTTTAAACGAAGTGGGTAAGAGATGAACAAAATTCCCACAAAGTCGAGTTCCTTAGTTTCAAACCTATGGCGGAACAAGTATAGGATCTATCTCGACGATATAACACCAACATCGCACGAGTCGAGAAGACGCACGAGTGATGTTGCTTAGGCGAGCTTTAGGCTAACGCGTAAGCAAAATTGAAGTCCTTAGCCGCAAAATACGGTGAGGTTACCTTCTTTCCGAGTGTTGTAGCACTTAGAGTTTACGTCAGATTAAGGAGTTAACGCTGCTCCACGTTGCGCATATAAGAAACGCACTCTTGTCTAGGCCGATCATCCCCTTGAAACACTCTAAACTAAAGTGCTTAAAACGAATGACTGGCTGCAAAGATATTATTTATCGCCTTCGCTAAAGCTATGGCGATCGATGTCAATGTTCTATCTATCTGAAAACTCTCGGCGGATGTTTCTATCGGTATCACGTTTCTTCAACGTCTCACGCTTGTCGTGCTTTTTCTTTCCTTTGACCGTGGCAATTTCTACCTTAAGTTTTCGTGCTTTATTATACACCAAAATTGGCACAATTGTCAAACCTTTTTCGAGTCCTGCAAGACGTGCAATTTCGGCCCGAGTAAGCAGCAACTTTCGTATCCGTAATGGATTGTATCCCTCAACGTTTTCTACTTGGTAGGCAGGGAGAGACATATTAGTAAGGAATGCTTCGCCTCCACGGATGAGTACATAAGCACCATCAAGTGAACCGTGGTGTGCACGAATGCTCTTTACTTCATGTCCAAGGAGCTCGATGCCGGCTTCAAACCGCTCAACGATTTCATAATTAAATCCTACCTTTTTGTTATGGATGAGGGCTGTCATACGTCTATGGCTTTGTATAGGAGAATAATAACACAAGGACCCCTATTTATTGTTTAATTTTAATGTATAATACCAAGCTATGAATGGAAATAATAACCAAAAACCAGGGCCAGGAACAAAGCCCCCAAAGATGCCAACGGGCAGTCAGTTTGTAAGGAATATGGTGACGGTGATCCTCGTGCTTTTAATGTTAGTAGTCTTTTACTCATTTGTAGCAGAAAATAGAGCTCAGCGAGAAGAAATTTCGATCTCTCAGCTTGCGAATGATATCTCTGCGGGTAGAGTAATGCAAGTGATCGTTGATGGAGACAATCTTGAAATTCATTACGATGTAAAAGGTGAAGTTGTAAAACGAGCAAAGAAGGAAGAGGGAGCACCTCTAACTGACACGCTTGTTAACTATGGAGTAACCCCAGATAAACTTAATAATGTTGCTGTACTAATTAAGAGTCCAAATGGATTGGGCTTCTGGATATTAAACTTGGCACCATTTCTTCTACCACTTATTGTTGTCATTGTTATTGCTTGGTTTATTACCCGACAGGTGCGTGGTGCCGGAATGCAGGCGTTTACTTTTGGCCAATCAAAGGCTCGGATTATTTTGCCTGATGATAAAAAGCAGCGAGTAACATTTAAAGATATTGCTGGAGCAAAAGAGGCAAAAGAAGAATTGGCAGAAATTGTCGACTTCCTTCGAAATCCAAAAAAGTTTTTGGAAATTGGAGCACGGATTCCAAAAGGAATATTACTCATGGGATCTCCTGGAACTGGAAAGACTTTGCTTGCTCGAGCTGTAGCTGGTGAAGCCCAAGTATCATTCTTCTCGATTTCAGGATCAGAATTCGTCGAAATGTTTGTAGGAGTTGGAGCATCTCGAGTACGAGACCTCTTTAAGCTCGCAAAACAAGCAGCTCCTGCAATTATTTTCGTAGATGAAATTGATGCTGTAGGACGAATTCGAGGAACAGGAGTAGGAGGAGGAAATGATGAACGAGAACAAACATTGAACCAAATCCTTGTTGAAATGGATGGATTCGAACCCAACGAAAAAGTAATTGTGATGGCTGCAACCAACCGTCCTGATGTACTCGACCCTGCGCTTTTGCGTCCAGGACGATTTGACCGACGGGTAACTATTGATCCGCCAGATAGACATGATCGACTCGAAATTCTAAAAATCCACTCTCGAACAAAACCATTTGCTGAAGATGTAAATCTTGATGTCATTGCAGAACGAACCCCTGGATTCTCTGGAGCAGACCTTTACTCTCTTATGAATGAAGGTGCGATTCTCGCAGCTCGAGAAAATAGAACAAAAGTTTCTCAGTATGACCTCATTCGATCTATCGAAAAAGTTATGCTCGGTCCTGAACGAAAGAGTCACATCTTGAATAAGAAAGAAAAAGAAATTACCGCGTACCATGAAGCGGGGCACGCAGTAGCTGCATCCGTTTTACCATTTGCTGATCCAGTGCATAAGATTTCAATTATCTCTCGAGGACGAGCTGCAGGGTATGTGCTTAAACTTCCACTTGAAGATCGAAAGTTGCAATCAAAAAGGGAGTTTGTTGATGATATATCAGTAAGTCTTGCTGGATTTGTAACCGAGAGAATGATCTTCAATGACGTTACAACCGGTCCATCTAATGATCTCCAGGTGTCTACTGCACTTGCTCGAGATATGGTGACAAAATACGGAATGTCAGAGAAGCTTGGAGCTCTTGCTCTGGAAGGTGAAGGTGGGCGAGCTCTCTTTGGTGGACGAGGAGTTGCGGATCATCAGCATTCAGAAAAAATATCTGGTGAAATTGATGAGGAGGTTGCAAAAATAATGTCAGATGCTTTCAAGAAAACAGAAGAGATTATTATCAAACACCGTGCACTTCTTGATGTCATAGCAAAGAGACTGATCGATGTAGAAACTATTGAACGAGAAGAATTTGAACAAATTCTTGTTGCAAACGGAGTAACTCCAAAGAAGAAAATGGATATTGAGCATCAGGTCTAGTTCTTGATATAATAGACCAATGACACACGATCATAAAAAAGATGAACGGCCAGATGCAGAATATATCCAAGGAAAAATTGCATTAATTGAAAAGGGATTACCAATTGATATTACCGAACAAGAGTTAGAACTACTTGAAGAAGATCTCCGAGGAGCACGAAGCTTTAGTATTGATCTCCTTGCACACTTTACACAAAGAAAAGAAAAGGGAAGTGATGAGGATGCAGAAGAACTCTTTACCGAAGAAAGCAAAAATCTAGCAGGAGTAGAAATGGCACTTCGCAAAGTTGATGAATTCCGTGCCGAGCATTGGAAGCAGATAAAGCATATAGATTAACAAAAATCCCGCACCGTATGGTGTGGGATTTTTGTAATGTCCACCCTCTTGGATTCGAACCAAGGACCACCGAGGTATAAGCTCGGTGCTCTAACCAACTGAGCTAAGGGTGGA
>JALYQZ010000002.1 GCA_030855525.1 bacterium
AAAAAGAAACAGCATTCGTTTTGCTTCTCGAATAATACCTTCAGCAAAATCTTCCGGCACGTGATATATCAATGCAATACGCTCTGCCAGAAAGCTTGGCACTTCATACTCATCTAGTTCTTCCAAAGTTTTTATTTTCATAGCTTTTAACAAAATACCACGTGATCGTGGTACTTTGTTTCTTTATTTGATAATAAAGTTTACTTATCCATCTTCGGGCTGCAATTCCCATCCATTTTTGGACCGCATTTATCTCCATTTATCTGATGCTTCAATTTCATAATCATTTTCACCAATTCTTCCTTACTCATAGCCATCATGTCTTCCATGCTCATTTTGTCATTATCTATCATATATTTATGTTACTAATTATTAATCCCCTCTATCATATGAAACGATGTAAAGTATACTTTACTTACACAACAATATGTATTTTAAAATTATCTAGATTTTGGAGTGCCGTCGTAGATAAGGCGTAGCACTTAGTTAGAACCTTCTTTGAGCTTAAAAATGATACGACTATCTATATTCCAGCTTTATAGAAAATTGAAATTACTTTTATTAAGCGTATACTGCCTCCATATTACTAATAAATAACAGTTATGAAAGCCCTTATTTTACAAGCGACACTTAAAAAGAAAGGACAGTCTAATACGCAAGTACTTTCAGAATTTTTTGCTGAGAAACTGGAAAAAATGAATGTTGTAACTGAAATTGTAAAGCTTGTTGATTATACTATTCTCCCCGGCACCTATTCAAATATGGGTGGAGATGACGAATGGCCACAGATTTTAAAAAAGATTTTGGCTGCCGATATTGTTATCTTTTCTACACCGATCTGGTGGGACAATCATTCATCATTAATGCAACGTGTCATCGAACGTCTTGATGAGATTCATGATGAAATTCTCTCTGGCAAAAAATCAATACTTGACGGGAAGGTGGGCGGTGTCATTGTCACTGGTGATTCTGATGGTGCAGAATATATTGTTGGTAATATCAGTAATTTTTTCAATAATATTGGTATAGCTATGCCCCCATACTGTAACCTCACAGTCCTTTGGAGGGGACAAAGTAAAGGAGAAAAGACTACTCGTGAAGAGCTTATGAGGAAATATAAAAAAGAATATTCGAAAGCTGCAGAAACTATGGCATCACAGCTTATCAAATTCTCCACCATGATCTCTTTACAAGAGTAGATTTTTATGATAAAATAATTTTAGGATGTTTTTTGTCAATAATGCTTTTTCTGAAAGGACTCTGACATGTGCCAAGCGACGTTTACCGTAGTAGCAGAACAAGATCCTTCAAAGGATCGCGCCCGATTCAAGGAAGATATCATTTCTGGTTTGGAGCAAAAACCTAAGATCCTGCCATCTAAGTATTTCTACGATGATGCAGGCAGCATGTTGTTCGATGAAATCACCAAACTGGAAGAGTACTACCCTACTCGGGTGGAAACGTCTATTCTTCGAGAACATGCTGGTCAGATTGCACAACTTGCAAAAAGTGAGCCTGCAAACATCGTCGAGCTCGGTGCCGGCTGCAATGAAAAAACGTGGATCATACTTGAAGGAATGATTGAAAGTGGGTGCAACGTTACCTACAAGCCTATCGATATCAACGTAGGTGCGATGCAAGCCATGAAGTCGGCCATCGATCACCGCTTCGGCAATCGACTCGTTATGAATGGGATCGTTGCTGACTACATCGAAGGTCTTGCAATGATCCAGCGAGAAGGCAACCGTCATCGAAACATCGTCTTGTTTCTCGGCTCTAATATCGGAAACATGAGCGATACTGAGGCACAACATTTTTTGTTGAGTCTTCGTACAGTCATGAAACAAGATGACCGTCTCATAATTGGTTTTGATTTACAGAAAGACATTGACGTCCTTGAACGGGCATACAATGATGCGCGTGGGGTAACTGCTGCGTTCAACCTAAACTTGCTCGGCCGGATAAACCGCGAACTTGGCGCTAACTTCGATACGACAAAGTTTCGACATCAGCCATTCTATGACCCAGCGCTCGGCGCAATGGTCAGTTGGCTGGTATCAACAGAAGACCAAGATGTTGAAATTCCGGGCTTCTGCCGACCATTTTGGTTTCGTCGAGGTGAAGGCATCCGAACGGAGATGTCACGCAAGTTTAGTGTAATCGATATTGGACTTCTAGCCGCAAAAACACGCTTCAAGGTTGAGGGGGAATATTCGGATCCAAAGTCGATGTTCATCGACTCGGTTTTCCGACCCAAATAAGAAAGGCCTAACCATGGATACCGAAATTCAAACAAAGTTGATGAAGTCTTTCGTAAAAGTACGTGAGCAGACCGAAAGACTTTGCAAACCACTGGTCACAGAAGATTACGTCGTGCAATCGATGCCCGACGTCAGTCCTACCAAGTGGCACATTGCACATACAACCTGGTTCTTTGAAACGTTTCTGCTCAAGCCTTATAGTGCTGGATACAAAGAGTTCAATCCAGCATATGCATATCTCTTCAATTCGTACTACGTAAGCGTCGGTGATCGACATTGTCGTCAGAATCGAGGGCTCTTGAGCAGACCTACCGTGGAGGATGTATTCCTTTACCGGCAGCATGTGGATCGCGCAATGCTTAAGTTTTTTGCAAAACTCAACGATGAGATGTATGCGAAACTGCTTCCACTCATCATCCTCGGCTTTCATCATGAGCAACAACATCAGGAACTCATGATGATGGACGTGAAGCATGTCTTCTGGGTCAATCCTCTTCGACCTGCGTACACACTACACCATGAAGATAAGAGGGTGGCAGTACCGCCAATGACGTGGCGCCAGCTCGATGGTGGAGTCACTAATATTGGCCATCCTGACAAGTGCTTTGCCTTCGACAATGAAAGTCCACGGCACCGTATCTTCGTTCAGCCATGTGAAATCGCATCTCGACTCATCACCAACGGCGAGTACATGGCATTCATGGAAGATGGCGGTTACAACAGAGCAGAATTCTGGCTCTCGGCTGGCTTCACTACTATCGCTCAAGAGCAATGGAATGCTCCCCTTTACTGGATCTATCAGGATAGTACATGGATGTACCATACACTCTCTGGAATGAGGCCTATCAATCCCGACGAGCCAGTCTGTCATGTCAGCTTCTATGAAGCCGATGCATATGCACAGTGGGCCGGAGCTCGACTCCCTACCGAAGCTGAATGGGAGACGATCGCGTCGACACAACCGATCAGGGGCAACTTCGTTGAATATCAGCGATTTCATCCAGCACCTCTTGATGTACAAGAATGTCAGGAGATACAGCAGCTCTACGGCGATGTCTGGGAATGGACGAGTGACCAATATCGTCCGTATCCAGGATTCAAAGCAGCGCCCGGAGCTGTTGGCGAATACAACGGTAAGTTCATGTGCAATCAGTTTGTCCTACGCGGAGGGTGTTGCGTGACACCCCGAGATCACATCCGCCCAACCTATCGCAACTTCTTCCCACCAGATGCTCGTTGGCAATTTGGAGGTATCCGACTAGCTCTATAAGACAAGAAAATAAGTTTTTCACACAGCCGTCACATATCTATAGTGACGGTTTTTTTATTCCTTACGTATAAAGATAGGATATAATAGGCTAGTTACTTTAGTTGTGCGTTCTCGCTTACGAACTAAGACTGATATTATGAAAAAATTTGACATTATTGTTGTTGGTGCTGGTTCAGCAGGACTTAACGTTGCAGTGTTTATGAACATGGCTGGGTTTAAAGTTCTTTTGATAGAAAAACATGATACAAATATTGGCGGTGATTGTCTCAATTTTGGTTGTATACCCTCAAAATCTCTTATTCATATCGCTCGAGAAGTAGCATCTGCTCGCAACACTCGTCACTTTGGATACAGTTTCGAAGGAACTGCCGATATAAAAAAAGTTACTGATCATATAAAACATGTTCAAAATAACATTCGCCAACATGAAAACGCTGACTATTTTCGAAAACAAGGCTTAACTATCGAATTAGGTAAAGCTGATTTTATCTCACCCAAAATCATTGAGGTTAATAGCAATCAATATACTGCTCGAAAAATAGTAATCGCTACGGGTTCAAGGCCTCGAATGCTTAATAAAGATGTCCTTAATGAACTTGAGTTGGATGAAGCAAAACTTTATACGAATGAAACCATTTTTTCTATTTCGTTTTTACCCAAGCACCTTATAATAATTGGTGGGGGTCCAATCGGAATCGAGCTTGGTCAGGCTTTTTTATTTCTTGGTTCAAAAGTAACGATCCTTCAGAAGGGAGATCGTATTCTTCCCAAAGAAGATACAGAAATTTCAAGCGTTCTCCATTCACAACTTACTACTCAGGGTATGGATATTCAATGCAATGTGGAATTGAAAGATAAAAAAGAATTACTCGCAAACGCAGATGCTGTACTAGTAGCCGTGGGCAGATCACTTAATATTGAACATTTAAATCTTGAAAAAGCAGGTATTAAAAAAACAGAGGATGGGAGTAAAATTATTGTTGATAGTTATCTAAGAACAACAAACAAACATGTTTTGCTGTGCGGTGATATTGTGGGACAACATCAATTTACTCATGCCGCAGAGCTTCATGCATCCCTTATTTTGAATAACTTTTTTGTACCATGGCCGTTTAAGAAAAAGCTGAATACCGATCATCTTTCGTGGGTTACTTATACTACTCCCGAAGTTGCGACCTTTGGCTTAAGCGAACAGGAGCTCAAAAAAAGAAATAGAGCATTTACGGTTGTCACTACAAATTTTTCCAACGACGACAGAGCTATCACTGACGGATATACTTACGGCTTATCAAAACTCTTTGTATCAAATCGCGGAAAAATATATGGTGGCAGTATGGTTGCGCCACATGCTGGAGAACTCATTCAAGAGCTTATATTGGCAAATACCCTGAACTTAAAACTAAAAGATTTGTTTAAAAAAACATACCCTTATCCTACAGCCACTCGTATAAATAGAGAAACAGCTCTCAAGGAATTTTTAAAAAAACTTTCACCATTTACTAAAAAAATTCTGGCGGTTGCATTTAATTTTAACAAATGATTAATTCAATAATAGAGTACATTTATAATCTTGGAAAAATGTACGGTGTCAATCCTTTCATATTTGCTGGAATTTATATTGGAGCTATCCCATTCTTCTTCTTATCACTAGGCTGGTTTGTGCGAAATTACAAAAAAAATTACTCAGTTGCTTTGCCCCTTATTTCAGCCGGATTCTTCTTTATTTCAGCATATCTCTATTTATTGCTTTTTGGTCACGATGTACCACCATGGGTCTATGTGATACTTGTAGTCCTCATAATATACGGTGCTTATTCTTCAATAATGAGTACAAAAAAGAAAATTCAGAAGTAGTAAACATAATATCTATTACCAACATAATTGCCACACTAATTAAGTCTGGAAGACAGTTTTATTTTGAAGAGACCGTTGGGTGCCGTCGTAGATAAGGCGTAGCACTTAGTTAGAACTATTTTTGAGAGGAAAAATGATACTACTATCTATATTCCAATATTTATTCCCTAGTCGCTCGATTACTAGTATTGTTATAGTGAGTAATTAAAATCGTAATAATGTGTCCCATCTTTGATATCTATAGAAATTATTCCCTTAAGACCAATTAGTTCATCAGTCCCAGAATCAGGTACTACATTAATAGAAAGTGTCGGAACACCCCGATTCATGATAGCTGTATGCTGTAGAATAAAGCTACCCTTACGCCCACCAAGTATGCCTTCTACTTTTTCGATAGCCACATATCCTGCAGAATTTTTAATTGCAGTACCAGCCGCGAGCATCTGGCCTTTGCTAGTACCTTCAAGATCACCAGAAAAAACTTTATCAATAGTATTCCGTGAGAGCATAGGCACTTCTCGTAATTCTTGTTGTAGTATGATACTTACTTTAAATTCACCTTTTGCATGTTTTTCCATATCCTAAGCATACCAAATCAAAACTGATTTTACAGTTAGGATCTTTTTAAAATAAGCACCACCTCTTTTTCTCCTGTCTCACGATCATACGAGTCCTTCAGATATTCAAACCCTGCTTTTTGAAAAGCTCCTATGGATGCACTATTTAGTGTTGCAGGATCAGCAATGCATCCACTAACATCTTGAAACATGGGAAAGACAATATCTTTAGTAAATTTTTTAATTATTTTTGCACCTAATCCCTTACCAGTGAAGTCTTTATCTCCGATAAAAATATCCATACCCGCAAGATCTTTCAGATCAAGCTGCTCTACATATTCAGGATAATCATTTATGGTATATGTTTGAATATAACCAATAGGCTTTTCATTATAAGAAATAATGAAGCCTCTCGTTGGCTCTTTACCATTTATTACTTGAATATACTGTTCTGTAATCTCTTCTTGTGAAGTACCATCTTGTCCCCACCATTTATGAACATGTGCTTCATTTAGCCATATAAACATAAGATTAAGATCTGACTTCTGAAGACGCCTGAATGTGATGAGTGATTCTTCCATTTCCAAAGTATACATGATTGATAGTTGACTATGGTTGGGTCGGCAGGTGGACAGGGTTAGAACCTGTTTCTATTAATTTTCACTTCTAACGATGGTTCCTTCTTTATTAGTTCGATACACATACTTTCTTCCTTGTGCCTGCATAGTAACTTCATAGCCAGGTGTAATAACTGCAGCACAACTCTCTGCGGGACCACCAAGTCCAAGGCATGAGTCTGACCAGTCTTTTTCAAATGCAGTCATAATTACAACGTCGCTTTCAGAAATTTTTAAGTTTTGAGTCAATGATTTTCGTGCTGCAGCTACGCCAATTGGTATTGGTAAATTATGAATACTTCCTGCAGGAGCACCTTCCGCTGAGTTTGTAGATACTTCAATCCCATACCACGACTTGAGCCAAGCTTTCATTTGGATTATTTCACGATTCTGTGCAGAAATTATTTCTTGAGCTAATTGTTTTATCTCAGGACGCTTTGCATTTTGAAGTGCCATTTCAGCCATTAGCACAGCACCTTCATGATGGACAATCATTTCTGTTGTAAATGCTTTATCAAACTCATCCCCTGTTTTTCCTTCTAGCCCAGTAGTCACACCTGACATAGTATGTACATTCGACATTTTGTCTTTACCTCTATGTTCATTCATCATGCAAACCCCAACAATATGACCAATCGCAATACCCACAATAAGCGCTATAGTTGCAATAATAATTACTTTATTTCTTGTCATTTTTTTATATTAGGAAAATTAAAATTAATACTAACAGTATCATTCCAAAATCTTCTATAAGAATAACATATTTAAGTGATACTTTAAGAACATTGCCTGTTTTGTCAGACACTAATTTTAGATATATTGGGCAATTATATGTTTTCACATTTAAAGTATAGACCACTTTAAATCTGATGAGATGTTGGTTGATGAGACCGTTGGGTGTCGTCGTAGATAGGGTGGAGCACTTAGTTAGAACTATTTTTGAGTGTAGTAATGATTTAACTATCAATATTCCAATACTCTAGCCCACCTCCCAAATCACTATACACTTCATCTTCTCTCATAAACATACTAATATATACAATTCTTTGCAGAATGGTATCATTGACATATTCAGTATATTATTATAAAGCTCTACCGTACACATGATACAAAAAAAGAAAAACAAAATACCCTCCGCGATTCTCCAAGACACGCCCTCTTCCTCCAGCCTTTTATCTGACATCAAGAACCTGTCGGTTGAAGATCTTATTGTCGTGTATGCCTATGCAGAAGCAATCGTAGAGACAGTGCGCGAGCCGCTTATTATTCTCGACAAAGAACTATCCATTAAAAGTGCAAATAAGGCATTTTTTGAAACATTTGAAGTAAATAAAATAGAAACCTACAACAAACCCATCTTTGAACTTGGTAATGGCCAGTGGAATATACCAGAACTTAAAAAGCTACTTCTAGAAATTCTGCCTAAGGATAATTTTCTCTACGATTTTGAGGTCACTCATATGTTCGAGAGTATTGGGCAAAAGATAATGCTTCTCAATGCTCGTCGCATTGTGCTCGAGGGTCAAAATACCCATTTAATTCTTCTTGCTATTGAAGATGTTACTGAAAAGAAAAAGACTGAACATCAGAAAGATGATTTTATTGCGATTGCCTCACACGAACTAAAGACCCCACTTACCAGTATCAAAATGCTTGTAGAGATTCTTAAAATGCAACATAAAGAGAATGGTGATACGAAATCTGCAACTATTGTTGAAAAAGTAGAATCTCAGGTAAATCGTCTGACTGACATGATGGCCTCATTCACTAATGTTTACAAACTCCAAACAAGCAACATGGAACTTAATAAAGTTTCAATAAACGTAACGAAATTGGTAACTGATGTTGTTGAAACATTCCAGTTTATTTCTGAAACACACTCAATAAAGCTACTCGGCACAGCTAATAAAAAACTTTTTGCAGATAAAGAGCGTTTAGAACAAGTGCTAATAAACATTATTTCAAATGCAATCAAGTATTCCCCTCAGGCTGATAAGGTGGTGGTAAAAATAAAAGAAGATAAAAAGAATCTAATGATTAGTATTCAAGATTTTGGTATAGGGATTCGTAAAGACCAACAAACAAAAATTTTTAATAGATTTTATAGAATAAAAGGCACCGAAAAGATAAGCATCGAGGGATTAGGCCTTGGTCTATTTATATCTAGTGAAATAGTGAAGGATCATAATGGGACGATTACGCTCAAGAGTGAGAAAAATAAAGGTACTACGTTTACAATATCTTTACCTTATAAAATGGTTAAAAAGAACTTATAGATTTATATATTCAAAACATTTCTATTTGTGTTCTTAAGGGGTCGGCAGGTGGACAGGGTTAGAACCTATTTATCTATTTAAAAATGTAATTGTGAGTTGAAGTACACTAGCAAAACATACCCACAACAGATATGGAATGTTTATGAGACTCACCCACCGTGTATATGGATATATTGCAACAAGTGCCCATATGAGTGTTAAAAGTACAAGTAAAATATCTATTGAAGCAAGAACATTATTACGTAATCCAAACTGAAGTGGTGTAAATGCAAGGTTGAAAATAATATTAAGTATAAACGGTAATAAAACGATGAAAGGAATCTTTTTTGTAAAATACAAATAAATCACATATCCATAGGATACCGCGATGAGTGCATAAAGAACCGTCCAAACTGGTCCAAATATCCAAGATGGTGGTGCCCATTTAGGTTTCAATAGTGTTTGATACCATTCGTAGGTTTTCATAAGGTAAGTATACCCCGTCGTAGAGGAAGTTGGAATTAGTTGGGTCGGCACGTGGACAGGGTTAGAATTTATTTAGAAAAACCCGAACTATAATACTTCCTGCAACAAAAAACTGACACATCTGTATCAGTTTTTACGATCTAACTAGTTACTCACTGAAACAAACGTGAGCTTAGACTACACTATTAATAGTGTGTACTTAAATATCCTCTCGTTATTGGTCCGAAGTTTCCAAGAGCTGGATTAATTCCTACATTAGCTTGAAATTCAGCTAACGCAGATCGTGTTAATTCTCCAAAGTACCCTGTTGCACCGACGGTAGACAGGGTGATTGCTGCATTACCTTTGTTTTGAGAGATTAAAAAGAGTTGAAGTGTAGCCACATCGTTGTTATTGCTACCTTTCTGTAGATTCATTGCAATTGATCGAACTTGTTGACCAAAAGTAGCTGATGCATTTGGAGCTATATTGCCTATAGTTGGAACACATACTTGCCCAGTTGTTGCACTGAATCTATTGCCGCTTACGCATCCAGCATTTGTTGAATTTGAAACACAAACGCTGCCAGTTGTCGCACTAAATTTATTTCCGCTTACACATCCAGTATCTATTGGATTTTGAGTAACTACTGTTGGGGTTTGAGGTGGGATTGATGTAACGGAAGGATTATTCGTTTCTGTATTATTTGTTGATGAGGAATTCGATGATGAATTTGACTGTGTGTTAGAAGATGAAGATGATGGGGTTTGTGTTGGTGTAGAAGCTGATGTTGGTGTAGGTGTAGGAACTGAAGATCCAGAAGGATTCGTAACCGCATTATTATCAAGAGTAACTGCTGTCTGAGCTAAAGCTCTACCTGTTAATTTTGCACCTGTATTTAATACTATAGCTGTTTTACCTAAAATATTTCCACTAAATTCTGCAGTTGTACCAATAGTTACTTGACCTGCTACTACCCAAAAAATGTTACTAGCCTTTGCACCGCCACTCAGGTTTATTTTTGTAGCTGAACTTATGTCGAGAGTTTGAGCAATCTGAAAAATCCAGACATCATTTGAACCTCCTGCTAGCGTAACATCTGTTGGTATTGTTACTCCGGTACCCCACTTATAAAGACCTGGAGCAATAGTTAATCCTCCAATGTTTCCAGCACCCAGTTCTGTTGCAGTTGGGTTTGTCCTTCCCGCTGCGTCTGTATATGCAGTTTGCATATCATTAATTGCAGTAGTTAGTATTGATGGGGTTGGATTAGTGTAATCTGAAGCATATACTTTCCCCACTACTATAGGAGTAGTCGAATATGTATTAGCAGTAGTCATACTTAAACCAAATCCAGTAATAAAAGTTGCAGCTGCCGGACTCACTCCAATATCCCCTTTAATTAAGGTAGATCCAGTAGTTGAGATTCCTGACTTTGCCAAAATCACAAAATCACCTGCCGATCGAAGATTAACTGATGAAGGTCCAGCTGCCTGTGCTAATAATGGTGTACTAAGACTAAAAATCAAAGAAAGGGTTAATACTGAAAGTATTAACTCTCTATTAAACATTTTCATATGCATGATAAATTTTATTAATTAATGATTCTAGAAAATTATTTACCAATCCCAATTTTTAATTGAAGGAAAAGTCGACCTAATTCGAATGAATTAGATATATAGATAATAGATAGTCAGAAAGTGTTATCGATAATCAATCGATACATTTGCAAGATCTTAGTTACAATTATACCACACATCCCTTAAGGCCATATCATTAGAACTAAAAAAACTAATTACAATATTTAAAAGCTGACTAAAGATAGCTGGGTCGGCACGTGGACAGGGTTAGAACCT
>JALYQZ010000019.1 GCA_030855525.1 bacterium
TGATGTTTTTTAAGTTTTTCACCATATCTTGTGATACAAAAAAGTAATCAATGCGCCATCCCACATTGCGTTCTCGTGCAGCAGATTTCATATCCCAGTAGGTATAAGCTCCAGTTTTGTCTGGATAAAAATGGCGAAAGACATCTACATAGCCATGATTGACTACCTCATCGAGCCATGCACGTTCCTCGGGGAGGAACCCCGTGTTTTCCTCATTTTCTTTAGGACGAGCAAGATCAATGGCTTCATGAGCTGTATTAATGTCACCACAAAAAATAATTTTTTTCCCCGTCTTCCGAATAGTTTCAATATAGTTAAGAAAAGCGTCATAAAATCTAAGTTTATAGTCGAGACGGATAGGTCCACCACCCCCGTTAGGGAAATAGACGTTGAAGATAACATATTCTTTGTAATGAAGTCCCAAAAGTCGTCCTTCATCATCAAATTCTTTGATTCCCATTCCATAATCAACCTTTTCAGGTTTGATTTTTGTATAAATAGCCACACCACTATAGCCCTTTTTTATCTTTGAATAGTCAAAATATGATGTATATCCTTCAATTTCTTTTAGTTCAGCCAAAAGCTGATCAGGGTTAGCTTTTACTTCTTGTAAACAAAAAAAACCGGGAGATTCATCAACTAACCACTGAAAGTTGCCTTTACGATGAACAGCGCGAATACCATTTACATTCCAGGATATGAATTTCATAAAGATATAATAGCAAATTATTTTCCCTTATTGTGGAACTTCTTATGAATATCCTTTAAGTGTTTGTCGGTAACATGAGTATAAATCTGAGTAGTACCAATGTGCGCATGACCTAGAAGAGCCTGGACAGAGCGAATATCAGCACCATTTTGGAGTAAATCGGTTGCAAATGAATGGCGGACGACATGGGGAGTCACTTTTTTTGAAATGCCAGCTTTTATAGCATAATGACTTATCATTCGCTGAATTGAGCGTGGAGTAAGGCGAAGCGAATCTTGATTTCCTGCATTTTTACCAAACTGAACAAACAAAGCATCATCCATATCAGTCCGTTTTGCTAAATAAGACTTAATTGAAGCCTTTGCAGAGTCAGAAAGAAATACAACACGAATCTTTTCTCCTTTTCCACGTACAGAAAATTCGTCTTTCTTTAAATCAAGTTCTCGAGAGAGAGAGCAAAGCTCTGAAACTCGTAGTCCTGTTGAAAATAATAGTTCTAAAATGGCTTTATCTCTCAATTCTTTTACTTCAGTTCCATTTGGAGCTGCCATCAATCGTTCCAATTCTTCCGAAGAAATAAGATCAAGCGATCGTTCAGGTACTTTTGCGAGTTCTATTCTCTCGGGAGGAAGAGATTTAATACCCCTTCTTACAAGATATTTTAGAAATGATCGAAGAGCTATAAGATAATAATTCTGAGTTTTTCTCTTTAAGTTTTCCAATCCACCTTGTATTGTGGGGTTATTTCTGCCATTTGATTGTTTGTTGAGCCACAACCTGAACTCTCGAACTATATCCTCAGTAATATCTGGCGGATTTGAAACCTTAGTTTGTAATAGGAAGGTATCCAAATAATGACTGTAGTTGGCCTTAGTCTTTAAACTCCTGCCTTTTTCAATTTCCAAATAGTCTAAGTATTGCTTTTTGAGTTCCCGCAGAGTCATGTTGTAAGTATATCACGAGGGAATAAGCCCTTGCATAAAATACGCTTTCATGATACTATATTGCAATCATGTTAACAAAAACCCGAAAACAGAAAATCATTAAGGATTCAG
Source organism: bacterium (assembly GCA_030855525.1). Lineage (GTDB taxonomy): Bacteria > Patescibacteriota > Minisyncoccia > Phycocordibacterales > JAKAEA01 > JALYQZ01. The sequence continues at coordinate 1,765 of JALYQZ010000019.1, forward strand.
GTGTTCACGGCACTGATACGGGATCTCCTGAGGTACAGGTTACACTTCTCACAAAGAGAATTGAAGAATTGACTGATCACTTGAAAACACATGCTAAAGACAAGCATTCAAGACGAGGGCTTCTCCAAATGGTAGCCGATCGACAGTCACATCTCGCGTATCTTCAAAAGAAAGACCCAAAACGTTACACCGCTGTAACAAAAAAGCTTAACTTAAAGAAGAAATCATAATACAATAGAAGCGTGATCTTAGGATCACGCTTCTTTAGTTTTAGGAAACGTGTTTAAAAGCTTTGTTTTCATAAGATTTTCATAACATTTATTATTTTTCATTAATTTTTATAGATATTCATGACCGTTATTAAACATAAGGAACAACGTGTTGGTATTTTCATAGATGCACAGAACTTATATCATAGTGCAAAAAACTTATACCAAGCACGCGTTAACTTTGGACAAGTTGTAAAAGATGTCCTTGCAGGTCGAGCTCTCATACGAGCCATGGCCTATGTGATTACAACAGAATCAGGAGAAGAGAAGAGTTTTTTTGATGCACTTGAGAAAATGGGCATAGAAACCCGCACTAAAGATCTTCAAGTATTTATGGGCGGAGCAAAGAAAGCTGATTGGGATGTAGGACTTGCAGTAGATGCTATTAAAATGGCTCCAAAACTTGATACTGTAATCTTGATAACAGGGGATGGAGACTTTGTTCCACTTGTTGAATACCTTAAAATTAACGAGGGGTGTCAGGTAGAAGTTGCCTCATTTGGACAATCTTCATCTCAGAAACTTAAAGAATCCACTGATGAATTCATAGATTTGTCATTAAACGCTCATCGATATCTTCTTGGTCACAAACAGAGAAATGATACTCGACGGTTTAAACAGAATCGCCCACTGCCCAGACAAAAAAGTCAGGCTACAGAAGATTCTCCTATTATGAAAGAAGAATTAGAGGGATAAATAAATAAAATCTGATATAGTATAGGAGCGCTATGAATGAAGAACCTCCTAAGAATGCAAATGGTATTGCCGGTAAACCACTCTATCCTACAGCACATGCAAATGGCCACGTGTTTGATTCATTTAATGCTTCGAATGTTCCTGCGCCTATACTTGAAAAACCAAATCCTGCAGAAACTATTGCCAATCTCCATCAAGAAAAGCCACTTGCACATATTCGAACACTGGAAAGTGATATCGCTGAAGCTGTAAAAGCTAAAAAAACATCTGTTGTACATATTGCAGTTACTGAACAGCAAAAAAATCCTGTACGTGTTGTCCACACAGATCCAAAGCGAAATCTTTATTTTTTGATTTTAAGTATTTTCTTAATTCTTGGAAGCGCAATTGCTATAACTATTTTTTATATAGTACAAAATAAAATCAATGAGATCCCACCTGTGATTGTCCAAAAACCTCAAGTTATTACTACAGAACTTTCCCATTCTATCGATGTATCTATAACTTCAATATCTCTATCTCAATCTCAACTTAGAATTGATCCCCGTAACAATGCAATGGTAGAAATAAAATTTCAAAACGGCTCAACTACAATTGATGCTCCGACATTTGCAGGAATGCTCAAAACTAACATGCCAGATTTTTTACTTCGATCTTTTAAACCAGACTATATTGCAGGCTTACATTTTATTGGAGATGGACAACCATTTATTATTTTTAAATCAAATTCCTATGATAATGCTTTTGCAGGAATGCTACAGTGGGAAGAAACAATACTTCAGGATCTCGCAGGACCATTTGGACTTTCTGCTTCGGATATTGGCTCAATAAAATTTCAAGACAAAGTTGTCCGTAATAAAGACACACGTGAATTATATAATGGGGGAGGAAATCTATTACTTTTGTATTCATTTACGGATAAAGAAACTCTTGTCATTACAACCAATGAAGAAACATTTAAAGAACTTACTACACGACTTACAACATCGAAATTTACTCAATAATACATATTGACCTGGTTGCTTTGAAAAGTATCCTTGTTATTATACGTACATGAATAAAGATCTTACATATTTTAAAGATAAATTAGCCAAAGAAAAAGAACTTGTTATCAGTGAACTTAAAGGCGTGGGTGTAATTAAAAACAAAAAAAATCCTGATGACTGGGAAGCAACACCTTCAAATATGGATGTACAGAGAGCTGATCCAAATGAAGTGGGTGATTTTATAGAATCATATGAAGGAAATAATGCTATTGTCCAAGAACTTGAGGCACGTTTAAGTGAAATTGATGACGCCCTTACGCATATAGAAAAAAACACATACGGTATCTGTTCAATATGTGGTGAAAAGATAGAAGAAGATAGACTCGAAGCTAATCCTGCTGCACGTACATGTAAGAAACATATGAACGGTTAGTCAACTAAACCTATCTTTATATTTTCTTTATCATGCGACATATACACTATGCAGCATGAGCTTTTCACATGTATATAGTGCTCAAGCAAATCTTGTACGAGCTACAATTATTTCGGTAGAAGTAGATCTTTCAAAGGGTCTGCACGCATTTTCTATAGTTGGCCTTCCTGATAAAGCAGTAGAGGAATCACGTGATCGAATATCTGCAGCGATTAAAAACTCTGGATTTGCTTCACCCAAAAGCAAAAATCAAAAAGTAGTTATCTCCCTTGCACCTGCTGATATTAAAAAAGAGGGACCAAGCTTTGATGTATCGATGGCGCTTGCATATCTTTTAGCATCTGATGAAATTTCATTTGATTGCGAGGAAAAATTATTTTTAGGTGAATTATCACTTGATGGGAAAATCCGAGCGATATCAGGAACATTACCTCTCGTTCGTGAGGCTCAAAAAAGAGGATTCAAAGAAGTCTTTGTTCCAATTAATAATGCTCGAGAAGCTGCATTAATATCTACTATTACAGTATATGGTGTTGATTCTCTAAGATCACTTATAAATCATATCAATACTAAAAAACAGAAAAACAATGTAGTATTTGTATCAAAAAAATTAATTCCTCACGAGCCCACAAGACTCCCAATAGATAATAAACTCCAGTATGAAACTGATTTCTGTGATGTCAAAGGACAAGAGGGAGCAAAGAGAGGTTTAGAAATTGCTGCAGCAGGAGGACACAACATTTCTATGTTTGGACCTCCTGGGACTGGAAAAACGATGCTAGCTCGTGCATTTACTCACCTCTTACCACCTTTAAGTTTTGAAGAGATGCTTGAAGTTACATCAATTCACTCTGTTTGTGGAATATTAAAAGGGGAGATTATGACACGTGCACCATTTCGTTCTCCTCATCATACGTCTTCATATATATCTATAGTAGGTGGGGGTGCAATACCTAAACCTGGAGAAATAACTTTAGCACATCGAGGGGTACTTTTTATGGATGAATTTCCAGAGTTTGATCGTAATGTGATTGATGCACTTCGACAACCATTGGAAGAACACGTCATTACAATTTCGAGAGCAAAAGGGACAAGTACATTCCCTGCACAAGTTATTCTAGTTGTAGCTATGAATCCATGTCCTTGTGGCAATCATGGTATCAAAGAAAAAGAATGCAGTTGTAGTCAACAAAACCTTTTACGATATCAACGAAAAATATCAGGACCAATTATAGACCGAATTGATATCTGGACAGAAGTCTCTGTAATTAATCACCAAGGTTTAAGTGAAAAGGGAGCATCAGGTGAAACTACTGAAACTATCCGTTTACGAGTTGAGGCAGCACGTTCACGTCAGCTAGAACGATTTAAATATCACCCTCGAGAAATAAAAACTAACAGTGAAATGAATGCTCGAGATCTCCATACTTATATCCATTTAGATAAAGATGCTCAAGAAATCCTTACTTCATCAGCAGAGCGTCTCCAGTTATCAGGAAGAGCACACCATAGAATGATGAAACTTGCTCAAACAATTGCTGATTTAAAAGAAAAACCGAGTGTAGACTCGGAATCAATACTTGAGGCGTTGCAATATCGACCAAAGAGGTCGTATTAAGGTTTAGTTTTTAAAATGGATTACGAGGTCCATTGCGAATTTCAAAGTGAACATGGCATCCTGTAGCTCCATTAACTTTGCCTGTAGCACCAATAGTCCCAATTTGCTGACCTTTATCCACTGAACTACCAGGAGTAATAGAAACACTCTTCATATGAGCATAGAGGCTCTGTGAACCATTGCTGTGGTTAATAACAACGTAATTACCAAACCCACCGTTATAAGATCCATTTGCTGTTGCAACACTTACTGTTCCTCCAGCTGTTGCATAAATAGCAGTACCACATGAAGCGGCTAGATCTACACCATTTGTTCCATGTACACCTTGAGTTCTTGTTCCGCCTGAAATTGGGCGACTATAATAACCAGAAGGACTTGGAACAGGGGCAGATGGTACATCGTCAGCTTGAGCGACTCCAATACCAAGAGCTGCACTTGCAACTTTTTGTACAACAGAAGTTTTTGCCGTAGCTACAGCTTTAGGAATAGCTGGAGCTTGAGAAACTGTATGAATACCATCCGGGATGAGAATTGTTTCACCAACTTTCAGTGTTCCTCCCTGTATGTCGTTGTAAGCAATAATCTCTTGATTATCTCCTTTAAACTTTGAAGCAATACCACTAACTGAATCCCCCGCCTTAACAACATATTTAACACCATTTATAGGAAGTATAACGAGAGTTTGACCTACTTTAATAGAGTTTTCTCTAGGGAGAGTGTTTGCCCAAATTATAGTATTTGCTGAGATCCCAAATTGTTTCGCAATGTCAGATACAGTATCTCCAGCTTTCACTTTGTAAGTCTTGATTTGGCTATCTGTAGGTGCATCTGATGTATCAGCTTTAAGGGTGGTAGCCCCGGTAGTTGATGCAACAATAAGTGTACTAGCTATTAGAGCTCTATTTTCGGTAAGTGGGGTTGCAGAAGCGGATAGCGGGATAATAACAAAATTAGCTGGAGCCTCTAATAAAGGCATTTTTTGTGAATTGGTTCCAACTTCACTTTCTGCAGCAATAGCTTCAATTCCAAGAATACTTGAAACAGCACTACGAATGCTTGCATCAGCAACGTGAGAAGATCCTAAGTATGATGAGGGGAGTACAAACTGTACTGTTAAGATCCCTAAAAATACATATTTTGTCGCCCAACCGAGTTTTGTCACTAAAGCTCTGCGGTTAGGGTCCTGATGAGTCGGTATAATAAGCCTAAGATTAAAGTTAGAATTCGGCATATGCTGTATAATGGCTAATTAGAGCCATATAATCGTTCGGTAGAATCGGTGTTTTGACGAGCAATTTCTCGTCAGACATCACTATAAACAATGAGCTTGGGAAGTCAACCTGTTATCCACAGATAATTTTCATTAATTTAGGATTAAGGCTTGAATTAGGAGTATAATAAGGAAACAGAAAACTCGTCAAATAACACTACACCATAAAAAAAATGAAAAACAAGTGGGAATTACACGCAACAAGCCTTGAAGAACCAGCTGATAAAAAAGTCAGTCCTAAAAAAATTATGGTTGGAAAAGGCGTAAAAAGTGCTCCTCGATCAATTCGAAAAGACCAAGAAAAGCTTGAGAAATACCGAGAAATCATCAATAGACGAAGAACTGCAATTAAAGCGCAACAAGAAGCTGTGGCTTTAGAAATAGTTAACGAAGAAATTAGAGATGTAGGTAATGTTCTTTCTCTGGAGAAATCAAAAAATGATGAAGCGGCTGTTGACGCAATTATGAATGAGCTTGGAATAAAACATCCAAGTATTCCAAAAAAAACTCCTAAGAAAGTATATACCGGTAAACATCATCTGGATTCTGTTGCAACACTCGTTGGAGCACCGGAATTAGCAAAGAAGCGACGAACCAGTAGAAGCCCACTGGTAACCTCTGAAGAAATAAGACCGGAGGAGATAACCGTACGTGAAAATGAACAGATTTCTAAAATTTTAAGTCAAAAACCACGACCAGTAAAAAAATCAAAAATAGAGAAGCGCGTTGTTCGTCTTAAAGTTAAAGAAGCATCCGATGTGCCAGGGGCTCCTGAAGCAGCACTTATTATTGAACCAGAATTAATTCCTGAATCATCAGCTCCAGCAGAAGCAACAGAACATTCAACTGAAACTAAAATACCAGTTATTGAAGAACCCCCAGCAAAAAATGAAGTGTATGATCTTGATCAATCTATTCCTGAAATTGCTGCTCAAGACCCTGTTATAAAAGATCCAGAAATTATTGACACTTCAAATGATACAAGTGTATTTGAAATAGAAGGTCCTGAAGATATTCCAGAGGAACTTCTTGTAGATATTTCACCCTCAATTACAGAAACAGGTTTGATGAGCTACGAGGATGCTTTGAATACCTATGAACTAGCTGACGAATCTAAACTTGATGAAATTAGTGAAACACTTCTTACTCATGAATTCACACTAAAAGAAATTAAGGAGCGACTTCCACGTGCAAAAAAACAGCATTTATTTCTTAAAGATAGTGCAGATAAGATTCGAATGAGGAATAATGGGTTTGAAAATGATAAAAGTATGGGAATAAGAGTATATGAAGGTAAATATCGAGACCTTGTTGATACACTTGAAACACTAGAAAATGAAGAAGAGAATATTGTAAGCTACCTCACAAAAAAACAAGAAAAACTTACTACAAGACAAGCTGATCAACAAAAAATACTCAAGCTTAATGAGGACCTAAGAATCGGTAAATTTAGAGAAGTACAACCTCAAGAAGAAGTTCATCAAGAGCCAGTTGTACTTAACATACCTGATAATGTAGAAGTAGTTCCTAAACAATCTCGTGTAAAGAAATTTTTTTCAAGTCTTCTAGGAAAATTTGCTTCAAAGAAAAAGCTTGCAAAACCAAAAACCCAACAGCTTCCAGAAGTTATAGAAGGAACTATTGAAGAAGAAAATGATAGTGATCAGTTTAATAAAGCCGCCTAATGGGCGGTTTTTTGTTTTTGAGTTCTATGATGATATAGTCATAAGAATGAAATATCTTGAAGCTTTGAATCCTGCACAACGTGAAGCAGCACAACATAAAGACGGCCCATTACTAATCCTTGCTGGAGCGGGAGCAGGGAAGACAAAAACGGTAACATTTAGAATTCTTCATCTCATTAAAGAAGGAGTTTCTCCAAAAAATATTATTGCAATTACCTTCACCAATAAGGCTGCAAAAGAAATGAAAGAGCGAATTGAAAAACTCCTCGATGAAGATCGGGATTTGAATCTCCCTGTTTCATTTCATGAAAAACCATTCATGAGTACGTTCCACTCACTGGGAGTACATATCATTAAAGAAAATTCACGACTTCTCAACTTACCTAGACACTTTGCTATTTTTGATAAAAATGATTCTAAGCGTGCTATTAAAGAGTCTCTGGCTGAAATTGGACTTGATCCAAAACAGTTTGATCCAGGAAAAATGATGAATAGTATTTCTCGTGCAAAGGGAAATCTCGAAACTGCAGATTCTTACTCTGAAAAAGTTGGTAATAACTATTTCAATCGTATGGTTGCTGATGTGTGGAAACGATATGAGGCAATACTCCGAAAAGAAAAAGCACTCGATTTTGATGATCTCCTTCTAAAAACTGTTTTGCTTTTACGAAGCAATAAAGAAGTGTTGGAACATTATCAAGCTTTATGGAAATATGTACACATTGATGAATACCAAGATACCAACAAGGTCCAGTACACACTAGCAAGACTATTATCGGCACAGCACAAAAATATTTGTGTCGTGGGCGATATAGATCAAATGATTTACTCTTGGCGAGGTGCAGATATACAAAACATCCTTAACTTTGAAAAAGATTACCCTGAAGCAAAAGTGGTTTTACTTGAAGAAAATTATAGATCGACTCAAACTATTCTTACTGCAGCGAATAGAATTATTGAGAAAAATAAAAAGCGTCGAGACAAAAAACTCTTCACCAAAAATGGAGAGGGGGAACGTATTGGTGTATATGGGGGATATGATGAAGCAGATGAAGCAGAATTTATTGCAGAAAAAATAGGTGTCTTGATGAAAGAACATGTATCTCCTCGAGAAATTGCGATTCTCTATCGTGCCAACTTCCAGTCTCGAATTCTTGAAGAAGCATTGCTTCGAAACTCATTGCCATATCAGGTTCTCGGGGTACGGTTTTTTGAACGAAAAGAAGTGAAAGATATTCTTTCATATCTTCGCGCTTCACTTAATCCTGATGGAATGTCTGATATGAAACGAGTAATAAATGTTCCTGCTCGGGGATTAGGAAAAGTAACACTTCTTAAACTTTTTGCAGGACAAAAAGAAACTTTACCTGCAGGCACTCAACGTAAGATTGATGACTTCTATGAACTCCTTGGAAAAATAAAAGAGGCCTCCGAGAATCGAAAACCAAGTGAAACAATTAAGTTTATAATTAAAGAAACTGGAATCGAAGATATGTTTAAAGATAGTAAACTCGATGAAGATCTTGAGCGACTTGAAAATAGCAAAGAACTGGTAACGCTTGCCACAAAGTATGACGGGCTTACAATAGAAGAGGGAATTGATGCCTTACTTTCCGATGCTGCACTTGCTACAGATCAAGATAGTCTCATTAAAAATCAGGATGCTGTAAAACTCATGACCGTGCATGCCGCAAAGGGCCTTGAGTTTGATTATGTGTTTGTAACTGGACTTGAAGAAAATTTATTCCCACATCGACGAATGGGGGAAAGTGATGGAAACGTAGATCTTGAAGAAGAACGAAGATTGTTTTACGTTGCTCTCACTCGAGCACGGAAAAAATTATTTTTAACTTATGCTGGGATGCGAACTATATTTGGATCAAAACAAATGAACGTACCATCAGAATTTATGATTGAAATGGATGATGACCTTATTCAATCGGAAGACAGAAGGGGATCTGGAGATAGAAAAGCAATCAAAACTATTTATTTTGACTAGTTTGGTGTAGAGTGTGCCCATGAGTTTCTTTGCTAAAAAATCATTGGGACAGAACTTTCTTAAATCAGCAGAAGCTGTGCGAGATATTATTTCAGCAGGTGCACTTTCTCTTGAAGATACTGTAGTAGAAATTGGACCTGGAAAAGGAGTACTCACAAAAAAACTTGTCGAACATGCAGGAAAGGTTATTGCTATTGAAAAAGATGCTCGATTAATTCCTGTACTACAAGAAACATTTAAAGAAGAAATTGATTCTGGGAAATTAGAAATACGAGAAGAAGATGTACTTGAATCTGATACTACGACTTTTCCTCAACAGTATAAAGTCATTGCTAACATCCCGTACTATATTACAGGGGCACTTGTTCGAAAATTTCTTACTACTCATAATCAACCGTCACGCATGGTACTCCTCCTTCAAAAAGAAGTTGCTCAGCGAATTGTTGCTCGTGATGGAAAGGAGAGTATTCTTTCTATGAGTGTACAAGCCTATGGTACTCCAAAATATGTAGGTACAGTCAAAGCAAAGTATTTTTCACCTGAACCAAAAGTAGATTCTGGAATACTACTTATTGAAAATATTTCAAAAAACGCTTTCAAAGATATTCCTGAAGATAATTTTTTTAAAGTAGTAAAGACTGCTTTTGCACACAAAAGAAAGATGGCTATAGGGAATTTAAAAGATATATACACATCAGAGCTACTCGAAAGAGCTTTTGAAAAAACCGGGGTACAAAAAACTGCCCGAGCAGAAGATATCACGCTCGGGCAGTGGTTTTCGTTAGTAAAATGTTTAAATAATTAAGGAGAAGAACCTGATCCATATATATGGCCAATCGTATAAAGTGGTGCACATGTATAAGGATAATAACTTACAACAAACCAACAGAGCTGTATACCAGGAGTATAATACCCTAATCCCCAGGCGCCTGGATGGATGTAATAATTTGCAAATGTAAATGATCCAAGATAGTAAGACCAGGTAAGTGCTCCTGTATATGGAGTTGGATTATTCAAATATAATGGATAAAACCAAGAATAAACTATGCCCATAGCCAAAGAATTGGCACATGTACATGTGTAGTAATAGTCTCCGACGTCTAATCCTCCCCAATGTAATTGAGCTGAGGCATTTCCGGGATTTGTAAAAAATACAGAAACAAATAGTAAGATACTTGCAATAATTTTTAAAATTGACTTCATGCTATTTATTTATTATCAAGTATACCTTATCTAGAGTAAAACCCCCTTCATTTACTACTCCTAATGGAAGGTAGATACCTTTCGTTGAATTAACGCCTATTTTTTCTCGAATTATCTTTAATTGAGCGATTTGAGAGAAGTCTGCTGGTTTAAATGTTAATGTAGTGCCATCTGAAGAAGAAATGTTCTTTATCTCACCCATGAGACTATATATAGTATTATTTTTACTAAAACCAGCACCAGTTATCGTAACTGTGTCATTTTCGTTAATCATTTGAGGAAAAACGCTTATAATTTTAGGAGCTTTGCGAGGATTGTTAGTAACAATAATAGGAATTTTATGAGGTGGATTAACAATAGGTTTTGAGGGGTGTGAAAAAGAGAGTGTGTACTCACTTTGTGAAAAATCCTTAGGAATTAAGACGGATAATTCCGTATCACTTATTCTAATGATATCTTTAAGAGTAGTCCCTCCTAACTTTACACCCGTTCCAGAAACTGGGAATCCACGCCCATAAACAACGATATTTTCACCAGGACGCACTTCTCTGGGCATAGCACTATAAACTACCATTTCACCCTCACTTAAGCCCATTTGAATATTTTGTGAAGTTGCAGATGGCTGAGACTGAGTTTGCGATTGGGGCTTTATTATTAAGGGATCAGCACTTTTAATTGTCGATTGAGCTGGTTGTGATGATATGGCTATAGTATTGAGTTTTTTTATAGTTAATGGACCAACAAAACCAGTACCTACACTCAGTCCTGCAGGAGCGAGAACATCAATGGCATACTTATTTTGATATTTAATGACAGCTAAACGGGTTAAATTCCCAAAATACTGTGTTTCTTGACCAGGAGAACCCAGTCCAGTAGTAGAGATACGGGTTTCAAAGTTGGAATTAAGTATTTTTTGTAATTCCAGGACATCAATTCCTTGATCTCCCACTTTTAGACTTCGAAAAAAGGTAAATCCATACACTTCAGAAACATTGAAAACAATAAAAAAAAGAATTGTTAGGAGAAAATAGACATACCGCTTTTTCATTTCAAAAGTATATCATATTGTTATCCCCATGCTGAGCAAAGAAAAGCCGAGTCTCCTGCTATAATAGAAGAACAAATAATGTATTGATGTGAGGTTACCATCCAAAAAGATAATACCAATAATTACAGCTTGTATAATCGCTACAGGTGGTATTATCTTTGCAGTATTTTATTCACCCAAAGCAAAGACACTTGAAGAACAAAATGCTAATAATTTAGTTTCAGTAAAATCTGAAAGTGTTCAAAATGACATTCGAGAAATTGATTTTGATAGTGATGGATTAAAAGATTGGGAAGAGTCATTATGGAAAAGTAATCCTCGAGTTGCCGACTCAGATGGAGATGGAACACAAGATGGTGCTGAAGTAGAAGGGGGAAGGAACCCAATGATCAAAGGTCCTAATGATAAAATAACTATAACTCAACAAGTAGATCTCGTAGCAGGAACCCAGCAAGCCACATCATCACAAATTGGTATCGCTGCACGGGAAGTATTTGCAAATTATATTGCAATCAAACAGTCGGGAAAAAAATTAACTCCTGAAATGGAAGCTCAAATCATCCAGAATTCATTGAGCGCAGCGAAATTTACTACCAATGGAGCAAGAGTATATTCCACTAGTGATATTAAAATTACTTCCGATATAAGTACGCAGGCATTACGAAATTATGCTCAAGCAATGGGAGCAAATATTAAGAATAACAGATTCAAAACTGAAATTGATGAACTACTTATTCTCAGTCATGCAATTGACACTCGAGATGCAAAAGATTTAGCAGATCTCGATCCAATAATTGATTCATACAAAAAAATTATTGATGGTGCTTTAAAGATTCCTGTGCCTCAACCTCTTGCATCGCTTCATCTTGATTTCATTAATGGCTTTAGTTCAGGAATGTATGCTGATATTCAAATGAAAAAGGTTTTTGATGATGCTGCTGTTTCACTTCTTGCACTCAGACAATATAATGAAGCATCACTTGCTATAGTTGCTGCTCATCGAGGAATACAAAATTATTATGCTGAGCAAAGTATTGTCTTTAGTGCTGGAGAAGATGGATTCGGTTTCTTAAATATGATTCCACATTAACATGTTAATTAAGAAGTATTACAAAAAAATACTAAAATCAATCTTAACAGTAAGTCTTATTACTACTTTTTTGTTGCCAGCGAGCCTAGCTTTTATGCCTCGTGAAGCTGAAGCACAAGCTCAAGCAGTTATCCCCGCAACCGCATGCTTAGCTAAATATGCTATCGCATATGCACTGAGTGCTGCTGAAAATGTGGCTGCAGCAATCTTCAGTGTTCCCATTGGTGACAATGGAGCAAGAAGTAGTAACTCAGAAACAGCTGCATCAGGATTAAGTAATTTCTGGAAAGATTGTATCGAGCAAGGACTTGCACTTGGAATTGCAAAGTATCTTTTGGCACAGATGACAGACCAGATTGTGCAATGGATCAATGGAGGATTTAATGGTGAGCCATTCTTCGTCACAAATCCTGGACAATTCTTTATGGATATCGGAGATCAAATCCTTGGGGACATGATCCTGGGATCTGATCTGGCATTCCTGTGCAGTCCATTTAAAGTTCATATTCAACTTGCAATTACACTGAATTATTCCAATAAGTATTCAGCTGAGTATTCTCAGAAATCTAAATGTACACTTTCTGATGTTGTAAACAACATGGATAATTTTTATGAAGACTTTGAAGAAGGTGGTTGGGAAGGATGGATTTCATTAACACAAAACCCAAACAATAATATCTATGGTGCATATTTAGAATCAGCTGCTGAGGCACAAATGAGAATTGGAAAAAAAGTAGTGGAAAAGAAACTTGAACTTGATTGGGGAGGGGGATTCCTCTCACAAGAAGTGTGTGAAGAAGATGACGGTCGTGGCCTCGAAGAAGGAGAAGTTGTAAAAGATGCTGACGGAAATGAAGTTGAAGGTGGCGATGAGTACTATGACGGAATTGAAGGTGATGAAATTTGTAAAATTGTAACACCAGGGCAAACAATTGCAGGAGTGCTTGATAAACAGCTTGGGGTACCAGCTGATCAACTTGGTGTTGCTGATAACTTGGATAAGATTATCAATGCTCTTGCTGATCAAGTCTTCCAACAATTTCTTGCGGGAGCACAAGGATTACTCGGATCATCTAAAGATTCTTCTGGAAACAGTTCAAACAATGATTGGCTTGCTGCTGTTAAAAAACAAGCCCAAGATGCTTCAGATAAAGCTGCCCGAGCTGAACAAGACATTAAAAACCAAGCATCAACAACAAGCTCAACGACACCACAAAGACCTCCCCCATCTTCAAATCAAAATATTGCACAAAATACTATACCAACTGGAAATCTAGGAACTGCTGGAAACACGCTTGATAAATTGACAGATGGTGCAAAATCAAGCTTTGGCGACATATACAATGGGTATCAAAGTACCTTATCTACAAATCCATGGGTACAAATCAATGTGGGGTCGACCCAAAATATTGGAAGGATCATTCTTAATCAAAGAACAAATACAAATAGGACCTCAAATCTTACCTATACTGTATCCATTCTTAATGCCAATAATGTAGAAGTTTGGAGGGATCCAAGAGTATTTGAAGAAGATTATAGAACTACGTACGAAATTATGGTTCCCAATATTCCGGGTCAATATGTAAAGGTCCAAGCTAATGGAACTGGATACATGCATCTTGAAGAAATTCAAGTGTTCCCATTTGATCAAAGTACAGCTTCAACAAACCAAAATGGAGGTTAGAAAAATGAAAAAAA
>JALYQZ010000021.1 GCA_030855525.1 bacterium
GTACCTCGAAGATGGGGATGGGATACTCATGGACTCCCAGTTGAAAATCTTATCGAAAAAGAATTAGGTCTCAAAAACAAAAAAGATATTGAAGAGTATGGAATAGGAAAATTTAATGAAGCAGCACGAGCAAGTGTGCTTCGATATGATGCTGAATGGAAAAAAATTATTCCTCGAAGTGGACGATGGGTAGATATGGATGATCCGTATCTAACGATGCAACCAACATATACAGAATCTATCTGGTGGTCATTTAAAACGCTTCATCAGAAAAATCTCATTAATCAAGGATACAAAGTTATGTATGTTTGTCCTCGATGCGAGACTTCAATTTCAAACTTTGAAGTTACCCAAGGATATAAAGATATCACTGATATTTCTGTGTATGTGAAATTTGAGCTGACTGATGAACCAGCAACATTTGTGCTTGCATGGACGACAACCCCATGGACGCTTCCAGGTAATGTAGGATTAGCTGTTGGAAATGATATTGATTATGCAGTCGTTAATTTTGATAATATAAAATATATTGTTGCTAAAGAACGAGTCGTATATGTCTTTAAAGATAAAGCACATACTATTGAATCAGAGGTAAAAGGAAATTTACTTGTTGGGAAGAAATATAAACCAGTTTTTAATTACTATCAAAACCAGGATCTTAAAGGAAAAGAGAATGCATGGAAAATATACGGTGCAGATTTTGTAACAACAACTGATGGTACCGGAGTAGTGCACATTGCTCCAGCTTATGGAGAAGATGATTATAAGCTCGCTACTCGAGAAAATCTTCCTGTTATTCATCATGTTGGAATGGATGGTCTCTTTAAAAAAGAAGTAACAGATCTTGCAGGATATACAGCAAAGCCAAAAGATGATCATCAGAAAGGGGATGTAGAAATTATTAAGCTACTAGCAGTTAAAGGAACGCTTTTTGCAAAAGAAAAAATAATTCACTCATACCCACATTGCTGGAGATGTGACACACCATTACTTAACTATGCAACTGAATCATGGTTTGTAAAAGTTACTGAGATAAAAGATACACTGGTAAATCTTAATAAAAAAGTACAATGGGTTCCTGAAGAAATAGGAGAAGGTCGTTTTGGAAAGTGGCTTGAGAATGCTCGAGACTGGGCAATATCACGTTCACGATACTGGGGAGCACCACTTCCTGTATGGGTTTGTAAAATATGTGAGAAAAAAGAAATTATAGGTTCAATTGATGATCTTAAAAAACACACGAAACGAAATGACTATTTTATTATTCGTCATGGAGAAGCAGAAAATAATAAACAAAACATTCTAAGCTGTGATCCTGAAAATGTACATTGTCTTACTGACAATGGTGTTAGGCAAGTAGAGGAAGCAGTACAAAAATTACAAGACAAAAAAATTGATCTTATAATAAGTTCTGATCTCTTCCGCACAAAACAAACTGCAGAACTTATACAAAAAAAATTGAATTTGAGTAAGGATTCTTTGATATTAGATGAACGTCTTCGGGAATATAATTTTGGAGACTACAATAAAAAAGGTGTTGATTCTTGGCATACCTATTGGGCAACAAAGAAGTGGGGAGATATCAATGAAAAAGTCCCAGGAGGAGAATCTCCACAAGATGTTTTAAACAGAGTTGCATCATTCATCAATGAAATTGATTCAAAATATAACGATAAAACAATTTTGATTGTTTCGCATAATGATCCAATCAGATTCCTTATTTCTGTAGTACAGGGAAATGATATTTCTAAGATTTCAAAAGATGAATGGAGAAAGACTCAGTTTATAAATGCACAAGTCCAGAAAATGGAATATGCGAAAATTCCACATAATAATTATGTTCTCGATCTGCATCGACCTTATATAGATGAAATATCTTTTGGTTGTGAGTGTGGTGGAGAGATGCATCGAATTCCCGAAGTATTTGATACGTGGTATGAATCAGGATCCATGCCATATGCATCTATACATTATCCATTTAAAAATAAAGAAAAAATAGATAAAAACGAGTTTTTTCCCGCTGATTTTATAGCAGAAGGACAAGATCAGACACGAGGATGGTTTTATTCACTCCTTGTTCTTTCCGCAGGACTTTTTGGTGTATCACCGTACAAAAATGTATTGGTAAATGGAATTGTACTTGCAGAGGATGGTCAGAAGATGGCAAAACGTCTCAAAAATTATCCAGAACTTGATACTGTTTTTAATACATATGGTGCTGATGCATTGAGGTATTTTCTCATGGCATCCCCTGCGGTGCGTGCTGATGATATTGCGTTCTCAGAAAAAGGACTTGATGAAGTAGTAAAGAAAGTTATTTCAAAACTTGATAATGTTTATACTTTTTACAAAACGTATGAGAAGGGTGTAGGTGAATTACAAGAAAAACCAATAAGTCCGCATGTCCTTGATCAATGGATTACAGCACGACTTAATCAGATTACCCAAGAAGTAACAGCATCACTTGAAAAGTATGAGCTTGATAGGGCAGCGAGACCATTTGTATTATTTATTGATGATCTTTCAACGTGGTACCTTCGAAGATCTCGCGACAGATTTAAGGGAGATGATATTCTAGATAGAGATAATGCTCTTCTTACAATTCGATATATTCTCCGAGAAACGGCAAAACTTATTGCACCTTTTATGCCATTCATGGCCGAAGATTTGTATCAAAAGGTAAAAGGCAAAGATGGAAAAGAAAGTGTCCATCTTGAATCTTGGCCAGAACCACAAGAAGCTGATCAAGATATTATTGTTAGCATGCAAAAGACTCGAGATATTGTTTCTTTGGGTCTTGAAGCACGCGCCAAAGTAGGAATTAAGGTTCGACAACCATTGGCATCACTTAAAGTAAATATCGTAGGGCTCTACATTGACCTATTGAAGGATGAGGTAAATGTAAAAGAAATTATTGAATTTGCAGAGGAAGGGAAAGTAGAACTCGATACAACCATTACTCCTGAACTCAAACTTGAAGGTCAGGCACGAGAATTTATACGTTCACTTCAAGATCTTCGAAAGAAAGCAGGCCTCAGTCCAAGTGACACAATCTCACTTACTGTTGATACATCAGATGAAGGAAAGAATATCATTGACTCATTTAAGACTG
>JALYQZ010000031.1 GCA_030855525.1 bacterium
GATCAAGAGACTCGAGGATGGAATGAGACCAAAGAAGCTACGTATTCACAACGAAAGAAAGAAGATTCTCATGACTATCGATATTTTCCAGATCCTGATCTTCCAAAACTTCGATTGAGCGAAATTCCAGAATTTCAAAAGGAAGAATTAATGAAAGAAATTGGAGAATTACCCCAAGCTAAACGAGAACGATATGCTACAGAATTTGAACTTCGTCCTCTTGATATAGAAATTTATATTCAATCACCGGAATGGGGACATTATTTTGAAGCGCTCATTGCAGATTTTAATGGTAATAAAAAACTTATAAAACTTGCATCAAACTATATTAGCTCGGATCTTCTTGGAATGGTAAAAAAGGAACCAGAATTTTGGGAGGAAAAACCTATTGATGATAAACAGTTTACAGCACTCATTCACATGATTGGTGAGAATAAAATAAATTCTCGAGCAGCAAAAGATATTCTTGCAATCATGTACAAAGAAGGAGGTGAGCCAGCAAAAATTGCTGAGGAAAAAGAACTACTTCAAAAAAATGATGAGGGGGAACTAAAAGCTATCATGGAAAAAATCATTGCTGATAATCCAAAAGTAGCAGCAGATTACAAAGCAGGTAAAGAAGCATCATTGATGTTCTTTGTGGGACAAGGAATGAAAGCAACACATGGATCTGCAAATCCAGAATTATTAAAAACCATTATTATTTCTGTTATAAGATAGTATGACTATTACCCACAAGCAGAAAATCTGGGGTATTTCTATTCTTCTTGTATGTGTTGTGATTGGAATTTTTTTATTTTTTTATTTTAAAAAGACTGAAAAGCCTATTCTCCTTGATGCAGAAACGATTGTGCTTTCTCAGGGTAATACGATGCGTTTTGATGGTGATGTTACTGAATGGATGCAGGAACGTCCAACATATACGCTCACAAAAAAATCTGCGGATTCTCGTGATGGCTCTATTTGGATTGATCAGACAGAACAAGGTCTTATTATCGCAGGATCTATTATAGGTGGAGCACCTTTATGGCCAAAAGATATATCCAACCTCACATTCAAGGATCATATTGAAGTATGGATTGCAGACAATCAACCTCTCGAATTACCTGACATTGGTTGGGGACATCAGTTTGGTCATCCAACACTTAAAAGTGAAGAAGAATGTACATCAGAAGATGTGGGAAGTTTTTCTCTAGCAGATGTCGAATTATGTAAAACATGGTTTCGTGACCAAGTACGTTATCGAGATTCATTTAAGAAATTATTTCAGCGACAATGGCAGATAGCTCCAGATATCCAAGCTGAGGTGTATGCAACACCCGCATATCAGACATTAAAAGCAACTTCCTCCACGATAACTATTCCTTCAGAACAATCAAAAGTTGCATTACTGCAACCCAAGGGTACATCATTTTCTACCCGATTCTTTGAAACTGAACAAGGATATAACTTTGAAATGATTATTCCTTGGGAACATCTGCCTCCATTTCATGCGTTACAAGTAAAAGACATGAGAGTTTTAGTTGACGTATTCAAAGCTGGTAACAAAGAGAGCCAAGGACCATTTTCTTCTACATCAGAAAAAAGAACATTTGGAAATCCATCAACATATAGTACATTTTCACTTTATAATCCTCGACACTATATTATTACAAGTTGTCACTATGAAGTCGTTGATAGACTCGATAAGAAATATACATACTTTATGCCTACTCAGGTAAAAGATGCATATAATACATTGTTTACAATAGGAAATGAAGTTCTGGGGTATCAGTATGCTCCTTACGACACCACAATTTCCCCCTCAGTCTATAAAAATCGATATGTTGTGAAGCAACTAGGAAATAATCTTACTTTATGTGGTCCAAAGCTTACATACGTAGAGAATAACAAAACAGTTCGAAGTGATCTTTTTATCAATAATACTGCTGAAACAAAAATCCTCTCTAATGGTGATGTCCTCATTAAACAAGGACCAACAGTTGGTATTGCATCACTTTTAGGGACTGGTACCTGTGGATCATGTCCGGTTGTAAGCTTTGATTTTTATTATATAGATCTTAAAAAGGGGACAATAAAACGAGCATCAAAATTTCAATTACAGAATGTATATGATTCAGGAGATTTTGATTACTCGCTTTCACTCGATTGGAACAAGATTATTATTTTTGATGGTGTTACACCTTATGATGATTATGCCACGACGACATGGAGTTCACGAGACTATTGTTTTAATACAACAACTCATTTTTATGATGAATGTGGTATGCAAGAGGCAATTGCAGAGCCATTTCCTCGGAACTTCAAAATTCGTCAGGAATGATAATTGACTTATTATTTTTTTCTGTCATAATTATTACACTTTGCATCGGATAATTGCGCCTCGCATAGCTTTAGCTATATGGGGTGAGGAAAGTCCGAACACTCACGAATCCGCCTTCGCTCGCAAGAGCTATGGCGGACGAAGCAGGGTAGCGGGTAATTCCCGTCTGGAGCAATCCACGAGGTGCGAACAGTGACGAACCGATTTAGTTCGGGTGAAACGGCTAAATCCTTACTTGAGTGCAAGGCCGTGCTTTGTTCGCCGAAGCTGCGTAGCAGCGCAGGAGAATCCTCCTCCGCTATTACATAGCTCCGGCGGACGAAGAGTGCCGCTTGACTCTACAAGTAATTGTAGAGCTAGATAAATAATTATCGATAACAGAATTCGGCTTATAGGTGCAAAGTAACAAAATCCACACTCAGGTGTGGATTTTGTTTGAATTTACCCTATAATAGGTATACGCTAAAAATTATATATGGAACAAGATACAATAATAAATAATAGTACTCCTGTTAAAGAATCAGTTGCAGAGAAGGTCGCCCAGTGGTCATTATTAACAATTATTGCTCTTACACCACTTCTTTTTATACCTTCTCAGGTTGTCTTATTCCAGTTTACTAAAGTACTTCTCCTTTTTATCGGTATTATCGTAACGTTTTGTGCGTGTATTGTAGCTCGTCTTAAGGATGGAAGCATTGGTTATACGAAAAGTTATCTCTTTTTAGCATTAGCAATTGTCCCCGTAGCATATGGTTTTTCTTCACTCTTCTCTGCTTCACGTAAAGTTTCTATTGTTGGATCAGGATTTGAAGTTGGATCTCTGGCATTTATTATAGGGGTCAGTATCTTTGCATTCTTTGTCGCATTTTTCTTTGCTACGAAGAAAAGGACATTGTATGCATATCTTGCATTCCTTGTACCGATTCCATTAGTGGCACTTTTCCAATTATTAAGACTTTTTGTAGGACCAGATTTTCTCTCATTTGGAGTCCTTGCATCTCCAACAGCGACCTTGCTTGGAGGATGGAATGATCTTGGTATTTACTTTGGAGCAGCAGCGCTCTTTTCATTTATTACGCTTGAACTTTTGCAGCTTGATCGATGGATTAAAACTTCATTTATTGCACTCCTTGTTGTCTCACTCTTCTTCCTTACAATCATTAACTTTACTGCCATCTGGTATATTCTTGCAGCTTTTGCATTGATTTTCTTTGTCTATAACTTCTCCTTTAATAAATCTGTATTTCACGATCAGTCACCAATCCAATCTGTTGATGCTCAAAGAACGGTCCCTATAGTATCATTTGCTGTGATTATCGTCTCTATTATTTTTATCCTTTTTAAAGGTAATCTTTATACATCACTTTCATCATTGGGGATGACATTCTTTGATCGACTGGCAGTCGAAAATATTGAAGTTCGACCATCATGGGTTGCAACATGGGATGTAGCACAAGATGCTTTTGTTCGAAATCCTGTGTTTGGAGCTGGACCAAATCGATTCCTTAATGAATGGTTACTTTCAAAACCCGATGTTATAAATAGTACTATTTTTTGGGGGACAGATTTTAACTACGGAATTGGTCTTATTCCAACGTTCTTAGTAACGACAGGAATTATAGGAACACTTGCATGGTTGGTGTTCTTCGCGTTATTTCTCTATACTGGATTTAAAGCTCTTTTCACAAAGAATGCGGATTCATTCCTCGGTTACGTAACTATTTCATCATTTATTATTGCGCTCTATCTGTGGATCTTTGCATTCATCTATGTTCCATCTTCATCACTCCTTATTCTTACATTCTTCTTTACAGGGATATTTATGGCGTCACTCATCCAGAATGGATTAGTGAAAATGGAAAAATTCAATTTTATTCGAGATCCACGAACGAGTTTTGTTTCGGTATTGGTGTTTATTGTGTTGCTTCTCGCTGTACTTATTGCAACATACGGAATTGGAAGAAAGTTTATTGCATCCGTATACTTCAACAAAGCATTAGTATCTGCAAATATCAATAATGATATTGCTGGAGCTGAGAACAATCTTATAAGTGCACTTCGAGTAAGTGAAGAAGATCAATACTATAGAACACTCGCTGATCTTAATCTTATTAAAATTAATCAACTGCTTACACAAACAGGAACACCTACATCACAGGAGGTGTTACAAAATCAGTTCAGATCATTCTTGGGTGCAGCACAGAGTTCTGCACAAGCTGCAGTTAATCTTGATAAAACTGATTATCAAAACTGGCTCACGCTTGGAAAAGTATACGAATCAGTTGTTCCATTAAAAGTTGAGGGAGCATACGAAAGTGCACAATCTGCATATGCCGAGGCACGGAAATTGAATCCAAAAAGCCCAGCTATTATCTTGGTAATTGCTCGACTTGATGTAGCACATAGTGACATTCCTAAAGCAAAACGAGAGATTACAGAAGCTCTCAAGCTTAAACCAGATTATACTGATGCTATTTACTTCTTATCACAGATTCAGGCAAATGAAGGTGATATCAAAAGTGCTATTAGCTCTACAGAAGCAGCAGCATATTTGAATCCTTCGAATTCCGGAATCTATTTGCAGCTCGGACTCTTGCGATACGACAACAAAGACTATTCAGGTGCAGCATCAGCATTTGAACAGTCTCTCGTAATTACTCCCGATTATGCGAATGCAAAATACTTCCTTGGACTTTCATACGCTCGACTTACGAGAACTGCAGATGCAATCAAGCAATTCCAAGATCTAACAATATCGAATCCAGAAAACGCAGAAGTGAAACTTATTCTTTCAAACCTACAGACCGGTAGGGATCCATTTGCAAATGTTCAACCCCCACTTGATGCAGAACCACAGAATCGATCTCAACCACCTGTTCAAGAAACAAATCAACCAGCTGATACAGCAGATAGATAATAATGGTTAAAAAAGTTTTCAATTTTATAAGCCGAGAGGTAGGTGGTTTGCACGAAGCTGCATATCTTCTTGGTTTTTTTGCATTACTTTCTCAGATTCTCGCACTCTTTCGAGATAGATTATTAGCCTATACATTCGGAGCAAGTCAGGCACTTGATATCTACTACACAGCATTTCGAATTCCAGATTTTATGTTTGTTTCAGTAGCATCATTAGTTTCGATGTCAGTACTCATTCCATTTCTCATGGAACGTATTGATAAGGGACATAAAGAAGTAAAAGTTTTTATCGATGCTGTGTTTAGTTTTTTCTTTTTTACAATTGCTGCGATTTCTATTTTGGCATTTATATTCACACCATTTCTCTTAAAAATATTCTTTCCCGTGGAAGAGCAGGATTATGCAACACTCATTCATATGACGCGTATTATGCTCCTATCACCGATATTTTTAGGATTCTCGAATTTCCTCGCAAGTGTTACACAAATTTATAAACGATTTTTTATCTACGCACTGAGCCCAATTTTTTATAATCTCGGCATTATAATAGGAATAGTATTTTTCCATCGATTATGGGGAATGGAGGGTCTTGCGTGGGGAGTTGCACTTGGAGCATTTCTCCATTTCTTTATACAGGTGCCTTTTGTACTTAAGAAAGGATTATTTCCACGATTACGATTTAATGCTCACTTTCGGGAAATTCGATCTGTAATTCTCACATCACTTCCAAGGACACTTACGTTATCATCAAATGAAATAGCGAAGTTTTTCTTAATTTCCTTTGCTGCAACAATGGCAGGGGGTGCTATTTCTATTTTTAATTTTTCGTGGAATCTTCAATCTGTACCGCTAACAATCGTAGGAGTGAGCTACTCGCTTGCTGCATTTCAGGTGTTAACAAGACTTTATACTCAAGGAGATAAAAAGAAATTTGTGGAACAGATGATTACATCATCAAAACATATAATATTTTGGTCAATTCCAATTATGGTAATGTTTATTGTTCTTCGTGCTCAAATAGTGCGTGTCATATTAGGGTCAGGAAATTTTAGCTGGTCTGATACTCGACTTACTGCTGCAGCACTTGCGCTCTTTACCGTTTCTCTTATTCCACAAGGTCTTACCCTTCTTTTTGTGCGAGCATACTATTCTCGTGGTGATACCAAAAAGCCGTTGCTCATGAATGTGGTTTCTGCGGGACTTATTATTGTATTTTCATATACGTTAATATATTTGTTTACAACCATCCCATTCTTTAGATATTTTATTCAATCACTTTTGCGCGTAGATGATCTTCCTGGGTCACTTGTTCTTATGCTCCCACTTGGATTCTCATTGGGTACTACAATAAATATGATTATGCACTGGATTGCATATGAAAAAGATTTTAAAGGATACACATCTGCAATTATGAGATCTCTTTTTCAAACCCTTGGAGCTTCAATAATTATGGGCTATGTAACATACTTGCTTCTTAATTTATTTGATAGGATCTTTGATCTCAACACATTTTATGGAATCTTTATGCAAGGATTTTTGTCAGGAATTCTTGGAATTATTGTTGGTGTTATTTTGCTTAAAGTACTCAAGAACAAAGAGCTCGAGGTTATTGTTTCAAATATGAAATCAAAAATCTGGAAGACAAAGGTTATTCCACCAGATGTCGCGGTGTAATTGATCATACATAATTTCTATTGCTGTGCTTTGCATTACATGAGAAAATACAAATATAATGAAATTACAAAAACATAAATGGGGGATTATTGGATGTCTTATCGGGATCATCCTAACTGTGTTAGGTGTGTTTTTATCTATAGGAAGTGAATCACCATCACTTTATACTTTTCTTTTCGTCCCAGTACTTTTTATTGTATATCCTTTAATGATTACTGGACCTGAATTCCTCTTTATACTAAGTGGGATTCCTCTTATTGTTATTACACTTATATCAAATATACTGTTTTTCTATGTAGTACTTAAGTGTATAGGTGGTTTGATTGATAAAAAAAAGAATAATAATATAAATTCTCAAAAGAAACTCACAATAATTCTGTTTATCACAATTATCGTATCTATAATATTTGTTTGGACTAATCAAAAAGTACTCATCCTTCAATTTTCCCCAGCTCTTTACACTATTGAAGGAGGCGTGCCTTCAATACCATATAATGAAGCAAATAAAGAATATTTTACTGAAAAAAAAGATATAGGAAATTTTAGTAGAGTGGATGCAACAAAAAATAATGAAAATAAAGTTGTAGCAAAATTTGATAAACTTTTGACAAAGCAACAGTTTGAAACTGTTGTGGATGATCTAATTAAAAAAGAAATAATTTATACTTCTGATGGTATTTCAAGTGTCAAAATCTACAAAAGATCTATTAATGAAAATGAAAATACCATCTCTATTGCTGATTCTGGATTGGTAGTTAAAATTTGCGATGTGTCTGGATGTCCTCCAAATATTAATCCATTAAATATTATATTTACTTTTAATAGAGATACATTCGAAGTTTTGGTTTCTGTTTCTACTGAAAATTAAACCTATATGGGAGTATGGGCTAATTTCCTGGAAATTTTCTTAATTTTAGGATAGTATAGCTCCACGATGGAACGAAGATATTTACGCAACTTTTCGATTATTGCCCATATTGACCATGGGAAGTCGACCCTTGCTGACCGTATGCTTGAGGTTACAAATACCGTAGAAGCCCGCAAAATGAAGGAACAGGTCCTTGATTCGATGGAACTTGAGCGAGAGCGAGGGATCACTATCAAGATGCAGCCTGTGCGTATGGATTTCTCGTACAAAAATGAAAAGTACGTTCTCAATCTTATTGATACCCCAGGACATGTCGATTTCTACTATGAAGTATCTCGGGCATTGAAAGCTGTAGAAGGATCAATTCTTCTTGTCGACTCAACCCAAGGAGTACAAGCTCAAACACTCACAACGCTTAACATGGCCCGAGAATCTGGTCTTGTGATTATCCCTGTGCTTTCTAAAATCGATTCACCGCTCGCACGAGTAAAAGAAATAACTGAAGAAATTTGTCGTGTGCTTGATGTGACCGAAGATCAAATTCTAAAGTGTTCTGGAAAAACCGGAGAAGGAGTGA
>JALYQZ010000033.1 GCA_030855525.1 bacterium
ATAAGATGAGCTAGAGTAGTTTTTCCAAGTCCCGGTGGTCCATAAAAGAGAATATGTTCTGGTACTGTATTTCTTTCTCGAGCTGCAGTTAAGAGAATATGCAGATTGTCTTTGATACTTTTTTGACCAATATAATCATCCCACTTACTTGGTCGAAGTGTGCTATCAAGAAACATTCCTTCATCTTTAGGGGGAACTTGAGGTTCGAAATCGTCATTCATACAGTCATTCTATCAAATACTTACACCTCAAACCGCTTGACACCTCATCTGTTTCATGATAGGATGCAAAAATACCTCGAGTGAGGTATTTTCTTTGAAATCTACTCTATAAACCTCTAGGCAAAAGGCTCTGAAAGGCTTCATAGCGTTTTTTCGAGGATTCCCTGGTTACTTACCTTGGTAAGTTACTGTGGAACCCCTTAGCGGAACGTTTAACTTTTACTCTTAATGTTTAAAAGTATTGCCTAGAGATTTATGTAGTGGATTACTACTCTTACTATAGTACCGTTTTTAACAAAACCAGCAACTTCAATAGTTGCTGGTTTTGTTTTGTACTGCGGCCGCCGAAATTTTATATGAAGGCGGCTTATTTACCAGCTATTTTCAAGATCTATCACACGTTCAAGTTCGGGAATTGAAGTAATTTTTTTCAAAACTTTTATAATTCCATCTTGTTGCATGTTAAGAATGCCTTGACCTTCTGCTGCTTTCCAAATATCTCGTTCACTTGGATTTTCCTTTACTGCTTTTTCAATGGCTTCGGTACGTAAGATTGCTTCATAGAGTCCTACTCGTCCCCGATATCCGGTGAAGTTACATTTTTCACATCCTTTACCTTCACCCATAACTGTTGGAATTGAATCAATATATTCTGATGTGTTTTTTATTGTCTTAAGAATTCGATCTACAATTTCCTTGTTGCGTCCTTCAATTGGAACTTCTGTGTGACACTCTGTACAAAGTTTTCGTACCAATCGTTGTGCCATAGAAAGACTAAGAGCTGATGTAATAATTTTGGGATTAACTCCAAGATCGATAAGTCGGGGGAAGGTACCCGCAGCATTGTTGGTGTGAAGGGTTGAGAATACAAGGTGACCAGTTAGTGCAGAATTAATAGCAATTTCTGCCGTTTCTTGATCTCGAATTTCTCCAACCATGATCATGTCAGGATCTTGTCGCAACGCTGACCTCAACCCTTCGAGAAATGTATATCCTTTATCTGCATCGATTTGAGTCTGCACAATTCCTGGAAGGTGATACTCGATAGGATTTTCAATAGTAATAACTTTGATTTCTGGGGTAAATACTTTTTTCAAAAGAGCATAGAGCGTTGTCGTTTTTCCAGAACCTGTTGGTCCAGTAGTGAGGATCATACCTTCTGGTTTACTTACTTCACGCAAAAGAATTTCAAGGAGCTTAGGAGGAATGCCTAATTGTTCGAGGGGAACAGCAATAGATTTTGGATTCAAAATACGAAATACAATCGATTCACTATATGCACTCGGAAGTATAGACGAACGAATTTCAATTTCAGAATCTTCAAGGTGAATACTAAAGCGACCATCTTGTGCTCCTTTTAAGTTGAGTTTCATTCCTGAAAGGAGTTTTATACGTGAGAGGAGCAATCTGAATATGTCATTATCAAAATGAAGAATATCAGATAGTACTCCATCAAGTCTGTATCTTATACGTACAAAATTTTCTTCAGGTTCTACGTGAATATCAGAAGCTCCAAGTGCCAGTGCTCCCGCAAGAATAATTTCAAGAAGTCCTGAAATTTTATAATTTTTCTTCTGGGTAATTGTTGTATCAATAAGATTCTTTACATCTTCAAGACTTTTTACTTCACTAAGAAAAGATGCAATTTTTTCACTTGAAATATCAAGTGCACCACCTTTGGTTTCTAATGAGAATGAAAGGTCAGTATATCGCGACCATACTTTTTTTAGACTCTCTATAGAAACCATATAGATCGTGGGGATATAACCTTCCGTGACAAGTCTCTTTATTATCGTTGCAGTCTTTTCACTTTCTGGTGCAAGTGCACCAAGTTTTATTTTTTTTCCAACCATGTCAAAAGGAGCAACGTTTGCAGCGCGTGCCTCATCTTCTGAAACGAGGCGAAGTGCATCACTGTTGATTGCAGCTGTCGTAAGATCGATATAACTCACACCAAAGGATCGAGAAAGGGAATGGGCGAGACTCTCTTCCTGAGCTTTTCGAAGCTCACCAAGTTTTTTGTCCTGCTTTTCTTCATCAAAGACCAACATATATACCTTATAATACAGCCTTTATATAGGCCACACAATCGATTGACTTTAACAACAATGTGTGACATAATTACTGGTAGATGTACGTGTGTACGATGTTCAACAAAAACCATTTTGGAAGGAGTTTACGATGTCACGTTTCATGTCTATCGTCTTGGTTTTCGGAGCTTTCTGCTTTATGCAGGGGTGCTCCGGTAGTGCCAAACGTACTGTCAAAGGTACAAACTCTGTCGATGTGACTCATCGTCAGGACGGGTACTCAGAGAAGTCTGCGTACGATCAAGAGATTGAGGTCTCAGGTCGTGGCTTTCCTCCCGGATCGGTTTCTGGTGGGTACCGCCAGCCTCGTATGTATTACGGGGGCAATACGCACCTGGTAAACCATGGTGGGTCGTGGGGAAATCCTTACGGCTATCGTAGGTACAACGAGAGATACGACAATAACTGGCATGTTCTTAATACGAATCGGTCAGGACCGGGATATGCTAAGATCATTGATGATCAAGGGCGTTGGCGGTTCGTTGCCAAGGATGAGCTTCGGACGTACAACACTGTTACCTGGCCTGATCCAGAACAAGATCGGTCTCGTCGTGGATTTTATCCGTCGAGCGGTAATCCTTCTCAGTTGAGGATGAGTGACACTCCGGCACAACGATTCATGGACTATGGAAAATCGGGTGCGCAAGCATCTACTACTCCAAGTCCATCGAATCCGAGTGGCTCTGAGCAGAAGGCAGCTCCTCCGCAGTCGCCGATTGGTGCGCCGTCGTCGCTACCGTACGCCGAGTTCGTCGATTCGTCGACGATGAAGATCAAGAACTCCCTGAACAGGGAGATCACCGTCCTATCGGCGCAGCCAATGCAGGATGTCGCCCCAGGTGAGACGTTTACGTTCGAACCGGGGCAGTCGAAGGATGGTGTTCGCTTCTATGGGGTATTTGTTCTCATCGATGCCCACACCTGTGACCTTGAACGTCATGACGTCGATCTCACGGCAAGAAAATCGAAACTTGTCTTGAAGCAGATTGTCCCGCTTTCGGACGTTCCGAGTAAGCTCCCCATACAAAGCACTGATGTCAAGCCGACACCTTCGGGTTCGGTGATGGCAGCAGGCAAAGGCTGGAAGGAGTAACAGCAGGAGTACACACGTGTTATAGTTCCCATAATCTTTTTGGCGATGCACCCTTCAGTGCATCGCCTTTTTTTATGCTAGTATGCCCGTATGAAATTATCTGAGAAGTTTATCGTAAAAAATCTTGATGATCTTAAAAAAATTGCGCATGCTTTTATAGATACCTTAACTCCTTTAGAGCAGGGAGCTACTATTATTGCGCTTAAAGGAAATTTGGGTGCAGGCAAAACGACATTTACTCAACACGTTGCACGTTATTTGGAAGTAGAAGAGACAGTAACGAGCCCAACATTTGTTTTAGAAAAAATCTACAGACTCAGCCATAAAAAGTTTGATTTTTTAATTCATATTGATGCATATCGTTTAGAATCAGCTCGAGAGCTTGAGGTTCTCGGATGGAGAGAAATAATAGAAAACCCAAAAAATCTTATTATGCTTGAGTGGCCAGAGCGAGTTCAGGAAATTTTACCAGAAAATATCCATATTGTTTCTTTCACGTTCATTGATGAGACAACACGAGAAATAACTATTAATTAGTGTAAAATACAAGGAATGGCAAAAAAACAATCTCTAAAGAATCCTGATAAAAAGATACTTATTCTTCTTGATGCTCATGCGATTCTTCATCGTGCGTATCATGCTTTGCCTGACTTTGCTTCTTCAAAAGGAGAGCCAACAGGAGCGCTCTATGGACTTGCAACAATCATTCTAAAAATTATTGAAGATTTTAAGCCCAACTATGTTGTAGCTGCGTATGATCTTCCTCAGGCAACCTATCGACACGAAGCATATAAAGAATACAAAGGTGGAAGAAAGAAAGCAGATGAGGCACTGGTAGCGCAAATGAAGAGTTCTCGCACGGTGTTTGATGCATTTTCGATTCCAATGTATGACAAACCAGGATTTGAAGC
Organism: bacterium; assembly: GCA_030855525.1. Lineage (GTDB taxonomy): Bacteria > Patescibacteriota > Minisyncoccia > Phycocordibacterales > JAKAEA01 > JALYQZ01. Next base: position 4,316 of record JALYQZ010000033.1, read on the forward strand.
AGACGATATGCTCGGAACCATTACTGAGCAGATGAAAAGTAATAAAGATTTAGATATTATTATCGCCTCAGGTGATATGGATACGACACAACTTGTGGTTGATAAAAAAGTGCAAGTGTATACGATGCGAAAGGGGATTAAAGATGTTGTGCTTTATGACGAAGATGCTGTCAATGAACGATATGGATTTGGACCCTTGCTTCTGCCAGATTTCAAGGGTCTTCGAGGAGATCCATCAGATAATATCATTGGTATTAAAGGTATTGGAGAAAAAACCGCCACCACACTTATCCAAAAGTTTGGCACCATAGAAAATATTTATAAAGCTCTTAAAAAAGACAAAGAAGCATTTCAAAAAGAAGCAGGAGTTACTCCACGAATTGTGAGCTTGATAGAAGAAGGAGAAGAAGAAGCCTTATTTTCAAAAATGCTTGCTACTATTCGACGTGATGCACCTATTGAATTCAAAATCCCAGAACAAGAATGGAAAGAGTCTGTTGACATGAAAGCTGTTGAGGAGTTGTTTAAGCAACTAGAATTTCGGTCTTTAAGTGTGCGAGTTAAGGAGGTTATAGGATTAACAGATGCATTTGGGTTGCCCGTCGAAGGCTCTGCGGAGGAGGGCTCCTTCGCTAAGGCTATGGCGCCCAGGGAAGACATAGATCCTCTCGACCTTCGTAAAATATCATTAGCATTATGGGTACTTGATTCTAATATTTCTAACCCCCAGCTTGAAGATATTTTACGTTTTGCTGATACTACATCATTTAGTAATGCTAAAGAAAAAATTCTATCAGAAATAAAAAAAAGAAACCTTGAGAGAGTGTATGCTGATATCGAACTCCCACTCATTCCTATTCTCGATAATATGCATGAGTGGGGAATTAAAATTGATACAGTGTATCTTAAGGAATTAAGTAAGACGTATCATAAAGAACTTGAAAAATTACAGAAAACAATTTGGAAAGAAGCTGGGGAAGAGTTTAATATAAATTCTCCGCGCCAACTGGGTACAATTCTTTTCGAAAAAATGGGCCTTAAGGTAAAAGGTCAGAAAAAAACTGCTGGTGGTGCGATGTCTACTCGAGAATCAGAGCTAGATAAGCTCAAAGACCTTCATCCAATAATAGAGCATATTATGGAATATCGAGAGCTTCAAAAGCTTCTTTCAACATATATTGATACTATTCCAACACTTGTAGCAGATGATGGGCGATTACACACGACGTTTATTCAAAATGGTGCAGTCACTGGAAGAATGTCTGCTCAGAATCCAAATCTCCAAAATATTCCAATTAAATCTGAATTAGGTAGAAATATACGAAATGCATTTGTTGCAGAAAAAGGTTACAAACTTGCAGCGTTTGATTACTCTCAAATCGAATTACGTATTGCTGCTATTTTATCTCAAGACAAAAAACTGATTGATATCTTTAAATCAGGTCGAGATGTTCATACCGAAGTTGCTTCCCAGGTGTTTAAAATTCCTGTAGAAAATGTTGATAAAGAAATGCGACGAAAGGCCAAGGTGATTAACTTTGGAATCCTCTATGGTATGGGAGTAAATGCTCTTAAAACGAATTTAGGTGGAACTCGAGAAGAAGCGCAGACCTTTTATAATGAATACTTTGCAACATTTACTGAGCTTGCAGCGTATCTCGATAAAGTGAAATTTGAAACCGAACGTAATGGATATACAGAAACAATATTTGGCAGACGTAGATATTTTGAAGGTATCAAGTCTCATATGCCACATATCAAGGCTCAGGCAGAGCGAATGGCTATTAATGCTCCGATTCAAGGATCACAGGCTGATATTATTAAAATCGCAATGAGAAAGATTGATGACTATATAAAGAAAGAGAAGTACGAAAAAGATGCCCGACTTCTTCTCCAAGTACATGACGAACTTATTTTTGAAATCAAAGAAGAACTTTTGGAGAAACTTTCAAAAGAAATTCGAAGCACTATGCAAACAATTTTAAAATCAGAAGAAACAAAAGGCATACCCATTATCGCCAATGGCGCTGTAGGGGATACATGGGGTGCAATGCAAGAACAAAAATAAATATGATTTATCTTCTTTACGGAACAGATTCCACAAAAGCCCGGGCAAAGCTCCATGACCTTGTTACTAGTCTCATAAAAAAGAAACCTGATGCCTCGCATGATCGAATGAATGATGAGGGCTTTGATGCAGCACGACTTGAGGAAAATATTTCTGGCATGGGACTCTTCTCCCAAAAGACAATTGTGGAAATGGATAATGTTTTTCGTAATAAAGAAGCGAAAGAAATAGTACTCGATAGAATAAAAGATATAGGTAAATCCGAAAACATTTTTGTATTTCTAGAAAGTGTATTAACAAAAGCAGATCTCACAAAATTTGAAAAAAATGCTGAGAAAGTACAGGAGTTTGAATCCCTCTCAGCCGAAGCAGCTCCGCGGGACAAGACCTTCAAGATATTTTCTTTAACTGATGCATTTGGAAAGAGAGATAAAAAACAGTTGTGGGTACTCTATACCAAAGCAAAAATGAGTGAGATCGCTGATGAGGAAATTCACGGCATTCTTTTTTGGCAGGTCAAAGCAATTCTACAAGCACTCAGCGCAAAGAATGCTAAAGACGCAGGGCTTAACCCATTTGTATATCAAAAATCTATTGGTTTTTCTCAAAAATACTCACACGCTGAGCTCAAAAGAATTTCTTCAGATTTGGTTTCTATCTACCACAATGCTCGTCGGGGGATTACTCCCTTTGATCTCGCGCTTGAAAAATTTATTTTAGAGGTGTAAGGTAGTAGGAGAAAGGAGTTGGCATGAAGATACTCGTGCATATGCTCGCCCCATTCTTTCTCTGGTGGCTCTTCCAATCCATCCCTGTGGCATTGGCGCTACTCCACAGAAAGAAGAAGTTTACAACCCCCAGCTGATGTTCAAAGGGGGTTGTTCTATTCATAATTATTGTTTTGACACTATTACAAAATTGCTTGAGGTTCGCTTTTTTCTATCTCTTCGGTGTGAGGATAATTCTTTGTCTTCACACGTACAGGTAAGATCAAGAATGATATTTTGTTCTGGAATACCCAGGTGTAATAATTGATCTTTTATTGCCCCTTGAATATCAAAAGAATATACGCCACTGTTTTTTTGAAGGTGTTTTTTCCATGGGCTTATTCTAAAAAGCGAAGATCTTATTCGTCCTTTTAGTCCATTAAAGGTGAAACATGTCTTACAGATTCCAGGAGTACTAAAGATAAGAATATCATTTTTTGTAGATAATGAGTGCGAGAAAACATTTTTAAGTGTTTTGTCTATAAGGTTTGTATACACCTGAAGCCATCCTATATGAAGAATTACAAAAGTATTTGTTTTCATGTCTATACCTATAAGTGCAGGACAGTCGGCCGTAGGTACTCCAATTCCACCTGAAACATGAGATTCAAATTGCGTTATAACTGCATGGGCATGTACTAATTCCTTTGGAAAATCATATTGATGTTTAATAGAAATATGAGGAATAGTATTTCCACCTGGTCTAACAAGAATAATATTCCTTACACTTTGTCTTTCGAGAAATTGTTCAAGTGCCTTGGTTTCAATAAGATTACCATCAGCAATAGTGCTGTAGGCAATCGAAACGTTTTCATTTTTAAAGATATACCGCATAATAAGAATCCATACTATACCAAAAAAATAATTATGAATCTTCGTTCCCTCACTATTTATACCATTCCTTGCATACTTATTATTATTGGAGTTGCGGTTTACCTTGTTATTTTTCAAAATTCACTTTTGACTATTGAATCTGATCTTTCGTACCATTTAGCAACAGCTCAATCATTCGTTCGAGAGGGGGGGCTTACGCTTCAAGAGACGTGGGATAGCTTGCCGGAGGGAAGACCACATCTCTATCCGCCGGCATTCCACTTTTTAATGGCAGTGTTAGTGTATATGAAGTTTGCTCCCTATACAGTCATCCAAGTAGTATGGATGATTAATCTAATAAGCATGTTGGCTCTGAGTTCGTATGCAATTGCAAAGATTTTTAATTGGAGAGTAAGTTTTTTCTATCTTCTTTGTATTACGGCCAATGTTTCATTTTTGCGGGTTTCAGGAGCAACGATACCGGCTACGATGGTACTATTTTTGAGTCCTTTTATACTCATTCTTATAAAAAAACGAGCCCTCTATGCTTCGGGCTTATTTCTCGCTGTCCTTTTATATACTCACATGATCTTTCCGTGGGTTGTAATAGCAGCACTTATTGTATGGGCATTATTTAACAGAAATTATTTAAAAATTACGCTTCGAGCTATTTTAGTTTCAGTTGCACTCTACTTTCCATGGCTCCTCCATGTTGCCAGCAACTTGGAGTATCTCCGCTACTTTTCTCCGGGATATCGTAAAATTATAGAAACAAGTGTCACTTACTCATTTAGTGTAAGTTTTTTTATACTTTTTCTTGTTTGTCTTCTTATAGTCCTCCGAAGATGGAAATATCATCTCTATAACAAAGATCTCATATACTTTGTTGGATTGGTATGTGTTTCGCTTCCCATTGCATACTTCGAATTCCCTCGGTTTGCCTATAGTATTGGGTTTTTTGCAATGGCACCGGTAGTTGCATATGTATTATCAGAATCTTTTCTACGTTTTAATGAAAATATAACTATTAAAAACATATTTAAACTATCTTTCGTACTATTTTCTCTGGTATGCATTGTGTTTACTGTTTCTATCTCATTTAAAAAAGGAGAATATTCTAGCATCTCATTTCAAAAACATTTATTTCTAGAAGCAATTCCTTCAGAAAGTAGATTTTATCTTGGACGACATTATTCCCATCACTTTAATGAAAATAATATAAGTCTTGCTCAAAAAATTGCAGAATCTACTCCCGCAGATGCTGTTATTTTGGGGTATTCATATAAACTTGATTCTGAGGTGTATGCGGAACATCGAACGTATGTCCTTACACAATTACTAGCAAGTCTTTCCAACAGGCGGATGGGAGATCTGCGATCTCCAGAACTCAATTGGCAAAAGAGGTTGGAAGCATCTCAGGCAGATATTGTACTTATTAACGATCAGCGACCTGGGGTACCAAATTATATTCGTACTCGAAATGGGGACAAGATTATTTTAGGAGAATCATTTGAAGAACTTGCCCGTTTCGATGATAGTCAACTTATAGTGCTTAAAAATAAGAATGTACAAAAAGTACCATTACCAACTTCTTTTGTTGTTATTCCACTGTGGCTTGGGTGGGGAATCCTACTCTTAATAGTGTGTTTTATAGGATACTTAGTGTGTGCCCGGTTGGAATCGAACCAACGACCCTCTGCTTAAAAGGCAGGTGCTCTACCGACTGAGCTACGGGCACATCTCTTCTAGTGATAGAAGTACTCCATTTTATATCATAAAAAGCTGAATTTACAAACTTTTTATCAGACACTGTCTATTGATATTCTCTATGAACATAATTAAGCATTGCAGCAATATCGGTATATACATCTTTTGAACCTAGTGCGACAAATACAATAGGGCGTTTTTTTCCACCAACAGTAATATCAAATACACCAATATACGTCTCTTGTGCCGCAGTTGTTTTACCAATCTTTCCTCCTACAAATGGATCATACGCTCCAGGGATGATATTAAAGTTTTTGAGGTCACTGTAAAGCGGAGTTCCATAAGCACTTGTAGTTATTTTTCCAGCAGTAATTTTAAGCAAGAAGCTTCGATTGTTATAGAGATACTTTGCAAGTGCAAAGAGGTCCTCTGGTGTTGAAATATTTCCTGCGTCAGATCCAGCTGGATCAGTAAAAATACTAGAATTCATTCCAACCGCTTGTGCTTTCGAATTCATGAGACCTATAAATCGACTGCGTCCTAAATTTCGAGCAATACTTTCGGCTGCTTCATTGGAAGACTCCATAAGAAGTGGGAACATCAAATTGTACACCGATACTTGTTCACCAGCTTGTAATCGTGGTCGAGATGTAGATGCAAGAGCGGCAGAAGATATGGTGATTTCATTATCAAGATTAATGTATTCTGCAGTTACTAAGCCAGTAATTAACTTGGTAATAGAAGCAACAGAAGCTTTTGTAGTGAGATCTTTGCCGAGAAGTACCTCATCGTTCATGAGGTCTGCTATCAAATAGTGTTGGGCTGATAGTGCAGGTAGTTGCTTTGAGTACTGGAAATCATCGGGTGTAAAATCTTTTTCATGTACTAGAATAGGCATGCCTTTTACTGCAAGATCATATACCATTTTTGCATCTGCTGTAGAAAGTCGAATGCATCCTCCGGAATAAGTACTTGATACCTCGGTGCCATTGGGATAGTATGGCCAACCGTGAATAAAGAAGTTCCCCTGAAAAATCATACTCCATGGTTGGTAGACTTTACCTATAGATGAGAAGTGGTTGGTCTCTTTGAGTTCAATCTTATAGAGTCCTGCTGGTGTTTCCCACCATGATCCTTCCTTTCCTTTTGTAAGAATAGGTACTTCTTTTATAACAGCACCCTCTTTGTATACTCGTAAGCTCATGCTCGATAAATCAGCTTCTATAAAGTTTGCACGGGATTCAATAAAGCTTCCTTTCACTTTTGAAAAATAATCTGAGTTAGCAAGTTCTTGTGTAGGACCATATCGTAATGATGTAAGCGTATCGTCGTTCTTTGGAATATTAATGGTGTAGTTGTAGATTGTTGTTTTGAAATAAAATATCAATCCAATAAATACTATTACTACACCTAGAAAGAGAACTATTGTGACCCAAAGAGGAAGTTTTTTTTCTAAGAAATGCCCTTGTTTTTCTAATTCAGGAGTCTCCATAGACGTTAGTATATCATTAGGTTACTATGCACTTAATGGAAAAAAATAATAAAATAATTGTTTTACTACATAATATTCGAAGTGTCCACAACGTTGGATCGCTATTTCGTACATCAGATGCAGCGGGGGTCACAAAAATCTATCTTTCAGGCTATACTTCACAACCAATTGATCGATTTGGACGACCTGTACAAGAACTTTCTAAAGTAGCTTTGGGAGGAGAGTATTCTATTCCCTGGGAGTATATTCCAAATCCAGAAGCATTTATTACAGACCAGAAAAAGCGGGGAATATATGTAATTGGTTTAGAACAAGATATCCGTTCTGTTGATTACAAAAAAATTGAGCCACAGTTTCCATTACTTTTTATAGTTGGGAACGAAGTAGAAGGCATGTCACAGGATATACTCAGTCTGTGTGACGTTATTGCCGAAATTCCTATGAAAGGTGTAAAAGAATCACTCAATGTTGCCGTATCTTTTGGAATTGCTCTGTTTAGGATATTACATATATAATAGAGAGATGAAGTCACGTATACGAGCAGCAATTCTTTATTTTTTATTTGTAATAGTAGTCGTAGTTGTTATCTTTCTAAACTACACCCGCACTACACTTACTCCTTTTATTTCTGATTTACCCTCAAACGTATTACCCATTGCATCAAGTGCGATCGTGGTACTTCTTGTTGTGGTTTTTTGGCTTCGGGAACGAGCTATTGAAGAAAGGGAATATCAATTTATTACAATCGTTACGCACAAGTTTAGAACACCGCTCACGGGTATTAAGTGGGCTATAGATGAATTCAAAAAAGAAGTTACTCACGAAGAGAAGGTAGATATTTTGAAGCAGATGGAGAATAGTAGTAACAAGCTCATGGAGATTGTGGATATTCTTATTGGTTTTGTGAAGTTTAATAAAAAACTCGAATATGCTTTTGAAGCATCATCACTTCATGAAATGATCCAGGAGTCTCTTGAAAAATATGGTCAGAAAATTAGAGAGAAAGCCATGCATTTTAATATTCAGATGGATCAGGATGTTCCGTTGATCGTTGTCGATAGAAGAAAGATTCAGTTTGTTATTGACATGCTTGTCGATAATGCTATTAAATATACTCCTCAAGGTGGAACCATTACTGCAGGAGTGGTAACAACTAAAAATAGTGTCCTTGTTTCAGTAACAGATACAGGTATGGGAATGAGTATGTTCGATCTCACTCACGTGTTTAAAAAATTTTATCGAAGCAAAGAGGCAAAAACAATTGATACAGAAGGCATGGGCATGGGACTTCATACTGCTCAAGTTATTATGCACCACCACGGTGGTCGTATCTGGGCAACTTCTCCAGGAAAAGACAAAGGGGCTACATTCCACGTAGAATTACCATACCGTCAGTAGCACTAAAACTTTATTTGATGTGCATCACAAAAGTGGCCACTTCTCCCTCCTATTACTTTTCGTAAAATAATACCGGTACAACTTTTCTTTGGACATTTTTCACCTGTACGGCGGTATGCATTATGTTTGTGTTGAAAGCTACCACGTTCACCATAAATATTGCGATAATCAGAGGTAGAGTCTCCACCAAAGTCGATGCCTTTTGAGAGGGTATCAAGTGTTGAAACAAACATTTTCTTGAAGAGTGACTCTGGAATTTTGTTTGTAGTTGATTCTGGATGCAATCCTGTATCCCACAAAATTTCATCAGAATAAATGTTCCCAATACCTGCTACAAGTGACTGATCCATCAATACTTGTTTTATTTTTCCTTGAGGCTTTTTAAGAAGCTGTTCTTTAAAATGTGAATAGGTGAAATCAGAGGAGAGTGGCTCAAGCCCGAGGTTTTTGAAATCTTGAGTATGTTCTAATTCTTGGGTTGGAGTTACAAATACTTTTGCAAATTTCCGCATATCAGAAAATACTAAGTGATGGTTGTTGGATAGGAGGAATACAAGATGAATAAATTTGTTGAAAGGATCTCGAAGAGGTCCATTTTTTTCTACTGGAGTCCATGTGGTTCCGTTGAATTCATATTTTCCATACATAAGATGTCCTGTCATCTTCATGTGAATGAGGATCGTATGATCGTTGGAAAGATGAATGAGCACATTTTTTCCACGACGTGAGCTATTGGAAATAGTTGCTCCTTCTACAAGTTTTTTGAACTTTTTAAAATATGAGGGATTCTTGATATTGTCCTTACCAGCATGAAATGAACTGTTGTAATCAGTCCACGTTTCAACGATTTTAAGGCCTGTTACGAGCTTATTTATACCATTAACGGTTGTTTGGACTTCTGGTAATTCCGGCATAGTTATATACTATACCTATGATGTTAAAAAAGAAAAATGTTATATATTTATTCCTAGCACTTATACTTACTTTTATTCCTTATGTAGAGGCATATGCTATTACTCCTCTTGAACTTGTAAATAAATATAGGACCGCGCAACTTACCGGGCAGAAGGTAAATATTCTCATTGTTCCTGGACATGATGATGAATACTCAGGAACAGAGTTTGGAGATATTCGAGAATCAGATGTCGTAGTTGCAATTGGTCAATATCTCAACGATTATCTTAAAAATGACCCTCGTATCAATGTTCAGATAAGCCGAACACAGATGGGATATAATCCTCTATTCAGTAACTACTTTGTAAGTAATAGAGAACAAATTCTTGCCTTTATCGAACAGAGTAAAATAGCACATCAAGCTCGTGTTGAGGCAGGAGAAGTGCAGCAAACAACTAGTGTTCCTCACAATACTGCGCAGCCTGAAGTGGCTCTTCGATTATATGGAATTAACAAATGGGCGAGTGAAAATAATATTGATATTGTTCTTCACCTTCATGTGAATGATATGGGAGGACGGTCTTGGGGACAGGTGGGAGAATACACAGGATTCTCTGTCTATATTCCAGAACGCCAGTTTGATCATTCTGCAGTAAGTGCAGTAGTAGGGGAAGCAATATTTAATGAACTTCGTCTCAAAAATGCAACAAGTACTTACCCTGCGGAATCTATGGGTCTTATGGAGGACCAAGATCTCATTGCAATTGGAGCACGTAACACTCTAAAGGGAGCTGCTGCACTTATCGAATATGGATATATTTACGAACCTCAGTTTCAAGAGTTAGCAATTCAGGAAACAGTGACAAAAGATTTTGCATTTCAAACATTTTTGGGACTCCATAGATTCTTTGGAGATCGAGCGTCATATGCTTTAGGTGCTCCACAAGGCAATCTCGCTCTATCTAACCTTCCTTATACATGGACAAAAAATCTTCAGAAGGGAACTAGTGGTGCTGATGTCTCTGCACTTCAAGCAGCACTTACAAAAGATGGAGTGTATACCTGTGAAGTGATAGGAAACTTTGGACCATGTACAGAAACGGGAGTAAAAGCATTTCAGAAAAAGTATGGAATTTCTCAAACCGGAACCATTGGCCCACTTACTCGAGCAAAACTAAATAGTTTGTATAGTATATAAGAAAGATTCAATTCTATTTCTTTGTCGATATCACTTTTTCTATTTCTTGCTGTGCGACTTTGGCATCACTCCACTGGGTTTTCTTGCCTCGAGCTTCCATAATATAAGGATCAGTTCCTTTTCCAGTAATAATAACAGTTGTACTCTCGTAGCGTGGAGCTCGCTCTGGAGTATGAGCTAGGGTAATTGCATAATTGATAGCTTCTCGTCGATCCATGATGATTTTATAAGGTGTAGAGGTGATTCCTGGAATCATATCGTTAATAATTTTTCGGGGATCTTCATCATAAGGATCTTCATTAGTGAGAATAATTTGTGAGCAGTTATCATTTGCTACTTTTGCCATTTCGGGACGTTTCCATGTATCACGTCCTCCTCCAGTATTTCCAAGCACGCAGATTTTCCGTGTGTCTTTAAATACTCCATATATTTTCTCGAGAGAATCTGCAGTGTGAGCATAGTCGACAACGACAGAGAAGTTTTGTTTTTTATGAAGCGGATTGCTTTCAGGAAGAGTAATCTTTTGTACTCGTCCTGCAATACCTTTGAGGTTTTCGAGTCCTATTTGTGCTGTCTCGGGAGTAATACCTTGAGTAGATGCATAGGTAAGCGCCGCGAGAATATTTGAGATATTAAAGACACCTTGAAGATGAGATCTTAGGTTCAAAGTTTTGTATGTCATATACAAACCATAATGGTCGAGAATGTATGGTTCTGCATCTTTAAGTGAAAAAGTATATTTTTCCTCCGCAGTTACATGCAAAAACTTTTCATGCTCTTTGTCATCAGCATTTGCAATAACAATGCGTCGAGGTTTGCATGAATGTTCGAGAGCTTTTGCTAATTCGAGTTTTGCTGCAAGATATTTGTCATATCCACCATGAGACTCAATATGTTCTGGAGAAATGTTGAGGAAGAGGAGAGCATCAAAATCAATAAATTTATGCCGGTATTGCTTTGCCGCTTCTGATGTCATTTCCAAAATTGCATAGTCACATTTCGCATCGACTGCTTGCCGCAAGAATCGCTGGAGAAAGAACCGTCCCTGAACGGTCATCTTATATTTATTCGGCCACATCTTATCTCCAACTTTAAACCTGATGGTACCAGCCATAGCCGTCTTTTTGCCAGCAGCTTCAAGAATAGCATTGAGGATTTCTGTTGTACTTGATTTGCCTTTTGTTCCGGTAATCACTACGACTGCAATTTCTCGTGAAGGGAAGCGATAAATAAACGCTCCGAGATATGCCAAAAAATAATGATACGTAGGCTGTAAAGCTTTAAAAAGTGATGTTGGAATAACCTTTTTTGCTATACGAAGGAGTTCTTCCATTCCAATATCATATCAAGAAGCTGGGGAATACACACTTGACATTGACAACAATAGTAGTATAATGTCTAATAGTATTTGTTCAGCTCGGTGTTATTGTGGAGGTGTCTATGGTACCTCACGAAGGTTTTGCGGCGTATGATGATGACGGTAAGCTCGCTATAAAGTGTGGCGAGTGTGGCAAACTTCAAAAAGAGGAGGAAGGATGCAGGGGAATGGTTCCACTCAGGTGCTTGTGCGATAAGGTCTTTACGAACGCACGCTTACCTGGCAAGGGACTGCCCGAACTCGTGGCGACGCATGTGCAGGTTTCCTTAAAGGTTTGTGCACGTGGGCGTCAGCCGAAGTACTAAGCAGTACAAGCGGGTTGAGGATAAAAACAAAGCTTCCGAAGTGAAACTCATTTCAGAAGCTTTTTTTTACTTAGATCCGAGCATTTTTAATGCATGACGAACACACTCACTGGTATTTGTAATTTCTTTAGGTACTTTTTTAAGAGCATCACGAGCATCACGTTCGCTGTACCCAAGAGACTTAAGGGCTTCAAGAGCATCAGATTCATAAGCTGTATGAGCTTCTTCTCCTTCGATAGCCTCCCAACCAGTAAGTTTTGATTTTAATTCAAGAACAATTTTTTCTGCATTTTTCTTTCCTATACCAGATACTTTTGTAAGATATGAAGGATCTTCAGTAGCAACAGCTTTTCGAATTGTTGCGGGGTTTGCTACATTTAATATTCCAAGAGCAGTCTTTGGTCCAATACCATTAACAGTGAGAAGTAATTCAAAGAAATCCATTTCATCTTTGGTAGGGAAGCCATACAGATCAAGTGCATCTTCTCGAACAGCAAGATAGGTCCAAAATGATACGGTCTCTGGTAGCTGTTTTTCAAGTACTCCAGCAGTAGTAAAGATTTTATAGCCGACGCCATTTACGTCAATTATGAAAAAGCGCGTATCAGCATGAATAATTTTACCGGTAAGATGAGAAATCATACAAAAAAGTATAGCATAAAAGACTACGTTGACATTGAGGGCTTTTACTAATACTATTTTAATAGTCCTAACAGGAGGCGCTATGCTCAGAGATGAGTTTCGTGATGCTGCTTCCAAGTCTGTTTCCGCTCAGGTACTTGCGGCAATTAATGGCGTTACACAAGATGGGTTCAGTGGAATCATCATGACGAGCTTTGACTCTCCTGATGGTACTACTACTTATGTTGTTGTCCGTAATTATAAGCCTATTACTGGGCGACGGTGCCGATTTGAGAGCAGTTCGAAGCGAGAAATGTTTTTGTGGGCTACGACGTGGGCATGGAAAGAGCAGCTGTTCAACTAAGAGAGGGGTACACTTCGTGTGTACCCCTCTTATTATATATTGATAAATCTTGCCTTTTTTACATAAATACTGTACTATCTTCCCATGCCAATTACATCATCAGCTAAAAAAGCACTCCGAGCTTCTAAGACAAAGCGTGTGTACAATCAACGCCGAAAAGAAGATATGGGAGACGTTGTAAAGAAAATTAAGAAATTTATCACTGACAAAAACACCAAAGAAGCACTCGCTCTTCTGGGAGCAGCATATAAAGCAATCGATAAAGCTGCAAAGACAAATCTCATTAAGAAAAATGCAGCATCTCGAAAGAAATCTCGATTATCAAAACTTATTAAGAGAAGTAGCAGTAAATAAATAAAAAACCTTCACAAAGTGGAGGTTTTTTATTAGGTGCTACGCGACGCGGATTTTTAGTGAAGTGGTGCCCTTGGCAGGAATCGAACCTGCATTTCTCCCTTCGCAGGGGAGTGTCTTATCCATTGAACGACAAGAGCGGCAGGCATAATTTATCATACCAATCTTAAAATCCAAAGTACTCAAGAACCTTGTGTCCTAAAGATTCATGATGTTCTACTTCTTTTAAATAAATTCGTAAGTACATTCTTATATCTTCTGGATGGATGTGGCTTACGGGTACAACGATAAAGGGCATCAAAAGTTTTTTTGATTTAAAAATAACCTTTTGAGGGTGATCATCCTCATCAACCCAAAATGAATCAAGTGTTGTATATGGATAAAACTTATCTTTTACTACAAGACCCCGTGGTCGGAGTTCTATATGAATAAGCTCAGGGGCCCTTCCCCCATAGAGTGCGGTGACAAAACCAGAAAGAAGAATAAATATAGCAAAAAGAATATTGTTAAAGAGAAGACAAATAATTGTAATACATATAGTAATGATACCTAAAGACCAATACCAGTCTGTAGATTTTTCAAAATGATGATATTCAGGAGCATCCCATGTGATAACATCGTGAGGCATATAATTAGTGTATCATGTTTTTTATTTAGATGCAGAGCTTGGTGTTGATTTCTATTGCACAACTTTTGGCGAGAGGTATACTGACAGCATTATGACAAAGAGTGTGCTCATTAGTTATAAATGGGATGAAGAACGAGGAGAAACTCGATGGCTCTTTTGGCTTCAAAAAAAGCTAGAAGCACAGAATTTTTCTGTAGTAATGTCACCTCTGCAAACCCCTCGCCTGGAAACGAGCGAGTGGATATCAGATATCCAAGCAATTTACTCTGTTCCAGGAGAGCATGTATATATAGTTGAACATGATCCTGGATGTCTTACTATTTTAAAATATCTCGAATATCTCGATAGGACACAGCATATTGATACTGCTTTACTTATCGCAGGAAAATCAAAAACTCCTCAGGGAATGCACAATCAATACATTCGTCTAGAAGGAGCAAAGGAAATAGCTATTTTTGATCCTGAAAATACTTCACAAGATAATCAATCTCAATTTCAAAACGTTGATGCTAAGCTTGTCGTGCTTTATAGTAGTGGAGAAATTCTCCTTGAAGAAAAGAGGAAAAAACAACTCAAAAATGGACCAGGAGGGTTTTTTAAAAAATTGTTGGGACGATAGTTGTGTAATTCTGTATTCAACATAGAATAAATATAGTATCATAGCTGCAAATGAAGACAGAAATTCACTATTCTTTTTTTAAAACCCTGTTTGGATTGTGCCTTGTTGCTTCAACTGATAAAGGGATTTGCAATGTCCTTTTTGCAGATACTCAAGAAGATGCACGTAAAGATCTTCAATCTCGTTGGAAAGGTGCACTTCTCCTGAAAAAGCCTCAACCACATCATAAAAAAATCTTACTGTTTCTAAAAGGTAATCCATCAGATGTTACTTTAGATGTTCAGGGTACATCTTTTCAAAAAAAAGTATGGAAACTTTTACAATCTATTCCTAAAGGAAAAACCTCAACCTACGGAGCACTGGCAAAACAACTAGGGGACATGAAACTTTCTCGTGCGGTAGGAACTGCAATAGGAGCAAATCCAATTGGATACATTATTCCATGTCACAGAGTAATAAAATCGAATGGAGAGCTCAGTGGGTTTCGATGGGGGGTAGATCGAAAGCGAGCCATGCTTTCGTTTGAAGGAATAGCACATGCAAATAAATAGTAGCGTGTAGCTAGCTTACTTATATTAGTTAAGTAATATAAGTTGTTTCCCACGTCATATATAATAAGACTATTATGGGATTCCTTAAGAAAATTACAATATTAGCTAAAAATCAAAAAACCTATCAAGTGGGCTTATTACAGACGAAAGCTTATCGTGTATTAAAGCAGCGTACGGCTGAACTTCTTAAAACCTCGGATATTTCTACTGTAGAATGGGCAATGCTCGGTATTTTGTATGATAATTCTCAAGGTATACGACTTAATATCCTCGCTGACGAGCTCGGTGTGGAAGCTCCATTTGTATCAAAAATGATGAGAAAATTACTAAAAAATAATCTCATCAACCTCATTGCCGATCCAGAAGATAGTAGAGCAAAAGTGGTATGTCTTACAAAACAAGGAAAGTCGTTTGTTGAGAAGACTGAGCTATA
>JALYQZ010000040.1 GCA_030855525.1 bacterium
TTAAATCTGCAATAAGTTCAATTTCTATTAATTCAGGTGGAACGCAGTATACAAATGTTGCTGATGCGGTATTAGAAGCCATAACAGAATTTGGAAGTGCACGTCATAAGTCAGAAGCAAAGAAAGCTCTTGTGATTTTAACTGATGGAATTCCTACATACCCAGAACAAGCAGGAAATATAAATCATCCATCAGAACTTGCACTAGAGCGAGGTGCAGAGGCAAAACAACTAGGAATAGAAATATTTACTATTGGCCTTGGAAAAGATGTTGATGCAGAATTTCTAAAAAGTCTTGCTTCTGGTGAAAATCACTACTATACAGCACCAACAAGCAATGATCTTACAAGTGTATACGGTAAAGTTGCTGAATCATTATGTAAAATTCAGGCTGTTAGGGTCGAAATTATTGCGACTATTCCGCCACTATAAATGATACGAAAATTTTTTCAATCAATTGATTGGATTTTGTTTTGTGCTACGTTACCGATCCTCGGTGCTGGACTTGTTACCATGAATTCATTTTCAGGTAATAGTACGCTCTTTCAACATCAGCTCATTTGGATTCCCGTAGCACTGGTTGTTTTCTTTATCCTTAGTGGTATGAACTTGAGCTTTCTTAAGAGAACGAGTGTATTAACAACACTCTTTTTATTTTCATGCGGAGTCCTTCTTTCATTGTTTATTGTTGGACATGTTGCAAAAGGTTCTCAAAGCTGGTTTAGACTTGGTTTTTTCTCACTCCAGCCTTCAGAAATTGCTCAAATTCTTATAATATTAATTTTAGCAAAGTATTTTTCTCGTAGGCATATAGAGATTAGGAATGTCAGACATATACTTGTTTCTGGACTCTACTCATTTATCATATTTATCCTTATTATAGCCCAACCAGACTTCGGAGGAGCTATTGTTATCTTTTTTATTTGGTTTGGAATGGTATTAGTATCTGGAATTTCTAAACGTCATCTTTTGGCAGTTGTAATGATAGGGGTAGTATCGTTTGGTGGATTATGGATGTATGCATTTAAAGATTATCAAAAAGATCGCATACTGACATTTATCCATCCTCTTGCAGATATTCATGGTGCTGGGTATAACGCATATCAATCTACTATCGCTGTAGGGTCAGGACAAGTACTTGGAAAGGGAATTGGATATGGAACTCAATCAAAACTGAGCTATTTGCCTGAGTATCAAACAGATTTTATTTTTGCAGCGTTCGCTGAGGAATGGGGCTTTATTGGCGTAGTATTGCTGTTTGTGATGTATGGAATCGTAATATGGAGAATTCTCTCCAATGCTATGTATGGTGCCACGAATTTTGAAGTCCTATATGGTGCGGGTGTGGGAATTCTTTTTATGACGCACATCGTTATTAATATTGGAATGAATATTGGCTTGTTACCGGTAACAGGAGTTACTGTACCATTTATGAGTTATGGTGGATCACATCTTGTGACTGAATTCATTGCTCTTGGAATTCTTATGAGTATGAGAAAGAACCGTAGATCGATTCATAGAGACGTGGCTTCAAATGAATTTGTAGGAATATAGTTAGTTAGGATTTTGAATAGATTGATTCGAGTCTGCTAAAATAAAACCAAATACATAATTTGTATATATAAATATAGTTATCACAAACAATACAATAGCAATACTTAACAAAAGTATATTTGCATTTCGTTCATTATTGACGATACCCAATGTTACAATTCTTCGGGTTGCAGGAGATGATTTGTCGATACCAATATTTCCGGTATAAGGTAATGGTTGAGAATCTATACCTTTTTCATCAAATTCAACGCTCATATAGTTGTTTTATTGGTACCCGCCACCAGGCCCGCCACCGGAATTACTCGTTACGTATGCATTACATGAACTTTGTGCGGTTCCTCCGACACCATCTGTAACAGATACTGTTCCATATTTCGTACCTAGTGTTGGATAGAGAACAGTGAAAGGATTTACATAACCCTGATAATCCTGGTTTGACGATGATACTGGGTCAGTGACATTCCATGTTCCAGTGATTGATCCTTGTCCTCCAGAAGTTGTCCATGTGAATGTAACATTATTACCTGATGCATAAGCAGTACAGTATGCAATAAGGGGGTTAGCAGTAGGAACTGTGAATGTAGCACTTGATGCTGCTATTGTTGAATCGGCTCGTTTAATACGCACATAATAAGTACCTGCAGTTGTAGGGGCAGTAAATGTTTTTGTTCCAGACGCTGCACTAATGTATTGTAAACTTCCAACATTACTTACACTTCCATCTGGATATACTGCAATAGAGTCACTTGTACTATGCGGTGATCCAGAATATGTTGCTGTAATTGTAGCTCCAGCGGTTACGGTACCTGATGGCGATATAGAAACGGTATATGCTGTAGCTGGTGTAGTATAAGTAAATGAAGATGAACAATTAGCAATAACTGATGTTCCTGCACCGTCTGTTACTGTTACTTCTGCATACTTAGTTCCATTTGTTGTATATGGCCATACAAGTGGATTGCCAGAACCTCCGCTAGTGTAATCATTTGATCCATTAACAATTTGGTATACTCTCCAACTATAGGTTTTTGTACCGCTTCCACCACCTGTGGTTGCTGTCCATGTAATATTATTTACATTTTGTGTTCCAGAACAACTTGCAGTAAGTTGAGCTCCAAAGATACAATTACTTGGTACAAGTTCTTCTGTTGCATTACTGTTATAGTTGCTTGCAGTCGCGTTAGTACATCCACTTACGACGGTTCCATAGCTACAATTACCCGCATCTGAGGATGCACCAGCATCATAGTTTGTTGCTTCAGGATCCATACATCCAGAATAGGGAGTTGGTGGGGCATCAGGAGGTAAGTAAGGATTCTCAATATCTTCATTTACTGGAGGAGTTGTAGAACCGGCTGATCCAGGAGTTCCTGTAATTATTTCTTGTCCTACAACGACAGAATATGGACCAGATACAGCAAATACTCCAGAAAGTGTCGCATCTCCATCAGCACAAATAAAGAAACCTGAATTTACTACAAGTTCATATTCATTTTCACAATGATAAACTACACCTGAGTACTGTTTGTTATTATAAATAACAATAGGTGATGTTTCTTTGCTCGAATATTGATATGCTGCAGCCAAAAGTTTTTTTTCATCGATCCAATCATTTTCTCCTTCAGAGATAGTTAATTGAGGAAATATTGCAGTACATGCCTTGAATTCTTCATCCGCGAGAATACATCTGTCGCCAGAAATACAACACTTATTTTTTCCATCATCATCTTTACTACTTGGGTAACCACCGATACCGTTATAATAGTATTCTAATGAAATTAAAGATTTTTGTACTTGGGCAGTAACTTTTGACTCAATAGATCTGTCTTTTGCACCAGAAAGTGAAGTCAAAATAATTGTTAATAATAGTCCTATGATGGAAAGTGCACAAAGGAGTTCTATGAGTGTGAAACCTGAAGATCTTTTATATGGTGTTGTGGACATGATTTGTACGTTATTTGCTCTGCAATGCTTCTTTAAACCAAGGAGGAAGATTTTTAGGAATTGGTTTATCCTGAGTTGATTGGAAAATACTATATCCAATGAGTGTGAGTGTGATGAGGAATAATACAATAGAAATCCCAAGAATAATGTAGTATGCTTGCGCATCTGTTTTTGCAAGGTGGGCCTTTTTCAAAACTGCAATTATTGCAGGTTTTCGTTTTCTTCCAAATATAGTTCGTGATAAATAGGCTTTTGATCTCATATCAATTGTATCTTCTTCTATATCAAATTCAATTTCTGACATTGCATTTATTATACTACAAGCTCATACATTATGGTTGTTTGTTGTACCATGTTATCCACAGTGAATGATTTTTCTACTTTTTCTTTTAAATGGGTACTAACCTTGTTGAGGTTATTTGTATCAGTAGTAATTTCAGAAAGTGTAGTGTAAATAGACTCAGACGATTGGGGAGTTATAAAGAATCCTTCCTTTCTATTGGTAATAATTTCCTTGATACCACCCACAGGAGTTGTTATGACAGGAATCTGAGCAAGACCTGCTTCAAGGAGGACATAAGGCATACCTTCTTTAAGAGAAGGTAGAAGAAAAACAGAAAATGCTTTAAGGAGTATAGAAGCATCTTTAATAAAACCAGTTAAGAATATTTTATTTTGCAGGTCATGCTGAATAATAAATTCTTTAAGTATGACATGTTCTTCTCCTTCTCCGATAATTATATAAATGCAATCAGGAATTTTTTTGATGGCAGAAAGTGCATATATATGTCCTTTGTTTTTTGTAAGTTCCCCAATAGTTCCGACTATTTTTTTTCCACTTATTACGGATTTGGGAATTTGAAGAATATCTAACAGCATTCTTCGAGCATCATTCGCAGATAAGAAATCGGGGGTGGGTATTCCATTGTAAATAAGATGAAGTTTTGAAGATATGCCAGGCCATTGTGATGCACGTGAGTATTCTGATTGTGAAATACAGATGACATCAGTACAAAGTAGTGTTGTTATCCAACTTAGAAAACTGATTATAGCTTTTTGAATCCATGGGCGTTCTTCATTAAAGGCAAAACCATGGACCGTAAAAACAATTTTAGGAATTCGAGCAATACGCGCTGCAAGTGCACCCATGCCTCCTATCTTTGAACTATTGAGGTGAACGATGTTGGGCTTCTCTTTTCGGAATAGTTTTATTAAATCAAAAAAAGAAATAATATCTTTAATAATACTAATATCTCTCCCTAAAGAGGGAAGATATATACTTGGAATTTCTACTGCTTTAAGCTTTTGGGGTAATATGTCACCAACACCATGAGCAACATGAGCTTCATAGGACTCCGTTGGTAGTCGATGAGCAAGTTCGTAGACATATTTTTGGGCACCACCCCAGTTTCCTTTTGTTATTACAAAGAGGATCTTCTTTTTTGTCTGCATGAGCGTATTATGGCATTTTTAAGCATTTTTGCTATAGTAAAGCCACTTTATGAGCGCCTTTAATAAATGGGACCCCTTCTTCCTCTTTTGTGGGGATATTATCTTGTTTTTTGTATCTCTATGGATGACGCTTGCTTTGCGGTATCAGGCATTTCCTGACACTGCATTATTCATGCTCCATGTGGTGCCATTTTCGATATTATTCGTAGTATGGATTTTAGTACTCTTTATTGCGGGGCTTTATGAGCGTCGAACTATAATTTCTAAAAACAAATTACCCGGAACGATTTTCAAAACACAGCTCATAAATAGCAGCATTGCAGTATTATTCTTTTATTTTATTCCAACGTTTGGAATTACTCCAAAAACAATTTTGTTTGTATACCTCATAGTATCCTTTATTCTTATGGTTTTGTGGCGTATTTATGGCCAGGCACTTCTTACAACAACATCAAAACAACGAGCAATTTTGATTGGTCGGGGGCCAGAAATGAGAGAACTTTTTAATGAAGTAAATGCAAATACTCGATACAATATGCATTTTGTAGCATCTGTCGATTTTGACGCTGTTCAAAAGATAGATTTTGAAGAGGAAATCATAAAAAGAATAAAAAACAATAATGTATCAGTTATTGTTGTTGATGATACAAATCAGAAAGTTGAACCACTTTTATCTCAACTTTATAATTTGATATTTTCTGGAATGGTATTTAATAGTATGCATAAAATGTATGAGGATATTTTTAATCGAATCCCACTTTCTATCATTAAATATGAGTGGTTTTTAGAGAACGTCTCTCTTACTCCAAAAAAAGCCTACGACCTCTTGAAGAGGATAATGGACGTCGGTCTCGCATTACCATTGGGAATACTCTCTCTCTTTTTATTTCCATTTGTCTATATATTTATAAAGATTGAAGATGGTGGGCCCTTGTTTATTACACAAGAAAGAATTGGGAAAAATGGATCACTCGTAAAAATATATAAATTTAGGACAATGAATTCCAATGATAATGGGAAGTATATTGAAGGCAGATCACAAAATAATGTTACAAAAATAGGGGAATTTTTACGAAAAACTCGGATTGATGAATTACCTCAGCTGTGGAATGTTGTACGAGGAGATGTCTCTCTTATTGGACCGCGGCCTGAATTACCTTCACTTGTGAAGCTTTATGAGAATCAAATTCCCTATTATGGAATTCGCCATCTCATAAAACCAGGACTTTCAGGATGGGCTCAAATCTACCATGATAATCATCCACACCATGGAGAAGCTGTAGAGCAAACAAAAGAGAAGTTGTCTTATGATCTCTATTATATTAAGAACCGATCGTTTATACTTGATATAAAGATAGCGTTAAAAACAATAAATATTTTTATTAAACGAAAAGGTATATAAATTATTCCTAATTATTATTTTACATGTCCAAGAAAGTTATTGTTACAGGGGGGGCAGGGTTTATAGGATCGAATCTTGTAGATGTACTTGTAGGGAAAGGGTATGATGTTCATATTATAGATAATCTCGTGGCGGGAAATAGAGAATATGTAAATCCCAAGGCAACATTACATGAAGCTGATATTACCAATCTTGAGGCAATCAAACCTTTATTTCTCGGTGTGGATTATGTATTCCACCTTGCAGCGCTTCCTCGAGTACAATATTCTATTGAGCAACCAATTGAGACAGATGGTGTAAATGTTCGGGGTACATTAAATGTTCTTGTTGCAGCAACTGAAGCAAAGGTAAAGAAACTTGTATACTCCGCATCAAGTTCTGCATATGGTGATCAGCCAGTAATGCCACTTCGCGAAGATATGATGGCAGCACCAAAAAGTCCTTATGCAGTTCAAAAATATATTGGAGAAATGTATTGCTCTACATGGAGTGCGGTCTATGGAATTCCTACCGTATGCCTTCGATATTTTAATGTATATGGTCCACGACATAGTCATGAAGGAGCGTATGCACTTGTTGTTGCAAAATTCATGCATCTCAAAAAAGAAGGAAAGACGCTTACTATTACGGGTGATGGAAAACAAACGAGAGATTTTACCCATGTTCGCGATGTAGCGCGAGCAAACATTCTTGCTGCAGAAAATACTGAAATATCTAAAGGAGAAGTAATAAATATTGGTGCTGGTAAAAATTATTCTGTTAACGATATTGCGCATCTTATAGGTGGGGAAATTGAATATATTCCAGCACGATTGGAACCAAAGGATACATTGGCAGATAATACACGCGCTCAAAAACTTCTTGGATGGAAGCCTGAAATTAGTGTAGAAGAGGGGATAGCAGAATTGAAAGCACAGGCCGGTATTGTATAATGCTTATATAGTGACTCCAGACGAAAAACTACAAAAAGTCAAAGAAATCGAACACGCATTTAATAGAAAAGTAGATGAACTAAAAGCTGCATTACGAGTTGATATTCGAGCTATTACTCAGGATATGGATAATCGTAAAATTGAAAAAGTTCGTAAAGAATTGCAATTAACATCATGACAAATCGTACTGATGGAAGTGAACAACTTAATCCAAACAATGCATTTGAAAGTAATGAGCCAAGAAAAGGACTTTTAGAAGATGTTGAACTTAGTGATGCAGAAATTGCTGAAATTATTACGGAACTAAAAGGAAATGTAGATGATTTTGTTGAGAAAGAAGCTCCTGTAGTTGTAGAAGAAAACAATACACGAATTGCTCAGGATCCTACGGCAACACCTGAGGATGTTGAACATGCTTCACAAGCAACTGCTGAGTACAAGGTTGCTGTTGAAGGTGCTCGGGGTACAGCTCTTAATAAACTTCAAAAACTTGAGGTTGCAGATGAATCTAACCTAGAGCCTTCTCTTGCAGCATCAAACGGAGTCGGACCAAGTCTAAAAGATCCTACGTTAGGTGTAACGGGTAACTCATTACGAGCAAAAATGGGTATGCCCGAAAATCCTATCAATGAAGAACCTGAGATAATTCATTCTCAAGGTGATGAAGGAATAAAAACCGAACCCGTAAATGAGTTAATTAACCAGGTTGATCAAATAATGAGTGATATATCAAAACGTATTGATCAACAAGTTAAAGGTGAGAAAGCATTTACTCACAATGACAGAATAGCTATGAGTGATGAACTTCTTACCTTTGCACTCAATCTCACACATAAGAGTAAAGATCCACGTTTTGTTCAGCTCAAAGATGCACTTTTTATGATGGCTCGTGATATGCGAGCAGGAGCCCTTAATGAAACTAATCTAGGTGCTAAGGCTGAATTAAATAGACGTCTAGCACGTGTTAAATCAGTTTTGGCTTTACATCATGACACTATAAAACAGAGAATATCTCAAATTAATAATTTAAATAATATTGTAGAAACTACTGATACAGATGAAACATTAGAAGCCCTTGCTCAAGCTGTGCGACCTCAAGAAGTGGTGCCAGAAGCACCTGCACAGGAAGGATCTGACCCTATACTGAATGTATCTCAAAAAGAACAAATACCTGATACAGAAGCAAAACCATTTGTACCATATATTCCGTTAGATCACAGAGACAAAGAACTATTTTATGCGTCATATGGAAGAAATCCTGATGGTACTCCTTTTGAAACAGAAGCTTCCCCTGAAACTATAGAAGAAGCGCCTCAATCATTTAATGATTATCTAAAGAAATGGAATCAGTTTGTACAAAGTAATGATGTTTTTAAAGATATTCCTGAACTAGCAACTCTAGAGTTTGATCAAAAAGTATTTGATTCACTCAATAATGGTAATCGGGCTGTTTTAGCTACATCTCGTATTACACCTCTTCAATTTGAAAATTATATCTATCGATTAGCAGGTTCAAAACAAGATAAAGAAGGAAGGAATCTTCTTGGTATATATAAAGGAGCAATTGATGAGGCAATAATTATGTTTGAACAAGGAGGTACGCCTATCGATAAATCAGCTCCTGAAACAGAACAACCTCATTCCGAAGAACAACCACTTTCAAAATATGCACAAGCTGGTATAGAAGCTGGTAGTGCAGCAGTTGAGGAAGCACGAATTAATAGGGAAATATCACGAGCACGTACAGCAGCAGTATTTGGCACATCAACACCCGAAGTTTCTATCCAAGAACCTGTAGTTGAACAACCATTACCAACACCTGAACCATCTACTACACAACCAATTAATCCAGAATCAATTCCTGCGCGTGAATCTCTAAAGAAGCCAACTGAAGAACTTGTTACTAATTTTAATGAACTCCTTAGACAAATTGCTCTTCGAGAAACTAATAAGTTGAATGCACTCATTCCTAAAGATGCAATAAAAGCTATGGTTTTTGAAATTACTAAATTATCTACAATAGATTTCGCGTCTCCAGATTCTTTTAAAGTAACCGATCAAGCTCTACGAGGGATAATTGAAGGGATAAATAAACTTGGAGCAGTACAAAGTAAAGGTCCAATGATAGAAGATCTTCGAAGTTTAGATGCTATGGGGAAAGTGTTATATGGTTTTAATGATCATATTCAAAATACTCTGGCAAAGCTCAGAGAATCTGGGCTTCCAGAGGCAGAGGTTACTGCAGGATTTACTCTTCAACTTAATGATGCACTTGCAAATGCAGATAAGAGATTGGAGCAACGATACAAAAGAGCAGAGAAGGACCCTAATACTCTACGTTAGGTATAATTTGATTAAATCTTATTATTTAGTTAGGATGGCACTACTTAGCACAATTACTGTATGAATAAATATCGCATCTGGTCAGTTATATTAATTATCCTTATCGTCCTCGTAGGATGGTTTGTCTATAAATCTGAAGTAAAGAAAGAAGGGTTTGTATCACGGTTTCCTTTCAAACTTGGTCTTGACCTTGCTGGGGGAACTGAGCTCACCTATCGAGCTGATACATCTCAAGTTGCAGCAGAAGAAGTAAAAGACTCAATGAATGTTCTTAAAGATGTCATTGAACGGCGCGTCAACCTTTTTGGAGTTTCAGAACCAATAGTTCAGGTTGAAGGAACAGGGGCTTTTAGTAAAGATAATAAACTTATCGTCGATCTACCTGGAATAACTGATATTGATAAAGCAGTAGCTCTCATAGGGCAAACACCAACATTGGAATTTAAAATTATCTCTGAAGATCTTCAAACAGCTTCAACAACAGAAGAGCTTTATACTAAATCAGTAGCAACAGGACTTACAGGGCGATTGCTTGCTCGAGCAACACTTGAGTTTAATAATCAAGCAGGGGGACAACCAATTGTAGGACTAGAATTTAACACAGAGGGTTCAGAACTATTTGCAAAAACAACGCGAGAAAATACAGGAAAAATCCTTGCGGTATTTCTAGATGGAGTACCTATTTCTATGCCGGTTATTAATGAGGAAATTACAGGGGGAAAAGCTCAAATTTCTGGTAGTTTTAGTGCCCCTGAAGCACGAGAGCTTGTACGAAATCTCAACTACGGAGCTTTACCACTTCCAATTGAGCTTATAGGTACACAAACTATTGGTCCATCACTCGGTTCATCTGCTGTTTATGCGAGTTTGAAAGCAGGCATTTGGGGAATGATAATTGTCATGCTCTATTTGATTCTTTGGTATCGATTACCTGGATTGG
Organism: bacterium; assembly: GCA_030855525.1. GTDB lineage: Bacteria > Patescibacteriota > Minisyncoccia > Phycocordibacterales > JAKAEA01 > JALYQZ01. The sequence goes on from JALYQZ010000040.1 coordinate 10,567, forward strand.
TTGCTTCTATTGCACTCCTTATGTATGTCCTTCTTTCTCTAGCTGCCTTTAAAATAATCCCTGTGACGCTTACAGCCGCGGGACTTGCTGGATTCATCCTTTCTATTGGAATGGCTGTTGATGCAAACATTTTGATTTTTGAACGAATGAAGGAGGAATTGAAGCGTGGTAAAAAACTCGATGAAGCAATGCATGAAGGATTTACACGAGCCTGGCTTTCTATTCGAGACTCAAATATTTCAAGTCTTATTACTGCATTAGTACTCTTTTGGCTCGGAACTTCAGCTGTAAAAGGTTTCGCTTTAACCTTTGGATTAGGAGTGTTTATTAGTATGTTCACAGCCATAACTATGTCACGAACTATGCTTTTTGCGATATCACGAAGTCATGATAGCAAGATTGTACGATTCTTGTTTGGAAGTGGTATTCATAAAACTAATAAAAATTAACATGTTTGTAGTACATTACAGAAAAATATTCTTCATAATTTCAGCACTGCTTATGGCAGGATCTATTGCTGCAATTCTCTATTTTGGATTAAACTTTGGAATTGATTTTAAAGGAGGAACAATTACGCAAGTATCCTACCCTACAGGTCGTCCTGATCAAACACAATTAAAAACCACAATTGATGCATTGAATTTTGGAAACACAGTACTTCAGCCAGTTGGAGATCAGAGTTATGTACTTCGTACTCGAGAATTATCAGAAACAGAAAAGCAACAACTTCTTACAGCACTTACACTCAATACCACGCTCCAAACAACCGTCGATAAATACGATTCTATCGGACCAGTTATTGGAGAAGAACTTCGCAATAAAGCATATGCAGCAATTGTCGTAGTAATGCTTTGTATTGTTCTGTTTATTACCTACGTATTTAGAGGAGTATCTGAACCACTACCTAGTTGGAAATTTGGATTAGCGACTATTATTTCACTAGTGCACGATGTTATTATTCCTACTGGGGCTTTTGTCTTATATGCACATTTTCGAGGGGGAGAAATTGATGTCTTATTTGTATCGGCGCTTCTTGCTATCCTTGGCTATTCTGTTCACGATACTATTGTGGTGTTTGACCGAGTTCGAGAGCATCTTCGATTAAATAAAGAAAAGAAAATCAATGAAGACTTTGAAACTACTGTAGGAAAAAGTGTTTCAGAAACATTCGGACGATCAATCAACACATCCCTTACTATCTTTATTGTACTTGTTATTCTCTATGCAATAGGAAGTATTGCCACACGGGAATTTTCATTCGTACTTCTCGCTGGAGTTATTGTGGGTACCTATTCTTCTATTTTCGTAGCATCACCACTTCTTGTGACATTAGAAAAATTACAGAATAGAAAAGCTAAATAGCTTGACTCATTAATTAGTTTTGTTTACAAATATTACTTTAAGCTTTATCATAAAAAGCTAGGGGTTTGTTAGTTACGGATTAGTTCTTTTTTGCACGGAGGTGCACGATGTCGAATGGCGGAGGATTTTTGGGTGCGGTACCGATGGGATCTCAGCGATCTGATGGATCCACAAAGCGCGATTCATTTTTGCAGGAGATGATCGAAACGAGGGATAGGGGGGGTGTTCTTGGGTGCAGTGGGACAGTGCTCTGCAGACCTGATATCAAGATGCTCCCACATCTCGATGAGGTCACAGCAGGTCACAGGGATGACGATGACAATGGCGGGGATTAAGACCTCACCTAGACACAAAACCTAAAGCCCAGTACTTACTGATGTTGAGTACTGGGCTTTTTTGTTACCATTTTGCTCAGCATTCGTTATAATAAGTACTATGAAACTAAAAATTCCTTTTGTGCTCGTTATTATTTGTCTTATTATATTAGCAATTGTATTTGCATTTTTTAGTAAATCCTCACATCCTGAAGAAACAATAAATCAGAATCCATCAACAGAAACTCCCACATCTCTTCAAACATATCGAAACGAAACATATGGGTTTGAAATTCAATATCCTGCTACCTGGACTGTAGCTGTAGATGACCGAATTCCTGGAATTCATATTTATAAAAAAACAGATACATTACCTGACTATGTAACTCACCATACTCCTCTTACGCATGTATCAATCTATCCAGATGGTATAGGAACAGAAGGTGTACAAGGGATGACTTCAACGAGTACGATTATATTCAATGAGGATGTGAAAACTGCCTTCGACTATAAGCTTGAAGACGGAAAAATCTGGTCTACCTTTGTGACCTTTAATAATCCTCCAGCAAACTGGGAACCATGGGGATTTGTATGGGCTGGTGTAACCATTGAAAATCAAAAGATGATGTGTCAGAGGGAAGGTCAACCTGCTACAGTAGGAAATTGTGAGATTGGTATTGAGTATGCACCTTCAGAGACGATTATATCGGGTACCATTAACCAATCAGATAGAGCCACTCAGGAACAGATTGTGGCCTCATTTAGGTTCATAAAATAGGCCTTATTTTAGGCCATAATATTCTCTTGACAGGCTTTCTAATATAAGTATACTTGTACATACCTCCCAAGGCTGCCAGATGGTAAGCGGGGAGGTGATCTTTGAAATATGAATACTTGAGAACGCACCGCGGAGCCTTTTGGCGAAGTGGTGCAGTGCAAGACTAAAATATTCTTTTATAAATAATTTAGGATGGTCTTCAAATAGCAATATGAAGACCCACCTGAGTAGGATCAACGAACCAAATACAGAATGCTATCATTTTTTATTTTGTTCCGTTCGACTCACTTATTTTTCTAATCAGAAAATATATAGAGAGGATAAACTTTAATTTTAGAGTTTGATCCTAGCTCAGGATGAACGCTGGCGGCGTGGATAAGGCATGCAAGTCAAACGGCCCGCAAGGGCAGTGGCAAACGAGGTAGTAACACGTAGGTACGCACCCCAAAGTCAAGAATAACTAGCCGAAAGGTTAGCTAATACTTGATAGTCTCTTCGGAGTAAAGATTTATCGCTTTGGGAGCGGCCTGCGGGATATCAGCTAGTTGGTAAGGTAATGGCTTACCAAGGCAATGACGTCTAGGGGGAGTGAGAGCTCGATCCCCACCGATGGAACTGAGACACGGTCCATACACCTACGGGTGGCCGCAGTCGAGAATCTTCCGCAATGGGCGAAAGCCTGACGGAGCGACGCCGCGTGATGGATGAAGTCTTTCGGGATGTAAACATCTTTTGTACGCGAGAAAGTTATTGATCAGCGTACGAATAAGGGGTTGCTAAACTCGTGCCAGCAGCAGCGGTAATACGAGTGCCCCAAGCGTTATCCGGAATTATTGGGCGTAAAGGGTGTGTAGGTGGTTGTGTTAGTCTTCTGTTAAATTCTTCGGCTTAACCGGGGGCATGCGGAGGAAACGGCACAACTAGAGGATGCGAGAGGTGAACGGAACTCATGGAGTAGGGGTGAAATCCGTTGATATCATGGGGAACACCAAATGCGAAGGCAGTTCACTGGCGCACTCCTGACACTGAGACACGAAAGCGTAGGTAGCGAATGGGATTAGATACCCCAGTAGTCTACGCCCTAAACGATGACAACTAGCTATTCGGAGTATCGACCCTCTGAGTGGCGAAGCTAACGCGTTAAGTTGTCCGCCTGGGTAGTACGACCGCAAGGTTAAAACTCAAAGGAATAGACGGGGACTTGCACAAGCAGTGGATTATGTGGTTTAATTCGACGGTAAACGAAGAACCTTACCCGGGTTTGAAACCTAGTTGAGTAGTGCGGAAACGTACTAGTCTCACAAGGACAATTAGGCAGGTGATGCATGGCCGTCGTCAGTTCGTGGTTTGAATTGTTCCCTTAAGTGGGGTAACGAACGCAACCCTCGTTGCCAGTTACAAGTGTCTGGCGAGACTGCCCCAGATTGTGCTCATGAAATAATGTATTTCGTGATCAGAATCTGGGGAGGAAGGCGAGGATGACGCCAGGTCAGCATGTCCCTTTGATATCCGGGGCTACACACATAATACAATCGCTGGGACAACGCGACGCGAAGAGGCAACTCAGAGCAAATCGTAAGAAACCCAGCGCCAGTTCGGATTGGGGTCTGCAACTCGACCCCATGAAGCCGGAATTGCTAGTAATCGCAGGTCAGCTATACTGCGGTGAATACGTTCTCAAGTCTTGTACTCACCGCCCGTCAACTCAAGGGAG
>JALYQZ010000022.1 GCA_030855525.1 bacterium
CATGTAGTTCGTCACTCATTTGCTACCGATTTATTACAAAATGGTGCTGACATTCGCTCTGTTCAGGCTCTCTTAGGTCATGCTCACATTGGAACAACTCAGATTTATACTCATGTTACAGATAAACATTTAAAGGATATTCATAAAAAGTTTCACAATAAAGGCAAGTAACAAATAATTTGCTATGATTCTCCTATGAAATTCATATCGTGGAACGTAAATGGAATCCGTGCAGTGCACCGAAAGGGCAATTTTCAATGGTTACTCGATGAATCCCCTGATTTTTTCTGTTTGCAAGAGGTAAAAGCAAATCCCGACCAGCTTATGGAAGAAATTAAGACCTGTGAAGGCTATACCTCGTATTTTGACCACTCAAAAATTAAGAAAGGCTACAGTGGAGTAGCAATTTATACAAAAATTAAACCTGAAAAGGTTGATTATGGTATGGGGATTAAAGAATTTGATGATGAAGGTCGCCTTTTAGGCCTGCATTACAAAGATTTCGTCTTATTCAACGTCTATTTCCCTAACGGTGGAGGTGGACCAATCCGCCTCGACTATAAATTACGATTTTATGATGCTTTTCTTGAATATATTGAACCTATTAGGAAAACGGGGAAAAAGATTATTTTTTGTGGTGACATTAATACGGCTCATGAAGCCATTGATCTTGCTCGTCCTAAGGAAAATGAAGAAAACACCGGCTTCTTACCGGAAGAACGTGCATGGCTCGATGAAGTAGTAAATCATGGGTATGTAGATGTTTTCCGAAATCTATATCCAGAAAAAACGGGAGCTTATACATATTGGGATCAAAAGACAGCAGCACGAATGCGCAATGTTGGATGGCGTATAGACTACTTTTTTATATCACAAAATTTAATAAAGGACATAAAATCTTTTACTATACATTCTGAAATTTTAGGATCAGATCATTGTCCAATAGAATTAAACATTGATGTATAAGCCTTTTTTGAAATACAAACTTGACATCTGTCCTTTATAATTTTCGAACGCTACAATAGTCATTGACAAAATAGTTGACCTTGATATTCTTATACCAGATCAGCGGAGACAGAACTGAGTAAGTCGAAGTCTTCTTGGCAACCGGTAAGTTAATGAGTGTGCTTTATAGTCCTTCATTAGGACAAGCACTTATCTCATCAAAACTACCACCAAGAAAATTTCATTTTAGTGAATCTTTTCTGTCTCAATTGTACGAACGAGTCAACGTTCCAAAATAATCTGACAGTCGCTAGTCATTAATATTGCGAATTTAACGGACGGCCTCTTTCACAATTTTGTGAAGGTGGGCTGTTTTTTTTATGTCTATTTAGTCTACAAAGTGCTTTTTTCGTATTTCCTCTACTTCACGCTTCTCTTCTTCATCTTTCAAATGTTTGCCTTTTTCTCCTCGTATTCTAAGTTCTAGTAATGAAAGTACAGCAAGCTCTCCTGCCCTTTTTTCAAGATACGCAGCAATGTTTTTCTGAGGATCTTCAATAACTTCTTCAAGAAGTGCATGAAGTATGAAACCGATTTTAGGTCCAGGTGTTTCACGAATAACATCCATGATTCTTTTCCCATTGATATTAAGCATAGCTACTGAGATTGGATCACGCATAACCTCATCAATCATCGAGTGATACTTTCTTAAGCGGTAGGGGCTCTCCTTGGGCCTTCCAGTACCTATTCTATCTGCAACTCGCACATCCATAAGATCCCAAATGTTTTCTTTGCCTACATTTACAACTAATCTTCGTACTGCTGAAGGTGTAATTTGTTCTGTGTCTGAAAAAAACATGTGCCACCGTACAAGTTTCACTACTTTTTCTATGGTTTTTTGCGGAAACCTAAGCTCAGTTAGGATTTTCTTAGTCATTCGTGCCCCTACAACTTCATGACCATAGAATGTCCACTTATCTTTTCCTGGTGTCTTTCTACGAGTATCAGGCTTCCCTATATCATGAAAAAGAGCAGCTAATCGCGTTTCTAATGGCCATTTTTTGTCCGCCGTTAGCTGAAGAGATCTTAATAAATGTTCCCATACATCATAAGTGTGTACCCCACCTTGGTCGATCCCTATACCCTTTTCAAGATCAATACTAATAAACCTTAAAATTCCTAACTGATTAGCCACTTCAATTCCCTTTTTAGGCTGATCTGACATAACTATCTTTATAAACTCATCTCTAATACGCTCTTTTGAAATATGTCCAAGAAGGTTCGAGTTATCCACAAGTGCTTTTTCAGTACTTTTTTCAATTGCAAACCCTAATTCAGTGCTGAGGCGTACTGCACGTAGAATTCGTAAAGCATCCTCTTGAAATCGTTCTTTTGCATCCCCCACTGTCCTTAATAGCTTACATGATAGATCTTCCTGTCCCTTATATAAGTCAATGATTTTTCCGTCTATAGGATTGAATGCTATTGCGTTTATTGTAAAGTCACGTCTTTTAAGGTCATCTTTTATTGTATTGCTAAAAACCACTTGGTCTGGGCGCCGTTTATCGCTATACCCTGTCTCTAATCGATATGGTGTTACTTCTATGACTTTAAAACTGTCATCTATAGATTCATCAATCACTACGCCTACTGTCCCATAAGTGTTTTCATAAAAAGTATGTGGAAAAAGTCCTATAATGTTTTCAGGTACTGCATTTGTTGTAATGTCCCAATCTTTTGGTTTTTTATGTAACTTGATATCTCGAACACAACCACCCACGAGATAGGCTTCAAACCCAGCTTTCATAAGTGTCTGTAGTACAATTTGTACTGGTTCGGGTATTTGTTCTGTATTGTTGACCTCCCTAGTCATAGGCCAATTCTAGACTATATTTTGATTTTTTACTATAAATGCGTATGATATATGAATTGCACCCGTAGTGAAATGGATATCACACCGGTCTTCGGAACCGATAGTGGGGGTTCGAGTCCCTCCGGGTGCACACTGCGGCCATGGTTTAGTGGTAGAACACGTCCTTGCCAAGGATGAGATGGGAGTTCGATTCTCCCTGGCCGCACTAAAGGCTATCATTACCATTTAAAGACAATCCCATACCGAAAAGTATGGGATTGTCTTTTTTTATAAGATTAACCTCATATTTCCCTAAATCTAAGGTTGTTTTTCCACAAAACTGGGGATAACTCTGTGGATATGTGTATAAAAGACAGTTAGACAAATGTCCAATTACATAGTTATATTTGTAAAATACGGCTCTATACATAGGTTTCAAATCAGACAACCTTAACCCATAGCTTATTTTAGGAAAAATATGTTTCACGTGAAACTATATCTATATGTTACTCATGAAACAAGCTTTTTATGATTATTTTAACTAGCCATGGTTATATTTTGTTTCATGAATGACCAAGAAGATAAGAGAACTGAGAAAAGAAAAACGGGAGATAAAGGAGAAGATATAGCAGCTGAGTTCCTCTTGAAACAAGGGTTTATCATTAATGATAGAAATTATCTTAAAAAATATGGGGAATTAGATATAGTTGCATTCAAATCGGATATTTGGCATTTTATTGAAGTTAAAACCGTTTCATGCGAAATAGAAACGTATAAGCAAACGGATAAAAACGATAGATATAGGCCTGAAGATAATATTCATTCATGGAAACTCAAGAGATTATCAAGGGTTATTCAAGCATACATAATAGACAAAAAGCTCAATGAAGCGGATTGGCAGTTTGATGTTATTACTATTTTTATCGATTATAAGGCACGGAAGGCAGCTCTGGAATTCCTAGAAAACATTGTCTTATAGATTCTTTTGATATTTAAGCGCTCTATGCTATATTTGTTCAATGTTAAAGCTTTCGGACGTGTCCGACGTAGCTTTAGCGAAGCCCCGCACTATATGGTGCAGGATGAAGGCGGAGTGTAGTGTAACGGCTAACATTCCTGTTTTGGGAACAGGCGACTCCGGGTTCGAATCCCGGCACTCCGACACGAAATGAGCTTAAAATTTAAGAAAAAGGTTGAAGACTTTGTTTGTGAGCATTGTGGGGTAGTGGTAAAAGGAAATGGCTTTACAAACCATTGCTCTCAATGCTTATGGAGTAAACATGTTGATAGACATCCGGGAGATAGGGAACAAAACTGTGGGGGACTCATGAAGCCTATAAAGCTTATTCAGGAGAAAGGGGAGTTTGTCATCACTCATCAATGCAACGTTTGTCATGAAACAAAGAGAAATCGATTGGCATTTCATGATAACTTTGATGAAGCTCTTAAAGCTGTAAGAATAGCTCGAGAGGAAGCGTCTAAAGGAGGAGAGACAATATAATTGGTATTATTCGCTAGTTTTGATTTCCTATGGAACCAAATAATAGTGAGACGCGAGTATGCCCAAGATGTTCAGGAAAGATGAGAGAACAAGAAGGAGGAACATACAAATGTTCTTCATGTGGCTATGAGGCCACTGAGAACTCTCTTGAAAGCGGAAGTGATAGTCGACAGTAATCCTATTCCCACTATTTAAGGGCTGGCACAAAAAACCTTACCAGAAGAACTGGTAAGGTTTTTTGTTATCTGGTATAGTACTTTTTATCGCGGGATTAGTTTAATGGTAGAACTACAGTTTTCCAAACTGTTAGCAGGAGTTCGATTCCCCTATCCCGCACCACAAAAGAAAAGCAGAGAAACAAAAAACTGGATATACCAGTTTTTTTGTTTCTTATGAAACCTTTTTATTTGTAACTGACTCACCGATGAGAGCTGCTACACAGATGGTTATTAGAATGATGATCATGATAAGCAGTGGCCATGGATGTGGAGGATAGGGAATATAGTGCTCTATATGCCGATGTACAAAGCCAATAGTAATAGCACCCCACCATCCAAGTTGCGAAATAGTAGAGGCAAGCGCAGTTCTGAATATAATTTTTGCTGGAAGTTCATTAACATCACCCAATGCATCAGTACTTTTTTTAATAAAGTGTAAAAATATCCCATTAAGACCAAGCATAGCTACAAAAAAGAGTTTAATCCAGGTAAGTTCGTCTATAAATCCTTTATGATAAATAAGGACAATCCCTGAAAGTACGAGACCGATCCATCCGATCCAAATAAGCTTTTGAGTAACACTCGCAATGGTGGAGACTGTCTTTAAAGGAATTTTCTTCAGCATCCACAATGTTCCAGCAAAATCTATTCCTATAACTGCTCCAAACGCTGTAATAAATGAAACTATATGTATAAATAAAGCTATATAAAAAAGTGGTGTATTCATCATAATTGAAGAGTATAGCACAAACCCTGTACCAATTTGGTACAGGGTTTGTGTATAAAATAGAAAGGGAAGTGAGAGTGTTTTATTTCACTGCATCCTTTAAAGCCTTAGCAGCTCGGAACTTAGGCACTCGCATTGCGGGTACATCTACCATTTCACCTGTTCGTGGATTTCGAGCTTTTCGAGCCTGTCGCTGTTTTGCTGAAAAGATTCCAAGTCCTGCGATAGAAACCTCTTCTCCCTTAGTAAGAGAGCTTACGATAGAAGCAATCACTGTTTCTACTGCTTCTTCAGCTTGTACTTTAGTACCTCCAAGCTTTGCATGTACTGCATCTACGATACTTGCTTTGTTCATTATAATAAATATTATGCTATTAATACGACGACTAAACTATAATCATTATATAATAAGCCGTTTTTTTATCACAGTACCTAAAAAATTAGGCAATATTATTTGCTAACGTGCAAATTCGATGATTCTTGTTTCTCTGATGACCGTAATTTTTATTTCTCCAGGATACTTAAGTTCATTTTCAATTCGGAGTGCAATGTCACGTGCTGTATTTTTTGCTTCAAGATCTGTAATGTCACCAGGAGTTACAAAAACCCTTATTTCTCGGCCTGCTTGGAGTGCATATGCTTTTTCAACACCTTTAAATGAGTTTGCAATTGCTTCTAGATCCTCAAGACGCTTAAGATAATTTTCTACTGTATCTCGTCGTGCACCAGGGCGGGAACCAGAGATAGCATCTGCAACTTGAACAAGAACTGATTCAACTGTTTCGAAAGGATATTCACCATGATGAGCCTGCATTGCCTTAATAATATCTTCCGAAGCCCCAAACTTTTGTAGGATGCGTCTTCCGATTTCTACATGTGTTCCTTGTACTTCGTGATCTACTGCTTTACCAATATCGTGGAGAAGTGCTCCAGCTTTTGCGATTGAAACATTTGCACCAAGTTCTTCAGCAATAATTCCTGCTACATGTGCCATTTCAATTGAGTGTTGAAGTACGTTTTGGCCGTAACTGGTTCTGAAGTGTAATCTTCCTAGTATATGCACTATTCTTGGATCTAAATTAAAGACTCCACATTCGTATACCGCTTGTTCCCCTTTTTCTTTGATAATCTTATTGATTTCACCCTTCGCTTTTTCAACCATTTCTTCTATTTTAGCCGGTTGAATACGGCCATCAGCTATAAGATATTCGAGTGCAACTCGTGCAATCTGACGTCGAACCGGATTAAATGAAGAAATAACAATTGCTCCAGGTGTATCATCAATAATAATTTCAACACCAGTAACACGCTCAAATGCCTTTATATTTCGACCTTCTTTTCCAATAATCTTTCCTTTTATTTCATCATTAGGGATTTGGACAGTCGTAGCCATGACATCTGATGTCATGGAGTGTGCAAGACGTTGAATAGCTGTGGTAAGGATGTCCTGAGCACGTTTTTCGAGTTTTTCTTCACCGTGGATTTCAAGTTTTTGGATTCTAATCAATAAATCCTCTTCTTGTTTTTTTTCTATCGTTGAAATAAGCTCTTGTTTTGCTTCTTCTTGTGAAAGACGAGCGATTTTCTCAAGTTCATCTTGTTTTCGAGCCTCAAGTGCGTCTGCTTTATCTTTAATTGCTCTAATTTCAATTATTTTGAGCTTCATATTCTCAACTTCTTGATCAATATCTGTTTGTCTATTGTCCAAAAGTTCCTCCTTTTTGATTAACCGATCCTCTGTTTTCTTTAATTTTTCTTCCTTTTCCTTAATTTCTGAGCGAACTTCTCTTAATGTGTCGATTGATTTCTTTTCCGCTTCTGCGGTAATGCGTTTTGCTTCTTCTTGGGCATCAGACAATATTCGCTTTGTTTCAAGCTCTATTGATCCTTTTTTTCCAAGCGAAATCGCAAGTCTGATGAAGTATCCGGCAATAAGGCCGATACTTCCTATCAGGGCTGCAAGCAATAACGCTAATTTTAAGCTCATGTAAACTGGCCCGCCTTAGGCGGCAAGAAAGCGAGTATATGTCTGATTATTGGAAGGAAGATGCTTGGAAAAAGGGAATACTCATGCGTTCGGGCGCACCGGACTGGACCATTAATTAATTCCAGTAATGGCTTTATAGTACAAGAAATATCCTTGATTGTCTAATTTATTAAATTACTTTGTCGATAATACCGTATTTCTTAGCCTCATCAGCGTCCATGAAATAGTCGCGATCTACATCTCTTTCAATCTGAGAAAGTGACTTACCTGTATTTTTTGCAAGAATTTCATTCAATTTTGCACGGGTTTTAATGATCTGTTTTGCAGTAATTTCAATATCAGCTGCTCGTCCCTCAGCACCACCCCATGGTTGGTGAATCATGATTTCAGAGTTGGGAAGAGCAAATCGCTTGCCTTTTTGTCCTGCAGAGAGAAGGAGAGCTCCAGCTGATGCACAAATTCCCATACAAACTGTAGAAACATCAGGTTTGATATGGTTCATAGTATCCAAAATTGCGAGAGCAGATGTAACTGATCCTCCTGGAGAGTTAATATAAAGGGAAATATCTTTCTTTGGGTCTTCTGATTGTAAGAAAAGAAGCTGCGCCATGGTAATGCTTGCGACTGTATCATCGATAGGTCCACTTAAGAAAATAATACGCTCTTTAAGTAGGCGTGAGTAAATATCGTAAGCTCGTTCGCCAAAGGACGATTTTTCTATAACTGTTGGGATTAATATGCTCATATTTTATAGTTAGTTGTTAGTATATGCTCATTTACTTATATATTCGTATCGGAATGGGATTAGTATACTCGCCGCTATGAGTTTTGCAAATTTTACGTATAATCATCTTTATGCGGCTCCATCGATTTTTTATAGAAGAACATTTGCGAAATAAAAAAGAGTTTACTCTTTATGATACTGACATTATTCATCAGTTAAAAGATGTATTTCGTCTTCGAGCTGGGGATCAACTCATGCTGCTTGATAATTCAGGTTTTGAATATATTTCAGAAATTGTGCTCCTTGCACGTGGAGAGGCAACACTAAAAATAGTAGATACTTCTGTAGTATTAAATGTTCCAGAAAAAGAAGTGTGGCTTTTTGCATCAATCATCAAGAAAGACAATTATGAATGGATTTTAGAAAAGTGTACAGAGCTTGGAGTTTCGCATTTTGTCCCTATGCTCTCAGATAGAACTGAGAAAAAAGATTTAAATATAGAAAGGGCTCACAAAATTGTAAAAGAGGCGAGTGAGCAGTCGGGAAGAGGTGTGATGCCTACCATCCATGATGTTCGAGCTTTTAAAGATGCACTTATTCATGCACAAGAACAAAATATAAAATTATTTTCCTTACATGTGGGTGGTGAACATTTTGACAAAGAAAAGGTTTTAAATAAACAAAGTGGCTTAGAAAAATCTCTGGGTATCCCACATGAAAAAAGCGCCTATGGAATCTTTGTTGGACCTGAAGGAGGATGGAGTGATAAAGAAGTAAATCTTTTTAGGGAAGAAAATATTCCGATATATAGTCTTGGAAAACAAGTGTTAAGAGCAGAGACTGCAGCTATTGCTATTTCAAGTTTACTTCTACTATAAAATAAAAAATCCCACTAAGTGTGGGATTTTTTATTTTATTTCTGATCTTCCAAAAACTTTATGGCTTTCTCTATAGTAAACATGTGTTCGACATAGACTTGGGCTCGGATAGGATCTATATCTTTATATTGTTTTGTGAGGTTTGTTACTTCTATTTTCACTGCTTCTTGGTCAGGAGTGAGATTTTCTTTCTTGGCAATCTCTTCGAGGATAACATTAAGTTTTGCCCGTTTTTCTGCATCAGGAAGCCATTCTTTTCGAAGATCTTCCGGAGTTTTTTTGATATGTTTTAAATAGTCTTCAACTTTTAATCCAATGTTTTGAATATCTCCTTCAAACTGAGCAAACATTCGAGAAAGTTCATTCTCGATAAGTGCAGAAGGGAGTTTGAGATCGGTTTTTAAAACAATCTTTTCAAGTAGTTCACCTCGTCGTTTTTCAAGTGCACGATGTTCTTTTTCTTTAAGTGTATTTTCTTTTGCTTTAGTTTTAAAGTCCTCTACATTTTCAAAGCTTCCAAGTTTTTTTACAAATTCGTCAGTAAATTCAGGAAGATGTTCTGCAAGTTTTTCTTCAGAATGGTCATGGGTAGTATCTCCTGCGTTTGCTGCATGAAATGCTCGATGTGCCTCTTGCTTTCGAACTTGTTCAATAACATCATCAATTTCTTTTTCGGTTACCTCAATCCTGTCTGTTTTTTTAGCCATTTCAGCCATAGCTATATTTTTGTAGTCCGGAAGTTTAACTTCTGGTAGTATTCCAATTGTTATTTTGAATCCCACAGGATTGCCAGGTGCAATTTTTGTGAGAGAAATTTGAGGTCGGCCAACAAAATTGGGTGCTTCTTTCTCAATAACTTCTTGAGCAATTTCTTTAAGTGCTAATTCCGCAGCTTCCTCAAGAATATAAGTTTCTCCCACGCGGTCAACAAGAACTTTTTCAGGAATATGGCCTTTTCTAAATCCTGGAATATTGAGATTCTCGCCGATTTCCTTAAGAGCTTTTTTTCTATATGATGCAATTGCTTCAACGGTAATTTCCCCTGAAATTTCTACTTCAGAATTTTCAGTTGTTGTTTTTTTGATATTTTCGTATTTCATTGGAATCTCCTTTTATTTCTGAACTTTTTCCTTGTATAACTCAATTGATTTCTTTACTGCTTCCATAGCAGCATTTTTATCCATTATGTTGTTTATTTTTACAACATCCCCATTACCTTTAAGTATTTTGTATGTTTCAAAAAAATGTGTAAATTCTTTTAACATGTGTTTGTTAAGATCCGCGAGGTTTTGTGTATCATCCCAGCGTTTGTCATCAACAGGTACTGCAATTATTTTATAATCAGAATCACCACAGTCAGTCATATCCATGACGGCTACAGGGCGTACTTTTACGAGAATGCCAGGTGCTAGTGGAAATGTTGTAAGGAGTATTACATCAAGGGGGTCTCCATCATCCCAGAGTGTTTGAGGAACAAAACCATAATCAAATGGATACGGAACATGAGAATAGTTTGCTCGATCAAGTGCAATTAACCCTGTTTCTTTGTCGATCTCATACTTATTAAATGAACCTCGAGGGATTTCAATAATAGTATTGAATGATTCTGGAACGTCTTTACCTACGGGAACTTCACGCCATAAATTCATACTCATAATTATTGTTCGTTAAAATTTTTAAGATCGTTATTAAGGTTGAGTGGTTTGAAACCAGCATCTGCTTCTTTTTTATCCCCACTTGCACTTCCAATATTTTCTCCTTTAACAGATTGAATATCGATTCTCCAGCCAGTAAGTTTTGCAGCAAGTCGTACGTTTTGTCCACCTTTTCCAATAGCAAGAGATTGCTGATCCTCGCTCACCTGAACTCGGGCAGTTTTTTCTGTTTCATCGGTATCTACACTAATAACTTTTGCAGGAGAAAGTGAATCTTCAATAAATTGCTTTGGATCAGCTGACCATTCGATAATATCAATCTTTTCTCCACCGAGTTCACTCATAACGGTTGAAACTCGGACTCCACGTTGACCTACCATAGATCCAACAGGATCAATATGGGAGTCATTTGAATGCACTGCAATTTTTGTTCGTGATCCTGCTTCTCGAGCAATAGCTTTGATTTCTACAACGCCGTTTGCAATTTCTGGAGCTTCAGTTTCAAAGAGTTTAACCAAGAATTTTGGGTGTGATCGAGAAAGTCGTAGAAATATTCCACGAGGAGTTTCTTCTACTCGGTACAAATATGCACGAATTCTTTCACCTTGTCGGTAGCGTTCACCGGGGATTTGTTCTTCATAAGGAAGAATTCCACTTGCACGCCCCATATCAACGAAGATATTACCTCGTTCAATTCTTTGAACGGTTCCTGCAACGATGTCATTTTCTCGTTTTCCAAACTCTCCAAGTACAGAAACCTTTTCTGCTTCTCGAATTTTTTGAATAATAACTTGTTTTGCAGTCTGAGATGCGATTCTTCCATAGTCATCCTTCATTTCAAGTGGAAAGACGACTTCTTCATCAACTTCAGCATCTTTCTTAATTCGTCGAGCATTATCAAGGAGAATATGATGTTCTGGGTTGAAAATGATCTTATCATCCTCATCTTCGGCGATTTCAGGAATTTCTGGGAGACTGCCATCTTCATTTGGCATAATAACGTCTTTTGGATCAACGACGATTTTTACCTGGAAAAACTCGGTTGTTCCGGTGTTAAGGTCGAATTTAGTTCGAACAATCTGGCCTTTTTTGCCATAATCCTTTCGATACGCTGTTGCAAGCGCTGCTTCAATTGCCTCGATGATCTTTTCTCGAGGAATACCACGCTCTTCTTCAAGCTGGTCGAGAACTGAGTGAATTACCTTTAAATCAAACATATTTTTTAATAATTTGGTAAAAAAACGAGTTCGCCGGAAGGCGAACTACTAATGAATCTATAATACTGCCATATGGAGATTGTGTCAAATAAAGATTAAATGACCATGAAGTGTGTATAAACCTCATTTTTTCACTATAGATGAAGTCGATTATCTGATATAATATCTATATATATCCTCTTTATGCACATTGAAGAAAAACAATTGCTTGATTTCATTTTGGATTCTGGAATGGTATCCCGGTCTGATATTGACGCTGCAAAAAAACTATCTAAAGAAAAAAGAAGCAGTGTTGGAAAGATTCTCGTCGATCAAAGTAAGCTCTCTGATGATGAACTTCGTCGAATGCAGGCATATGTTCTCGGTATTCCTTTTGTAGATTTAAAAAACCAGAAACTTGATTTTGAGATTCTTTCCCTTATTCCTGAGCCGATTGCACGAAATCATAATATTGTAGCTTTTAAGAAAATAGCAGACACTCTTGAAGTTGCAATGCTGGATACGGAGGACCTGTCTGCCATAGACTTTGTAAAGAAGAAGACACGTCTCAAGATTTTGCCTCGGCTTACTGATAATGAATCAATGAAGTCAGTGCTCGTTCAATACCAGAAGAGTCTCAAAGCTGAATTCGGAGATATTATTCAAAAGGAAGTTGGAACAATTAAAGCACTGAGTGATAAAGTGAAAGGGGATGCTGACAGTGAAGCAGGCTTGAAAAAACTTGCTGAAGATATTCCTGTTGTTCGTGTGGTAGATACACTTTTAAAACACGCAATTATCCAAGGAGCATCTGATATTCATATTGAACCAATGGAGAATGAAGTGCTCGTAAGATATCGAATTGATGGATTGCTTCATGATGCCATGGTCCTTCCTAAAGATGCGGGACCATCTATCACTGCTCGTATTAAAGTACTTTCCAACTTGAAGCTTGATGAAAAGCGTTTGCCGCAAGATGGACGTTTTAAAGTTGCTATGAATAATGAGAAAGTATCATTTCGAGTTTCTATGCTCCCAACTTACTTTGGAGAAAAAACGGTAATGCGACTATTACGAGAAAGTGTTTCTGGGTTCACCCTCGAAGTCCTCGGATTTCATGGAAGAGGTTTGGAACTTATTCATGAAGCAACAAAACTTGCTACAGGAATGATTTTGACCACTGGCCCCACTGGATCTGGAAAGACTACTACTCTCTATACTGTGCTTGATATTTTGAATACTCCTGACGTAAACATTTCAACTATTGAAGATCCAATTGAGTATCAAATGAAACGCGTCAATCAAACACAGGTTAAACCTGATATTGGATTTACGTTTGCTTCAGGTCTCCGATCATTGGTACGACAAGACCCAGATATTATTATGGTAGGAGAAATTCGAGATAACGAAACAGCAGCTCTCGCTGTAAACGCTTCACTTACCGGACACTTAGTACTCTCAACCTTGCACACCAACTCTGCAGCGGGTGCTATTCCTCGACTTGTTGATATGAAGATTGAACCATTTCTTATGGTATCAACAATTAATATCATTGTTGCACAACGACTTATTAGAAAATTAAGTGGTGATAAAGAAGCATATTTTCTAACAAAAGCAGAATTTGATCACTTGGCTACAATAATTGATATGGAGAAAGTTCTGAAGACATTGAAAGAAGACAAGATGATTGAACAAAGTGCAACATGGGATAAAATTCCATTCTACAAAGCTATAAAGGTTTCAGAAACAGATGATGGGTTCAAAGGACGAGTGGGAATCCATGAGGTTCTCAAAGTTACAAACTCTATTCGGCAACTAATAATGCAGGGTAAAACTGCAAAAGAAATAGAAGAACAGGCTCGTAAAGAAGGAATGATTACCATGATTGAAGACGGTATCATTATGGCAGTTCAAGGACTCACAACAATTGAAGAAGTGTTTAGAGTAGTTACTGAGTAATTATGCCAAAATATAAAGTTCATAGCATTTCAAGTAAAGGAGAGACACATGACGAGGTTATTGATGCATCCGATCGTTCACAACTTTACAACAACCTTAAAGAACGAGATGAGACCCTTATTTCTGCAGAAGAAGTAATAGAGGGAAAGAAAAAATCTGTTTTAGATATAAATATTTTTCCTAAAAAAATAAAACTCCGTGACAAAATTATTTTTACTAAAAACCTTGGATCAATGATCGAGGCTGGATTATCAATGTCGAGAGCACTTGCTGTAATTGAAAAACAAACAAAGAATAAAACATTCAAAGAAATTATTTCAAATGTCGGTACGACAATCAGTCAAGGACAGACATTAAGTAGTAGTATGACACTTCATCCTGAAGCCTTTACTCCTATTATGGTATCAATGGTGAAGGCAGGTGAAGAGTCAGGATCTCTTGCACAATCGTTGCGTGTGGTTTCAATCCAAATGGAAAGTGCATATCAACTTACTCGAAAGATAAAAGGTGCACTCATGTATCCAATGATTATAGTGTTTGCAATGCTCATTATTGGATTTTTTATGCTGACGTATGTGGTACCAACACTCTCTGCTACATTTAAAGAACTAAATGCAGACCTTCCTGCAAGTACACAAGTTATTATTGCAGTAAGTGATTTTCTTAAAGAAAATATAATTATTTCTTTGGGTATTATTATTATCACAATTGCTGCAATTTATTTTGGACTTCGAACAAAAAAAGGTAAACGTCTAATGGATCATGCAGTTGTTCGTTTGCCAGTTGTGTCTTCTATTACAAAACAAATTAATTCTGCTCGAACAGCTCGAACATTATCATCGCTCCTTTCAGCTGGAGTTGATGTGGTGGTAGCAATAAGAATTACAAAAGACGTGATTCAAAACTCGCTCTATAAAAAAGTACTTGATACAGTTGAACAAAGAATTCAAAAAGGGGAGCCCATTGCTACAGTATTTGGCCAACGTGAAGATTTATACCCATCATTTGTAAGTGAAATGATTTCAGTAGGAGAAGAAACAGGACAACTGTCACAAATGTTATTAGGTGTAGCTGTTTTTTATGAAACGGAAGTAGATCAAAAAACAAAAGATATGTCATCAATCATTGAACCATTCCTTATGGTCTTCATTGGCCTTGTCGTCGGACTATTTGCGATTTCGATGATTCTTCCAATCTATAGCCTCGGGGATCACATTTAATATGAAATTGTTTAATAACCATTTTTGCAAAAAAGGATTTACTCTCATAGAAATACTTATTGTAGTTAGTATCATTGGAATTATATCTACAATTCTCATGACATCATTTTCATTATTTAACAAAAGTGAGGCTCTTGATAAAGATACTGACGCGGTAGTCGAATCTCTTGCAGAGGCACGGAGCCTAACGCTCGCTTCACAGGATGCTTCTCAATATGGGGTACATTTCGATATGAACAAAGTAACTATTTTCATTGGCACGGTATATTCGTCATCTGCATCAACTAATAAAGATATCTTATTAGCTTCAACCGATACGATTCTCACGATCAGTCTTACAGGAGGAGGAAGCGATGTTGTGTTTAAACGGTTAACAGGTGAGACAACACAGAATGGAACAGTAATTATTTCATCACCAAATACATCAAAAACAAGAACTGTTACAATATATAAAACTGGTGTCGTAGAATCTCAATAATATGGATATACAAAATTACAAGAAGAATGCACAAGGTATGAGTCTTATTGAAATTCTCATTGGATGCTCAATTATAGTTATAGGGATTCTTGCATTGAGTACTACATTTACGAAGTATGTAACATTTGCACTTAATAATGAGCGAACAATTCAAGCTGCTTATCTTGCAGAGGAAGGACTCGAAGCTGTAACGTTTTTGCGAGAAAAAGGATGGACTACCTACATTGCGACAGTTTCTACTTCAACACCACGATATTTAGCATGGGATAGCACCAATTTGTTTTGGAAAGCAACATCAACACCTCAATATATTGATGGACTATTTTTACGTAGTTTTACCGTGACAGACGTCCGAAGAAATAATACAACTGAAGCGATATCCACATCAACTTCAGGAACCTACTATGATCCGAAAACAAAAAGTATAACCGTAGATGTAGCTTATAGACAGGGGATAGGCACTACTACTCATACGATGACTACATATATTACTAATTTAAATGATAACTAATGAAGTACGTCAGACCAACATTTAAAAAAGGAGTCTCACTCATAGAAATGCTTGTCTATGTTTCACTTATATCAGTTATTTTCCTCCTCATTGTAAGAACGGTACTTTCATTTACTGGCTCATACCGACAACTTGCAGCAAACAGAGAGCTTGAACATACAGCGCTTAATGTTTTAGAACGTATTACTCGTGAGGTACGGAATGCCTCTAGTATTAGTGTGAGTTCAGGAGCTCTTACTGTTGTGCAAACAAATAACTCACTATCAACAACTACCAGATTCTATCGAGATGGTAATGTTGTTAAGGTTGATGTTAATGGTACATATAGTGGCCCATTAAGCGTTACCCGTGGACCAGTGACAAGCCTTACGTTTATTATTGCAAC
>JALYQZ010000032.1 GCA_030855525.1 bacterium
TCTTACATTGACTGTCCACGACCTCCATGAGAGTTTGCACCCCCTTTTCGGCCAATAGCTGCCATGTGTTCTCGGTTTCGGCTTACCGCCTCACCACCCTTTCTACCTGCGTTTCGTGCCTCTTCTGAGTCAAATTCGTGGGCATTACCACTCGCATGTGCTGCTTTTCCACCTAAACTTGCTACTCGCTTTCGGGTTTCTTCTGAAGCTGATGCAAGACCTCTCCGGTCGCTTGCCTTAGGCATTAATTCACTTTCACCGTATTTGTCCATTTCCATATATTTTAAAATTAAAACGGCTAAACTAATAAAACCATGAGATTTCTCTCTTAGTATTAAAGACGAACGGACAGGGCTTTATTACATCAAAATATAATATGTTATATAATATGAAAATCGTCAAGTATCTCTTTGTAGCCGTACTATTCATGGTATAGTACGATTTAAGCATGAGTGAAGTAGCCACACAATTTTATACAAAAACAGGTGATGCATGGGATGCCATGTTGAAAGATATAGAACGTGCAGAAAAAAGTATTGATATCGAGCAATACATTTTTAGTATTGATGTTATTGGCACGCGATTTCTCGATGTTCTTCAGAAGAAAGTATTGCAAGGTATCCAGGTGAGGCTTCTTCTAGACGCAGCAGGAAGTTTTGCATTTTTTAGATCACCAATAGTTGAGAGACTAAAAAGATTAGGAATTGAAATTCGATTTTTTAACCCAGTTAAACCGTGGCGTATTGATCTTTTTACTTCCAACTTTTTCCGTAATCATCGGAAAATTATGATAATTGATGGGACAATAGGACATCTCGGAGGTGTTGGGATCCAAGATCATATGTTGGAATGGCGAGATACGCATATGCGTATGACGGGTGATATTGTAGAGGATCTTCAGGTTAGTTTTTTGGCATTATGGAATCGTGTAGGGATTGGAATTTTTAGAAGGTACACGCATAACCATCAATTTCTTAAAAAGTTTAATCTTCTTACAAACTCTCCTCGTCGTAAACATAAACATATCTATCAAACGCTTATTGCAAATATTCGTAATGCAAAAAAAAATATTTATCTCACAACTCCTTATTTCATTCCAGACATTAGACTCTATAGAGTATTGCGTCTTGCTGCAAAACGGGGAGTTGATGTTCAAATCTTAGTACCAGAAATTGCAGATCATGCCTTTATAAACCATGCTCGAGAATCATATTTTAGTTTAGCACTCAAGGCAGGGATAAAAATATATGTATATAAGCCCTTTATGATGCATGCAAAAACTGCAGTGATTGATGACTGGGCAACCGCTGGGAGCTTTAATCTCGATAGCTTAAGCTTTTACTTTAATCACGAAGCAAATATTGGCACGACCGAACCATCATTTATAGAAGAGATTAAGAAACACTTTCTTGAGGATCTTGCAGTTTCGGAACAAATTAATTATGAGGGTTGGAAAAATCGTCCCCTTCGAAAGAAGTTCTTAGAGCTCCTTACATGGCCATTTCATAGTGTTTTGTAAAAATTTTATTCTGGAATTTTGCACTTGGCAACTCTTATAAACATGTTAGACTTGTGAAGTTAATTAATAGACTTTTAGCAATCAGAAATGGCAAAAATCAAAGATCTTAAAGCACGAGAAATATTAGATTCACGAGGAAATCCAACTATTGAGGTTGACCTCTGGTTAGCTGATGATTCATTTGGACGAGCTGCTGTTCCATCAGGAGCATCTACTGGAAGTCACGAGGCTGTAGAACTTCGTGATGGAGATAAGCGATACGGGGGAAAGGGAGTTATGAAAGCAGTAGAAAATGTAAACCTTAAACTTCGAAAGGCCCTCAAAGGTCAAGAATTCGATCAACGAACTCTCGACAATGCGATGATTACGCTTGATGGAACAACTAACAAAGGAAATCTTGGAGCTAACGCAATTCTCGGAGTTTCTCTTGCTTTTGCACATGCTACTGCACAAAGTCAGAAAAAACCTCTCTTTAAATATTTTAAAGAAATCTCTAAGACAAAAGAGATGCGACTTCCTCTCCCGATGATGAATATATTGAACGGTGGAAAGCATGCTCTTAATTCGACTGACCTCCAAGAATTTATGATTATGCCTGTTGGAGCAAAAAGTTTTGCTCATGCACTTCAGATGGGAGCAGAAACATTCCATGCATTGAAAAAGATTCTTGCATCTCGAGGATTAAATACTTCGGTTGGAGATGAAGGTGGTTTTGCACCATCACTGCCAAAGAATGAGGCAGCAATCGAAGTCATACTCGAAGCGATAACTAAAGCAGGATACAAGCCTGGAAAAGATATTGGCATTGCGATTGATGCAGCAGCGAGTGAATTATATAAAGATGGAAAATATCATTTGGAAACAGAAGGAAAAATTCTCTCAAGTGAAGAGATGGTTGAATTTTATGCAGATTGGGTTGCGAAGTATCCTATTGTTTCAATCGAAGATGGACTTCACGAAGACGATTGGGCTGGATACGAATTGATGACAAAAAAGATAGGAAAGAAAACACAAATTGTGGGAGATGATCTTTTTGTAACTAACCCCGAACGATTGAAGCAGGGAATTGAACGAAAAGCAGGAAATTCGATTTTGATTAAGCTTAATCAAATTGGAACAGTTTCTGAAACTATTGATGCAATCGTCATGGCACGAACTGCAGGATTTACTTCAGTTGTATCACATCGATCAGGTGAAACAGAAGATACAACCATTGCAGACTTTGTAGTAGGCCTCGGAACCGGCCAGATCAAGACGGGATCACTTTGCAGATCTGAGCGCACTGCAAAGTATAATCAACTTCTTCGAATCGAAGAATCCCTCGGAGTTAAGGCAAATTTTGCAGGCAAAGGAGCTTTTAAGGCATAAGAATTATTCTTTATAAACATTTTATCTAAGTTTGTATAGTATTACTGAATTAATAATTTGGTATACTTATAGTATGAAAAAGGTTTCTAACGAGATGATTTTAGAGGAGATAAAATCTTTACGGGAAGATACAGATGGCAGATTTAAAGATATTGATAAAAGGTTTGAACAAGTGAATATAAAACTTGATGATGTTATTATTCATGCCTTAGATACAAAGAGAATTCTTAATTCTCATACTGAAATGATCGGTTCGTTATCAATTGATCTAGAAGAAGTTAAATTAGCGAAGTTTAAAGTATAATTAGAATATGTCTGAATCACTCCCTACAACTTCATCACAAGAACTTTCACCAGAAATTAAACATCATAAACAATTCTTTAAAGAATACTTAACAATCCAATTAAAATTGATAAATAAGTATTATGGTTTTGAAGTGAATGACAATCAACATTTATCTGAATGGATTTCTCAATTTGGAGGTGATTATGAAAAAGCCTTTAATAAAATCATTCAAGATAATCAAAGATTTATTGATGAATATAAGCAAGATCCAGAAAGTGCTTTAGAAAAAATTGAACAAGAATTAGAGAGAGTACACTCTCACGCGTAATATATATATGGAAACGAATAAACAGATTGCCTTAATAGTACTAGATGGTTGGGGATATAGAGAGGATCCAACTCACAACGCTATTGCAGCTGCGAAAACTCCAACTTTTACAAAACTGTGGAACGAGTACCCCAATACATTGCTTGATGCATCGGGGCTTGCGGTAGGGCTTCCAGGAGGCCAAATGGGTAATAGTGAAATTGGGCACACTACAATTGGAGCAGGAAAAATTATTGATACGGATCTCGTTCGTATTGGAAAAGCAATTGATGCAAATGATTTTGTTGATAATGCTGCATTCAATACACTCTTCAATCATGTAAATACTCATGACTCCACATTACATATAAAAGGACTCCTTGGAGAAGGAGGTGTTCATGCTCATAGCAATCATCTTTTTGCATTTCTCAAAGCTGCAAAAGAGCGAAGTATCGAGAAAATTGCATTACATATATTTACTGACGGACGAGATACTCCACCACAAAGTGCACACCAATACCTTGTTCATCTAGAACAGGTTCTCGAAGAACTCGGCATTGGTTTTATTGCTACAGCATCCGGAAGATTCTATGCAATGGATCGAGACAATAATTGGGATCGATTGAAAAAAACTGAAGATGCAATCTTTGAAGGTAAGGGCACATCGGTAAAAGGTAAAAAACCATCAGAAATTGTAAAAGAACTTTATGCAGAAGGTAAAATAGATGAACATCTTGAACCCATTATTTTTCTCGATGATAATGGTAAAGGATATAAAGTAGAAAAAAACGATGGAGTATTTTTCTTTAATTTTCGAGCAGATCGGGCACGCATGCTTTCAAAGAAAATTGTTGAAAAAAGAGATTCTCATAATATTTGTTTTGTAACGCTCACTGAGTATGATAAGACTCTTGGTGCCCATGTTGCATATCCCCAAACTCTTATAGAAACAACGCTCGCTGCAGAAATATCTCGTTCGGGATTTACTCAAGCTCACATTGCAGAAACTGAAAAATTCCCTCATGCTACCTATTTCTTGAATGGAGGAAAAGAATTACCACACGATGGTGAAGAACATATTATGCTTGATAGTCGTAAGGATGTACCGACTCACGACCTCGCACCTAAAATGCGAGCTGAAGCTATTGCCGATAAAGCTATTGAACACATAGAAAAAGGCACAAACTTTATCTTTATCAATTTCGCAAATCCCGATATGGTAGGGCATACAGCTCATGTCCCTGCAATTATTGAAGCCGTAGAAGAAGTAGATACTCAACTCGGACGTGTGGTGGATGCACTTCACAAAAAAGGTGGAATATCATTTGTTACAGCTGATCATGGAAATGCAGAAGTAAATATTGATCCAATCACAGGAAACAAGCATACTTCTCACACAATTAACAAAGTTCCAGCAATTGTTACAAAAAAAGATATTTCTCTTAAATCTAATAGAACACTTGCAGATATTACACCAACAATACTTAAACTCTTTGGGATAAAACAACCTGACTCTATGACAGGTGAGGATTTAATACTATAATTCATTATTATGCTTATTTATATTTTTTATGGGTCAGAGGTAGTAGGGATAGTATTAACTGCAATACTTTTTATGCTCATTGGAATGATGTGGTATTCACCCTCTCTTTTTGGAAAAAAATGGATGAAGTTAGTCGGAGTGACTGCTGAAGTTGTAGAAGATTCAAAGATGAGAGCACGAACCTCATATGCATTCATGAGCCTTTCTGCGCTTGTTATGTCATACGTGTTAGCGCTTTTCATAAAAAATATGTTCGTCCCCAATATTATGCTCGCTATTTCTGTTGGTATAGCAGCATGGGTTGGATTTATAGCAACTTCAATGTCAGGAGAATATCTTTTTAACACAAAAGCAAAACCTTGGGCGTTGTATGCAATAAACTCAACTTACTATCTCACAAATCTAATAATTGGGTCTGCTGTACTCTTTATCTTCCTGAAATAGAGAAGAAATGTTCTTCGTGCTACAATGAGCTCATGAATGAGGCTAGCCCTAAACCTGAAGTATACTGGTATACATTACGAAAGCCCAAATCTACAAAGCTGACCGAGGATCTTGTCTTTGATGTGGCTATAATTGGCGGTGGAATGGCGGGGCTTATGTGTGCTCAAAAACTCAAGAGTAAAAACAAGAACCTTAAAATTACAGTGATTGAGTCTTCATTTTGCGGTGGAGGTGCAAGTGGAAAAAGCTCAGGATTTATTACGCCTGATTCAGAGTTAGAGCTTACTGATCTTGTTCGAAATTATGGTAAAGAAGAAGGAAAACGAATTTGGGAATTTGTGAAAGGGGGAGTTGCTTCGATACGTGAGACGATAGAACGTAGAAATATAAATTGTGATTATTCAGTCCAAGATTCTCTTTTTATTGCCAATACTTCAAAAGGATATAAGAAAGTTGTTGAAGAATATGCAGCACAACATAATTGTGGATATGAAGCACAATTATATGATGCAACAACAATTGATCAAGTTATAGGAACTTCACAGTATGTTGGGGCAGTACATACCAAGAATACCTATGGCATTATTGCTTACTTGTATTGTCAAGATTTAAAAGATGCACTTGTGCGGGACGGGATTATGATTTATGAAGAAACTCCTGTTTCAGAAATTACCGCTGCTGGGATAAAAATCGGAGAGCGAACGGTAACAGCCAATAAAGTTATTGTGTGCACTGATCATTTTTTACCAAAATTTAATCTTGCTAAAGATGAGATATATCATGCGCAGACATTTTTAGCAGTTACAAAGCCACTCGAAGAATCTGTTATAAAATCTCTCTTTCCTCAGGGACCAAAAATGGTATGGGATACTGATCTTATTTATCAATATTTTAGAATTGTAGAAGGTAGCAGACTCCTAATGGGCGCAGCTAGTGTACTATATACATATGCCAATAAGGAAAAGAAATTTTCACCGCTTATTTTGAAAAAAATGAAGAATTACTTACGAAAAAAATTCCCAAGCCATACATTTGATTTTGAGTATTTTTGGCCAGGATTTATCGGAGTTTCTAAAGATTTTTTGCCAATAGTAGGTCGTGATCCTGTTATGAAAAATGTATACTATGCTGGTGCAGGAGCAGGATTGCCATGGGCCGCAGCATTGGGAGAGTATCTTGCGGATAAAGTATTTGACCACCGAGATGATTTTGATACGCTATTTGATATAAAAAGGAATTATCCAATAGGGCATAAGGGGCAAGTCGTACTTTCAAAACCTGTTTCATTTGCAATTAGTCATGGAGTAAAAAAATACTTTAATTAATATGAATTAACATGGAAACAACACACAACAAATTACAGCATCATTTCTTTTTGTTTTTACTGATAGCGGTATCAGTTGTTATGTTTTATATCTTTAAGCCGTTTTTAGCACCGCTTATCATTGCGCTTTCATTTGCAGTTGTATTTCGGCCAATGTATTTAAGAATTTTACTGAATGTTAAAAATAGAAAAAACATTGCAGCACTTATTTCTGTTGCGATTATTCTCGTTGTGGTATTTCTTCCGCTCGTTCTCATAGGAAGTCTTCTCTTTAATGAAGCGCAAGGACTCTATACGTCATTTTCATTAAATGATGGAAACATTCAAGTTGCAAATGATGCAGTACTACGTCTTGAAGGTTTTGTTCAGCGATTTGCTCCCGAAATAACAATTGATGTTGCGCGCTATGTTCAGTATGGATTGCAATGGACCATATCGCATCTCGATTCGTTTTTCTCAGGATTTTTTAGAATAGGAATAGGATTATTTATTATGATTCTTGCATTGTATTACTTGCTTAGAGATGGAAGACAATTGCGGGAAAAGTTTATAACATTAAGCCCACTTGCAAATAATTATGATGATCAGATTCTTAATAAGTTAAAGACAGCAACGAATTCAATTATTAGAGGGTCGCTTGTTATCGCAATTCTTCAAGGAATATTAGCTGCAGTAGGTGTATGGATCTTTGGATTACCTAATGTGATTATTTGGGGAGTGTGTGCAACAATTGCAAGTTTGATACCTGGATTAGGAACATTCATAGTGCTTGGGCCGGCAGTAGCGTACCTTTTCTTATCAGGAAATATAACTAGTGCAATAGGGCTTCTTGTCTGGGCAGTAGTAGTAGTAGGATTAGTCGACAATTTTGTCACACCGTATTTGTTTGGACGTGGTATAAAAGTACATTCATTTTTCATCCTGCTCTCTGTACTTGGAGGACTAGCATTCTTTGGTCCAATTGGATTTTTACTCGGACCAATAATTCTTGCTCTTTTCTTTGCACTGCTTGATATTTATCCACTCATTATTAAGTAAATGGTTAAAAAAGTAGTTCACTATTTTGATAAACTAGAAGATAGAATACGTACGAGACTTTCACGGTATCCAATATTTTATACCTTAATTGGAGGCGTTGCGATTGTCCTCTTTTGGCGAGGGGTATGGATTACTGCTGATCAAATTGCAGTTAATCTTCCTTCACAATGGATGTGGATTGATGGGCC
>JALYQZ010000024.1 GCA_030855525.1 bacterium
GGCTCCATTCATTTACTATGGTTTTTGCGGTTAAATCTTCAGGTTGGAGATCTTTTTTAAAAGTCATCAGAAGTGGTTCATCATTTTTAAAGGTGAATCCCCTGCCCGATTCTTCAAATTGGTTTGAGCTCAAACCAATATCGAGCAACATTTTGTGAATCTGATGTATATGAAGTGATCCTAAGGTTGTATCAAGATTTCTAAAGTTTGATTGTACAAACGTTGCGTTAGCATCAAGTTTTGCAAATCTTTTTTCTGCTCGCTTGAGAGCATCTTGGTCCATATCTAATCCAATAATTTGGACTGTAGAACCAAATCGTTTTACAACCTCTTCACTATGTCCTGCACTTCCCAATGTTCCATCAATAAAGATGTCACCGGGATGAAAATCTAACCCATCTATTGATTCTTGTAAAAGAACTGTGGTGTGTCCGTATTCAATCATTATTACAATACGCCAATTTCACCCAATTTTTCGGCTAACTGATCTGCTTGTGCCCCAATTTTCTTCTTGTACTCAGTCCATCGATCTTCATTCCAAAGTTCAATTCTGTTATGAACTCCAGTAAAGACAACTTTCTCCCCAAGATGAGCAAACTCTTTGAGGTACTGCGGGACCAACATTCGACCGACGCTATCTACGTCTACTTCTGTTGCGCCCGCAAGCATGAATCGGTTAAATCCTCTGGTGTCAGACTGACCCATGCTCAAGTTCGCAAGCTTTTCTGCTATTTTCTCCCATTCATTCAATGGATAAAGAAAAAGACAGTTATCTAGACCGTGTGTTACGACGACCTTCTTACCGACCTCCTTTCGGAATTTTATCGGTAGTGAGATGCGGTTTTTATCATCAATCGAGTGTGTAAATTCACCAATCAGCATATACTTTTATTATTACCACTTTCTCCCACTTGTTACCATTATATACCACTTGATGCCGATCTCAACCATATTTATCCACCTTTTACCGTAATCTCTACAATAGAAAACAGCTTTACTGTTGTGTAAAGCTGTTTTCAAAAAATATGTTTTATTTCTAGTCTTCTTTAGGTCGCATTAATGGGAATATTTGTGTCTCTCTAATTGGCTTATTTGCCAAGAATGAAAAGAGTCGTTCACTAACTCCAAACCCGCACGTTGGGGGCATCCCATATTCAAGAGCTTCAACAAAATCTATGTCATTCATTTGGGCTTCGTCATCCCCAGCTTCTCGCATTCTTGCTTGTTCTAGAAATCGTTCTGCTTGTTCAATGGGATCATTAAGTTCACTATATCCTTTTCCAAGTTCAGATCCTGCAATAAGAGGTTGGAATTGTTGGACAACAGTGGAATTGTCGATATTTGATTTTGCTAATGGAGAAAGAAATTTTGGAACTCCAACTAGAAATCCAGGTCCTGCAATTTGTTTTCTACAATATTTCCATAATGTATCTATTGCTCGGCTCATATTCCATCCTTTTGAATCATATTTTATATGAAGCTCTTTTAATTTCGTTTCAATTTCTTCAAGCGATGCCAAAGATATTTCTATATTTGTATATTTTTTAATTGTCTCTGTATAATCAAAATGCTCCCACTTCTTTCCAAGATCAACATCAAATTCTCCAATTTTGAACTGAAGTGTACTAAATGACTCTTGAGCTACATATTTATACATTCTTTCAACAAGCTCCATTCCTTTTTTATAATCAGCATATCCCCAATAGAATTCCATTTGGGTATAATCCTGAGCATGTTCAGCTGAAATTCCTTCATTACGAAATATTCTTCCAATTTCAAATACTTTTGGGAACCCAGCTACCATAAGGCGTTTCTGCCATAGTTCTCCAGCAGAAATACGTAAATATACATCAAGATCAAGGGCATTGTGATGTGTTGCAAATGGTCGTGCATCAGCACCGCCAGTTGTGTTTTCAAGTACTGGTGTTTCTACTTCAAGAAATCCTTCTTGAACTAAAAAATTCCGCATTGATTGCCAAAACTTTGCTTTCTTTTCAATAAGAGATCGGAGTTCAGGATCAAAGAGAATATCGAGATATCGATGACGGAATCGTTCATCAATATCCTGAAGCCCATGCCATTTTTCAGGTAATGGCAACAAACTTTTTGAAAGCATTTTCCATTCTTTTACAGCAAGGGTTTTCTCCCCTCTCTTTGTAATAAAAAGCATGCCATGCATTTCTATAAAATCTCCAATATCTACAGTTGAAGAAAAAAGGTCAAACATCTCAATATCTATCTCTCCATCGCCCGCCTTAGCTTCAGCGTCGGCGGGTTTTTTCAATAATCCCTGGAACTTTGCAGTACCATCAAAAAGATGAAAGAAGATGAGTCCACCTTGTGCACGTAGTGACATTACTCTTCCCACAAGACTTAACGTTTTACCTTCTTTTTCAAGAGATTCAAATTTTTCTATTACTTCAATAAGAGGATAATCACGTTCAACAGATGCAGGATACGGATCAATCCCGTTTTTTTTAAGTAAAGTTAGTTTTTCAAGCCGGCCTTGCCGGATTTCTTCTTGTGATGCCATAAAAATAGTATAACACAGCCATGAGGCGGAGTTATGAGATAGAAAGTACCTTGTATTTCACCGTTCCTCCAGGTGTTTGAAGTGAAAAAGTTTCCCCCTTCTTTTTTCCTCGAAGAGCCTGACCAAGTGGAGATGTATTAGAAAGTTTCTTCAATGCCATATTAGCTTCCTCTGACCCTACAATAGTATATTGTACAATATCAGTTTTTCCTTCCTTTTGAATTTCAACTATTGAGCCAACAGTAACAGATTCTGTAGTATGAGAGTCAACAATAACCGCAGACTTTAAAAGATTATCGAGACGGCCAATTTCATCCTCTAGCATTGCTTGCTTTTCTCGGGCAGAATGATATTCGGCATTTTCAGAAAGGTCACCAAGTTGTTTTGCATACTCAAGTTCTTCTGCAACTTCCTTTCTTCCTACAGTACGAAGTTTCTCAATTTTTTTCTTTAACTCCTCGTACTTATCTTTTGTAAGATACTCTTTTGTCTCAATATTCATAGCTGTGAATTAATTAAAGTGTCGAAAGTATACACTTTAATTAGAAAAAGGTCAAAGTCGAAAAAATCGTTTTTTCCCTACTTACTTTCAAAATATTCAGGAGCATGTATGGACATCCAATCGAAGAGCTGTCTACCAACATACGAAGCTCCAACAAGATTAGATTTATGGCCTTTTTCCATGAGAATTACGAATGCATATTGAGGATTTTTATATGGAAAAAATCCTGTTACCCATGAGTTTACATACTCCTTTGAGACTCCTAGTTCTGCGGTTCCAGTTTTTGCAGCAAACTCTACATATGGAACATTGAGTGATGCTGCTGTACCTTCAGTTGCTCCTAACCTCATACCTTCATGAACTACATCAAAATATTTTTGTGGTAATTCGATCTTTTTTATATGTTTTAAAGCTTCTTTGTCATTGGCAATAACTGTAGGTTCCAAAAGCACACCCTTATTTGCTAATGCTCCCACAGCACGCACTACTTGCATCGGTGTTACTTGGAATCCATATTGCCCAATTACGGTATGATAGGTATCTCCTACTCTCCAAATATCTCCATTAAAATTTGCTTCTTTCCAATCTGGATTAGGAATTACTCCTTTTTTTGTACCAAAAAAGTCGGGTCCAACTTCTTCTCCAAAGCCAAACATCCGCATATATTTTTCGATGTTAGCTATTCCAATTCCCTTTTGATCTTTAAATCCTCCTCCCACCTGATAGAAATAGACATCAGAAGAGACTGCAATTGCACGTCGCATATCTACAGCCCCATGATTTTTCCAGTCACGATACACGAATGTTTGATCTGGATTGTAAGGACTATGAAGTACAAGTGATCCATTGGTATATATAACATCGTTCGCACCTATAATCCCTTCGTTAAGCGCACCAAGAGCCATAAATGGTTTTACTATCGATCCAGGTACATACAGCCCAGATGTAGCACGATCAAGTAATGGGGTTGCCTTATCCGTAAAATAGGCATTTATCTTTTCGTGGTCAGTTCCATCAGTAAATGTTTGAGAATCGTATTCGGGATAGGACACTTCTGTAATTATTTCCCCAGTATGAATATTCATAATTACTCCAGCTCCGCCCACAAATCCAACATCTTTTGAAAGCTTTTCTATTGTGTCATAAAGCTTGGACTGTATACGTGAATCTATTGATAATACTAATTCGTCACCACTTTTTGGAGGATTTTGTGTACTCTCAGAAATTACTTTTCCATATACATCTGTTTCCTTGATTTTCAAGCCGTTAGTTCCTTGAAGACGATTTTCATAGTATTTCTCCACCCCATCCATTCCAAGGTAATCTTCTCGATAATAAAATCCAGCTGAATCTTTAGAGGGATATTTTACATATCCTATAATATTTGAAAGCCCTGTAGTCGTTGAATATTTTCGAAAAGAATAATCTGAATCAATGGGATTTTCCTCATTCCATGCCAAAAGATTTTTGTTGCGATCAGAAATAACTCCACGATCAGAGAACACAATCGTGTGACGCAGTCGATTATTTTCGCTACGATCAGTAAACACAGCACCTTGAGTTATCTGCAAATTCCATACTTTATAAGTAAATACAACTCCTATAAGAAGGAAGAACAATCCAGTAAATGCAATAATCCGTCGTGAGATTGGTTTTTCAATTCTGCCTTCAAATTGATTGCGATCAAATTGTGGTAAGTTTGAAGAATCAAGAAAAATTTCATCAGGTGCAATCTCACTTGATGAATTTCTTTTTTTAAATCTTCTCTTTATTTTTCCAATCATTATCTATAAAATCTGAGTCTGTTTTTAATAGCTCCTATACAAAACACGGCCAATATTGATATGAGTGTGAGTATAAACTGGAACTGATAAAACCTCGGTATAGAAGCATTATACAGTGAATCAAGTATGACCCCAAGCACTACAATTTCATAATAAGAATTGAAAAAAATCACAGCTATAAGCCCACCAAGCATTGGTATCCACCATGGAAGAAAAAAAACGCTTAAAATAAGGATACAATCCACAATAATTCTCATGATTTTCATACTATTGTTTTTTCTCAACAGTTACAAACTGTAATTGATTAATATCAACTATTCCTCTAAATAAAATCCTTTCAAATGTATCAGAATCAGAAATTTTAATAGATGTAATTGTACCAAAAAGTTTATCGGGGTATTTTGAAAGCATAACTGTATCACCTTCTTTTACATCAGCATTTCGAGGGAGCTTCACTTCAAAATTTCCACCCCCCTTACCTTCAGCAATTGTTTGAATAGATTTTTCTCCTATAAATATATCTGTTTTATATCCTGATGAGGAATAGCTTATTACCTTTGAGGATCCAGGAAGTACGCTTTCAATTTCACCAATAATGATAGATCTATCTGCAACAACAAGATCTCCAGCTTTTACCCCATCTTTTTCTCCTACATCAATAATGAGTGTGTCATATGGTGAAAAACCAGGTTTTGAAACAATATAGGCAATAATTTCATGTGCTAAAACTTCCTTCCTACCAAGCTGAGATTTTAAAGATATATTTTCTAAGTGTAAACGCGTTTTCTCTGCTTCTAGCGCACTAAATAATTGTTGTTTTTCACGAAGTTCCCTATTCTGCATAACCAAACTACGTTTGGATTGTAATAGATTGATAATGTTTCTAACATGCTCAGCAAAAAAACCTCGGGATTCTCCAGCGGGCACACCCACAGCATGTACCATTGGTGATAGAAAATGAGGAGCAAAAAAATTGAGCAAGAATGTGATACTAATAAGTAAAAACACAATAAGAATTGTTCTTATTTTTCTATTTTTTTTTCTTTTATTATCTCGCTCCTGATAAATCATCTTCACTTTTTATTAAAACATCCGCGAATTTATCTGTATTTTCAAGTATAACTCCAGTTCCTCGAGCAACTGCAGTTAGTGGATCTTCAGAAACATGCACTGGGATTTTTAGATGCTCGCTTAATAATATATCAAGCCCTCGAATAAGTGCTCCACCTCCCGTAAGATGAACACCACTATGCATTACATCAGCTAGTATTTCTGGAGGAGTGATTTCAAGCACTTCTTTTGATGATTCAAGAAGTGTTTCTATTGATTGCGATGTAGCTTCTCGTATATCGGAATCTGTAATAACAACTTCGCGAGGCAATCCAGTGACAAGATCCCGTCCTTTTATTACTGATTCTTGTGGAGTATCTCCTGGTAGTACATTACCAATCGAAATTTTGATTGTCTCAGCGGTTTTTTCTCCAATAAGGATTTTAAATTCACTCCTTATATATGTCATAATGTCATTATTGAGCTTGTCACCTGCAATTTTAAGGTTCTTTGAAACAACTACTCCACCAAGTGAAATTACCGCAATATCAGTTGTACCTCCCCCGATATCAATAATCATTGTTCCTACTGCCTCCATAACTGGCAGTCGTATTCCAATAGCTGCTGCCATTGGTTCTTCTACGATGTACACTTCTCGTGCTCCGGCATTTTTTGTTGCATCTCGTACCGCACGGGTTTCTACGTTTGTGATCCCAGAGGGCACTCCAACAACAACACGAGGTCCTAAAAATTTTTTACTATCTTTTTGAGCTTTGTTAAGTAAATAGGTAATCATTTCTTCAGTCACTTCAAAATCAGAAATAACACCATCAACGAGCGGCTTAATAGCGATAATATGCTGAGGTGTTCGTCCAAGCATATCTTTTGCCTGAGTTCCTACTGCTACAACGGTTCCTGTCTTTTGATTGATCGCAACTACCGATGGTTCATTGACAACAATGCCCCGTCCTTGAAGATACACCAGGGTATTAGCCGTTCCCAAATCAATGCCAATGTCATGGCTCAACATCTTATTGATTTTTTTTCGTAAGTTTTTAAACATTCTTTCTATTATTCAAGATTCATGATCTCATCTTCTGAAATCATTTTTGTTTCACCAGATTTTCGATTCTTATATTCTAGAGTTCCTGCATCTATTGTTTTATCACTTACTACTATACGATGCGGGATTCCTAATAAATCAGAGTCAGCAAATTTTTCTCCTGCCCGTGCATCCCTATCATCATAGAGGACTTCTATCCCAGCAGCTGAGAGTTTACTATATATAGCATCGGCATAATCCTTCGCTTTTGTAGAATCCTTTCCGGCTAACAAAATAAGGTGAATTCTGAATGGCGCAATTGAGGATGGCCATACAATTCCCTTTTCGTCAGCAAATTTTTCTACTATAACTCCCATAAGTCGAGTTATTCCAATACCATATGAGCCCAACCACACGGGGATTTTATTTCCAGAATTATCATTATAGAAAAGTTCAAGTTGTTCTGATTTTTTCGTACCAAAATTAAAGATATTCCCTACTTCTGCAGTTTTAACTTTTTCTAAATCATCTTTTGTTACTCCCAGTTTTTTGAGTGTTTCATCATTAAGAATTTCTTCATTGACTGCAATATTTTTTTCTCGATTAATGTAAATATAGTCTTCTCCACCTTCAGAAATAGTTTGAAATTCATGACTAAATTCTGTAAACGCCCCCCCCGAAGCAAAAGTAATAAAAGTATCCTCCCCTACACCCACTCTTTTATAGACATTAAAATATGCTTGAATTACTTTGTCATAAAATTCTTGATGACTTTTTTCATCAAGAGAATATGAATAAAGATCTTTCATGACAAATTCTCTTCCACGCATAATCCCACTTTTTGCTCTCAATTCATTTCGTAATTTCGTCTGGAATTGATAAACATATACTGGAAGATCTCTAAAACTCGTAACAAAGTTTCGCATCATATCAGTAATTGGTTCTTCGTGTGACCATCCAAAACCAATTTCTGTATCGTTCTTTAACTTTGATTTAAACCACACATCAACATTCTTATCATTCCATCGATCTGTTTTTTGCCATAACTCCTTTCTCTGAATTGCAGTCATGATGATTTCCTGGCTTTCAATAGCATTCATCTCTTCACGAATGATATTTTTTATTTTCTCTATGACGCGAAGTCCAAGTGGCAAATAAGCATACACTCCAGCCATTTCTTTGTGGATATATCCTGCTCGAATGAGAAGTTCAGCATTTTTTGAAACCTCGTCTTTTGGGGCTTCCCGACGTGTTTTTGTAAAGAGATGTGATTGTTTCATGTAATGAAATAGTACAGCAAAAAACACCCCCCTGCAATACGAAATAATGTTGTGTTATTTTCTTATACTGAAGAGTCTTTTACCGAAACAGTTTAATAACATCTTGAAGAGTTACCACTACCATTAGAAGTAATAGTAAGGCAAAACCAACTCCATTTATAGTATTTGCAATCTTAGGATTTATAGCTGAACCTTTTATTTTTTCGATAAGTACAAAGAGTAATCGTCCTCCATCAAGAGCTGGGAAAGGCAATAAGTTAATTACAGCGAGGTTTATTGAGATGAAGGCTATGAATGAAAGTAGATAAACAACACCGAGCTGTCGTGCATCTCCAACAAGTCCTGCAATTCCGACTGGTCCGGTAACATCAGCCAATTTTGCATTTCCTGTTACTGCTTGATAAATAAACTGTCCAAGACCTACTGCAGTTGCTTTTATAACTGATCCAGTAAGCTTTCCTCCTTCCCAAAGAGCTGTATGAATCGGCAATTTAAGAATTCCTAATTCATCAATAGAAATTCCTATAGCAACACTATTTGCTACAATTCCTTCTTTAGGTACTACAGCTACAGAATCTTGTACCCCTGCTCGTTCATAGGTAACTGATACCTCCTGATCTTTGTGAGTATTTATAAAAGGTGAAACATCTTCTGGTTTTGGGTTATCTTTAACATCAGTTCCCGATTCTAATCGCAAAACTTTATCACCTGCTTTTAATCCTGCATTTTCTGCTGGTGAATTTGGGGACACTGCTGTAATTGTAACTGCTGTATTTTCAAGTTGAGTACTTGCTACATATCCTTGAGGTACTGGCATCCCAATCATAAATCCAAGGGATATGAGTATCCATGCAAAGATAACATTAAAAGTTACTCCTGCAACAAGTACCATTGCCTGAAGTGATTTTGGTTTGTTTACAAAACTTCGTGCACTATCAGGGCCACCAATAGATTCTTCATTAGGATCTTCGCCAAAGATTTTTACAAATCCTCCAAATGGGATTGCATTCAATGTATACGTGGTCTCTCCTCTTTTAAAACCAAAAATCTTAGGTGGGAATCCTAATCCAAATTCATCAACTCTAATACCCGAAATCTTTGCCGCAAGAAAATGTCCGAGCTCGTGCACAAACACAAGGACTGCAAGCGCTATAATAAATATTATTACTGTCATGATGTTATTTCTTTCTCTTTACGAGCATGTGCCTCATCAAGAGTTTTGTTACCTTCTTGAATAATTTTTTCCATTTCTGCTTTAAATCGGAATTTATCATCTTCACTCATTCCACCTTCTTTTTCTTTCTCCTGAATATCACCCCATGTTTCATCTCGAAGCTTTCGAAGTGTAATGCGTGCCTGCTCAAGTTTTTCTTTTGCAATTTTAATAATTGTATTTCTGCTTTCTGAAGTAAGTTCTGGAAACGTAACTCGGATTCCTTTTTCATCAACTGCTACCGCAACCCCTAAGTTTGCTGCAACAATTGCCTTTTCTGTATTTTTAATTTGTGTTTGATCCCAAATAGAAACTCGGAGTGAACGAGCATCTTCTATTGAAACAGACCCAAGCTGCGCAATGGGTGTTCTTGCACCATATGCTTCTACCATTACATTATCAAGAATCGTTGGAGTTGCTCTTCCAGTACGAAGTTGCTGATGCTCCTTCTTAAGCCACTCTTCAGTTTCTTTTACTTTCTTTTTTAACGGCGTAAAATCGTAATTCATCCTACTATATTATCAAAGAAACGTGTTCAAGCAAAAGTTTAAGCGAAGGTGATCGATCATTTAAAAACATTCTGGTTTTTAATAACTCCCCCAAAATAAATGAATCATGTTTTTTTAAATGTAATACTCTTATAAGCCCATCAATGAGTTTGATAGCTTCTGCCTTGTTTTTTTCCTCTACTATCTGTTCTACAATTTTTAATCTCTCTGGTATAGATTTTTTTAAAAACTGTTCGCTTTCTTTTTCAAAATCATTTTTAGAGTCATGTGAAACTATCATTACTCGAGATCGAAACGTTGGTAGAAACAATTCAGAAGAAGGAGCTATAATGAAAAAGTGAGTGTCCAGGGTTGGTTCTTCAAAAACTTTAAGTAGCGAATTTTGTGCTTCTACAGTAATACCATTGAGCTCAATAATAAAAATCTTTTTTGAGTCAGAGAGCGCTTTGTTTGATTGCACTTCACGAAGCTTTCGAGCCTCATCGATAGTGAACGTATCATGTTGTTGATGCCAAACATCAGGATTACCTCTTATTGGAATCTTTACTTCATTTTCAATAAATAGAAAGAGCTGATCGCGAATATCATTTCTATTCCCTTCAATAACATATGCATGATGGAGTGAACCAGTTTGACTGTATGTGTTAATAAGATGTTTCATGCTTATTACCTCTTTGCAATAATACTCTTCTTATAGGTATCCAAATGTTCAAGTGCGATTCCTGTTCCCTTTGCTACACAAAAGAGTGCCCCATCAGCAAGTGATGCTTTTACCCCAGTGCGACGAAATACAAGCTCAGGGAGGTTACGAAGCTGTGATGAACCTCCCGTCATAATAATACCTTGATCAATAATATCTGCGGCAAGCTCTGGTGGAGTATCTTGAAGCACTGTTTTTATTGCATTGACTATTTCACGAAGTTCTTTTGCAAGACATTTTACAATTTCATTTGTCTTTATTTCGACAGATCGAGGGAGCCCTGTCACAAAATCTCGTCCTTTAATAGTCATTGCCAATTCTTCGTCAAGTGGAATTGCGGATCCAATCTGAATTTTAATATCTTCCGCAGTTTTATCTCCAATAGCAAGATTAAATGTCTTCTTTACATAGTCAATAATTGCAGCATCAATTTTGTTCCCGGCAACTTTTACCGACGTCGATGCTACAATTCCTCCAAGCGAAATTACTGCTACATCTGTAGTACCTCCTCCTATATCTACTATCATCCTTCCAACAGGTTCTTGAATAGAAATTCCTGCCCCTATTGCTGCTAGAATTGGTTCTTTTACAACATAGGCATTTTTTGCTCCTGCATTAATTGCCGCTTCTATAACGGCTCGTCTTTCTGTCGATGTAACTCCAGCTGGAACTGAAATCATTACTTCAGGACGAAAAAAATTCCATTTGCCCAGTGCCTTATTAATATAGTATCGGAGCATTGCTTCGGTTACACGATAGTCTGCGATTACTCCATCTTTCATAGGACGATACGCAATAATATTATCTGGAGTTCTCCCTATCATTTTTTTTGCTTCAATTCCTACTGCGAGGATTTTATTATCTTGTTCTGACACTGCCACTACTGAGGGTTCATTGAGGACTATTCCTTTACCTGGTAAAAATACGAGCGTATTTGCAGTACCTAGATCAATTCCAACTTTTTTTGAGAAAAATCCCATATGCCCTTCAGTATACGGTTTTTCTATGAATGTTCAAACGGGATATAGGGCGTCACTCTCGACTATTGCACTGTATAGCATATATGCTATACTATAAAGATTATTGGGTAGTCATCACTTTATGTCTGATGCAACAAAAGCAGTATCAAAAGAAGAAGATATCGAAACCTCAGCTGATAAAAACTTAGCACAAATCGGGAAATTTATTTCAACATTACGACAAGAACGTAATATCACACAGGAACAATTTGCACAAAAAATAGGTACTACTCAAAGTGCTATCGCCCGCATCGAGCGTGGAGAGCAAAATCTCTCAACAGAAATGCTCGCAAAAATCAGCGATGCACTTAACCGGGATGTGGTTCAGGTATCAAAAGGTGCAATTAATATTAAAGTAGAGGGCGGAAGTAAACTCAGTGGTGAAATTACTACAAAAACTTCAAAAAATGGTGCGATGGGAATCCTTGCAGCATCTCTTTTAAATAAAAACAAAACCATTATAAAAAATGTTCCTCGCATTGAGGAAGTTAACAGGATAATCGAAGTCTTTCTCTCTATTGGTGTATCTGTAAAATGGAATGGAGCCGATCTCGAAATTAAACCTCCAGCAAAGATCAATCTTCATACTCTTGATAAAAAAGCAGCAGAACGAACTCGAAGCATTGTAATGCTTATTGGTCCGCTTATTCATCAATTCAAAAAGTTTGCTCTTCCCTTCCCTGGAGGATGCAATTTAGGATCTCGAACAGTAAAACCTCATTTATATGCACTCGAAAAACTGGGAGTTCAGATCGAAACCCGAGAAAAACATTATGTAGTACGTGCTCCTGACCTCAAGCCAAACGAAATCGTGCTCTATGAATCTGGAGACACAGTCACCGAAAATGCTATCATGGCTGCAGCTCGCATCCCAGGAAAAACCGTTATTAAATATGCTTCTGCTAACTACATGGGTCAGGAAGTATGTTTTTATCTTGAAAAATGTGGAGTAAAAATTGAAGGCATTGGTACTACAACAATTACTGTCCATGGAGTGAAAGATATCGATGTTCCCGTTACATACTATCTGTCAGAAGATCCCATTGAATCTATGTTCTTCTTGGCTGCAGCAATTGTAACCAATTCTTCTATATCAATTAAACGCTGCCCTATTGATTTCCTTGAACTCGAACTCTTGAAACTCGAAAAAATGGGATTCAAATACAAAGCAAGTAAACCGTATAAAGCACTCAATGGTTATACCAACCTTGTTGATATAAAAACGTCTCCATCAAAGCTTACTGCTCTTGAAGAAAAGATTCATCCCAGTGTCTACCCAGGTTTCAACATGGACAACCTTCCTTTCTTTGCAATTATTGCAACTCAAGCAAAGGGAACAACGTTAATTCATGACTGGGCATATGAGAAACGAGCAATCTACATGAAAGATATTGACAAGCTTGGCGCAAATACAAACCTCGTTGACCCACATAGACTCTATATAACGGGTCCAACAAAACTGAAAGCTGCAGAAGTTATCTGTCCTCCTGCCCTTCGTCCGGGAGCAATTATATTAATTGGAATGCTTGCTGCGGATGGGATCTCAGTGCTTCGAAATATGTATTCTATCAATCGAGGGTACGAAGATCTTGTGGAACGACTTAATGGCTTGGGTGCAAAAATTAGCATTTTACGGGAATTTTAGGTGTAATTTTTCCTCCTTTTCCAATGAGGTGTTTGAGATGGTAGTATGAATTCTATGTTCATAGTACAAGTAGTCCCCATAGCTCGAGGTATCGGCAAAGAAACCCTTTCCTATTTTACTGCTTCAAGTGATATCAAACCTGGCTCAATTGTTCGAGTGCCTGTACGTAGCCGGGAAATTCCAGCATTGGTTATTTCATCAATGGATGCAACAGAAGCAAAAGCTGAACTCAAAAGCTCTACATTTGCCGTACGAAAAATAGGAAAGCTCAAAGTTCTGCCTCTCTTCCAACCAGAATTCGTCGATGCTGCAAAAGATGCTGCAGAATATTTTGCTGGCTCTACTGGAAGTGTCCTTGCGACTATTACTCCCAAGACAATTCTCGAACATGCTGAAAAAGTGTTGCCTGTAGAAATCAAAGCTGTTGACGCTAAAGCTGTGACAGCAAAACACGAACCCTATGTTATTCAAGCTGATGAGGAAGAACGCCTCGCTCATTACAAAAGTTTAATTCGTGAACAGTTTGCCCGCAAAAAATCTGTATTTTTTTGTTTACCTACCATTCAAGATACCAAACGTATTTTTGAAACAATCCCAAAAGGCATTGAGCCGTACACCTATGTTCTTAACTCTTCTCTTTCAAAAAAAGATCTTGTTGCCACGTGGAACAAAATAATCTCAGAACCACATCCTGTTCTTATTATTGCTACTGGTTCTTTTATGGGAATTCCACGAGGTGATATCGGTACTATTATTATTGAGCGTGAAAGCTCCAGTGGATACAAATTACAAATTCGTCCTTATATTGATATCCGAACAATAGCAGAATTCTATTCAAAAAGAACTGGCGCAAAGCTTATTTTTGGGGATATTTTACTACGAGTAGAAACATTATGGCGAACAAAAAATGGTGAGCTTTCAGAACTTTCACCACTTAAATTTAGATCTATCTCGACAGTACAAGATGTTGTTGTCGATATGAAGAAATATAAGACTCTCGATACTCCCGAGTTCCGTATCATTAGTAATGAACTCCAAGCACTTATAGAAAAAAGCAAAGAGAATAATGAGAATCTTTTCATTTTTGCTGCACGTCGTGGGCTTGCTCCGACTACAGTATGTGGAGATTGTGGAACAACAGTACTCTGTACTCGATGTAGCGCACCAATAGTTTTGCATCGAGCAGGAGATGAAAATTTCTTTTTGTGTCATCGATGTGGTGAACGTCGAACTGCAGAAGAACGCTGCAAAAACTGTAACAGCTGGAAGCTTACGACACTTGGTATTGGAATTGAACTTATTGAGGCAACACTCAAGAACATGTATCCTGATGTAAAGATTTTCAGAATGGATAAAGACTGTATTACCACACACAAACAGGCGCTCACACTCACAAATCAATTTTATAACTCTCCAGGTAGTATCTTGCTTGGAACAGAAATGGCATTAGTTTATCTCGAAAAACCAGTTGAGAATTCTGCAGTGGCAACAATTGATTCACTTTTCTCTATTCCAGATTTTCGAATTAATGAAAAGATTATGAATATCTTGCTAAAGATGAGATCTTTGACTCAAAAAATATTCGTCGTCCAAACTCGTTCTCGTGACCAGCATGTGTTTGATTATGCTACAAAAGGTAATCTTATGGATTTTTATCGAGAAGAAGTAGAGGGCCGAAAAATTCTTCAATACCCTCCCTTTTCTATGCTTATCAAAATTACTATTCGAGGAACCAAACCTCGTGTTGTAGAAGATATGAAATTTGTAGAAGAACAGCTTGCCGAATACAATCCACTTGTTTTTCCTGCTTTTATAGAAACAGTTAATAAGAAAACTATTATGCATGCAATTCTCAAGATTGATAGAAAACAGTGGATTTCAAGGGTACTACTTGATAAACTACTCGAACTTCCACCACACATCAGTGTTAACATCGATCCCGAAAGCCTGCTATAATCAAAATTACTACATATATGGTACTTATTGTTCAAAAAGGAGATCCCGTACTACGTCAGATAGCACACAAGGTGCCTATTGTGGACATTACAACTCTTGCTATAAAAGGCGTAATGAAAAAGATGCAACAAGCTTTAAACGAGCAAGAGGATGGCGTGGCAATTGCAGCACCCCAAATCGGAGAATCACTTCGAATTTTTATTGTATCTGGCAAAGTGCTCTCGAAGAATTATCCCGATCTTGAACCTAATGAAGTACTGCCAGATGATCTTATTTGTATTAATCCCGAATTATCAAAACTTTCAAAAGATAAAAAGAAGGTACCAGAAGGTTGTCTTTCAGTACGATGGCTTTATGGCAAAGTAATGCGATCTAACAAAGCGACATTAAAAGCATATAACGAATACGGTCAGGTATTTACTCGAGGTGGCTCAGGACTTCTTGCACAAATCTTTCAACATGAAACCGATCACTTGGATGGAGTTCTATTTGTTGATAAAGCGGAAGATATCGAAGACGTACCTCCAGAAGATGTACAATCCTAACTCATTATGAAACCATCATTTATTTTTTTTGGAACATCTGATTATGCTGTTATCGTTCTCGAAGCACTTATTGCCGAGGGATATATCCCAAAACTTGTCGTTACAACTCCAGACAAGCCTGCTGGAAAACATTTGAAACTTACTCCTCCTCCCGTAAAATCTAGTGCCGAGAAACATAATCTTGAAATAATTCAACCGGAAAAATTGAAAGATCCAGCTGTTTTAGAAAAAATAAAAAATTACAATCCTGATCTTTCAATAGTAGTTGCATATGGGAAAATAATTCCGCAAGCAATTATTGATCTTCCAAAATACAAGACACTTAATCTCCATGCTTCCCTTCTCCCAAAACTACGAGGTGCATCCCCAATCGAAACTGCAATTTTAACTAATGAAAAAAATACAGGAGTTACTATTATGCTTATCGATGAATTAATGGATCACGGGCCGGTCATTATGCAGAAAGAAGTTGTGGTTGAACCATGGCCACCTACTGCATCAGAGCTTGGAGAGCGGATTGTCGGACACGGTGCAGAGCTTCTCATCAATATTATTCCTCAATGGATTAAAGGTAAAATAACACCACAGTCTCAAGATCATACTCTTGCAACATATACAAAAAAGATAGAAAAGGTAGATGGGCTTATTGATCTCACAAATGATCCATACAAAAACTTTCTCAAAATTCAAGCATATGCAG
The DNA here is from genome assembly GCA_030855525.1 of bacterium. Classification (GTDB taxonomy): domain Bacteria; phylum Patescibacteriota; class Minisyncoccia; order Phycocordibacterales; family JAKAEA01; genus JALYQZ01. Next base: position 16,479 of record JALYQZ010000024.1, read on the forward strand.
ATTGGCCAAAAACATTTTTCTTTGTAGAAAAGAATGGAAAAAAAGTTCGCGTTATTATAAAGAAAGCAGAGTATAAAGATGGAATACTTTCTATACTACGTGTTGTTCCAGAAGGAAAAAAAGAGATAGAGTATACAGATTTTATGAAGCAAAAGTAAATTTATTTCACCACCTGACCATTAATCGTATTACCTGATCCAATAAGGATTCCTCCTGAATTTACAGCACCGTTTCCGATAAATCTAACGGTTGTAGGGCCTGTGATTTTATTATTAGAAACAATTGCTCGAGGTATTCCTCTTGTTGTCTTATAGGGTTCAACTGCATCGATAGATAAGAAATCTTTAGTAGCCTTTATTGTATTATTGGTAATATTCACACCTCGATATGATGATCGAGAAGGATCTACACCGGCACCCGCCTCCAGCCTAATAGTACTACTATTTATTAACTCAACAGTGTTGCCTGCAAATAAAATATCACGAGCAGGAGGAGTATCATTAGGATTGCCATTACCGTCTGCAAGAGGACCAAATTGAATCTCCCCTGCGATAAAAGGATTATTAACAAATGATAAGCCAATACCTTCCTTAATATTAAGAAGAGCTCTTCTGCCACTATATTTATTTACTGGATTGTCATTGACTCGATTGCCAGAAAATACAAAATCATCAGTATAGGTTCGAAGATAATGACTTCCTAATGAACCGTTGCTATTTGCATTAGTCCAATCGGTTCGACTACCGCTTTCAAGATAACCAGCATAAAAACTCGTTTCGCCCATGTGACGATTGACGATGAGTCCTGTTCCATTTTGACGAACAAGCATGCCGATTGTCGGAGCGCTATCAGACTCAGTTGTGATCGGAGCATAATCACGAATACCATCAATAGTTGTATCTGTGCCAGAGACTTGCACACCTGATTGAACAGCAATCCGTGTCGTTCGCAATGCAATATTTGTGAGTTTGATTCGAGAGGAGGTTTTACCTATCTCGATAATTACTGCCCAATCTGGGCTTAAAGCATCAAAGCTGAATATTGGCCAATTATTAGAATCAGCAGCTGCGAGTTCAATGTTTGACTTACCATCAATTTTTATTTTGCCACTATAAATTCCAGGATCTATAACATACTTAGTTCCGTTTTGAAGAGCTGACTGAAGTTGTGACAGAGTTTTAATTTCGCGATTAGGTCCAACTTGAACAGTTCGTGTCGTCTGTGGTGCCGCGGCTGCTGGTGTTGTCCGGTGAGGGGTTGCTGTTCCATTCGGTGTGGGGGTTGGATTTGGAGTGGGTATTTCACCAGGTGTAGAGCCACTACCAATTCTAAACTGTGCGCTTTTAGCTACACTTGTAAAGGTATTATTCTTCAAATATCTTACTTCATAAGATCCTGCTTTTTGTGGTGCAGAAAGTACCATAGTGCCTGAAGATCCTGAAGTATAATGCCACGGACCATATGTAGCATTCATCGCACCTACTTCATATAAAGCTATCCAATCTTTAACAATATTTGCAGTTGATGGAGAAGTCCATGAAATATCTATTTGTCCTCCTGGAATAACAGAAGATTTTGCGACTTGAACTGTATAATTTGATGGTGACGGGGTTACAGTTGTACCATTTCCCACAACAAATTGTGCGCTTTTAGCAACACTTGTATACCCATTATTTTTTAAGTATCTCAGTTCATATGTTCCAGCTGTCTGTGGAGCAAGTAGTGTCATTGTGCCAGAAACTCCTGTTGTATATTTCCACATACTATATGTTGAATTTGCAGCACCTACTCTATACAGAGCGATCCAATCATTTTGAATATTGGCACCTGTTGGTGAACCCCAGGAAACATGTACTTGTCCACCTGGTAGTATTGCAGATGTATTAACTACTTTTACAGAATATGTTGTTGGATTAGGAGTCTCTGTACCTGTATCCGAGCATGATATTTGTTTTATCTTTTCTGCTGTTACTAAACCAACAATTCCATCAGGTGAAATACCTTGTGCTCTTTCAAAAGCTACAACGGCTTGTTTGGTTGATGTATTATAGCTCCCCGTTTGACTTGAATATGGAAGATATCCCCGCTCTTGTAAAAAACGTTGCAGTTTTGTTACTTGACCACTTGAAGTTGCATCAGTTGATCCAAGCTGAAGAATTTTTGTAATTTGGATACACCCACTAGATTCAACTGAAGCAGTAACTGCAGCAGATTGATTACTAGAATTTATTATGCTTATTATAGTTTGTTCTTCAACTATTGAGATTATTCCTATAGCCATTACTGCTATAGCAATGCTTCCGAAAAACATCTTGAGCGCTTTTTTCATTATAACGAGATATATGCTTATTAATAAGGTAGAAAAATTAAAAATATTAATTCTACTTAAATTGTACAGCTTAAATCATCGATCTACAATAAATTATGGGGATAATAATATGCCTATGACACAATTTCACTGCTATTCAGTGATAAGATCAAAGAATATGTATTATTAAGGGCTTTTAATCCGACGATCACTATTATAAAAAAAACAACAAGCATAAACCCTATCGAAAATATACTTATCCAAGTGCTGACTGTACTCCGCATATGCAAACTACCCTTGTTCATGATCTTGATTTCGAATAGCGTTTTTAAACTCTGCACCATCCCTTCGAACCTCTGATACGTGTCTGTCTTTTTCTTTGGTAATCTCTCGGGAAAGTTCGTCTTTCATATCATCTATAGCAGCATAAATATCATCCTTTTCAGAAACTACTCTAAATGTATCTTTTCCGATCCTAACGTTAATTTCTGCTCGAAATATATCCCCTGATTTGTGATGGTTTGTCGTCTTTGCGACTTCTGCCTGTGCAACAACATTATCTGCATTAAAATCTACTAACCGATTGAGTGAATCTAATTTTTTAATAAGATATGCTTCTACATCTCCCTGTGTTGAAATATTAGTCGTCTTAATATTTATGTTCATATATGTATTATATATTAAAGCTATTAAATTGCTGAGTTATCTACCGACAAAATTTTGCTTGGTGACTGATGTCCACTGACAATTCTTACTTTCCCGAGAGGAAGCGCATACCGATGAGCTATTATTTCAATAATCCTTTTGTTGACCATATTTCGTTCTGCTTTTTCTTTGACTGAAATGCTGTAATGATCCTTAGATTTTTGCTCTAGCGTCTCCTTTTTGCTTCCTGCTTTTACGCGTACTTTTATATACATTTTACTAATATTACTTTAGACGCCCCCTACCTCTGTATATTACCAATATTACCACTATTCCAAAAAACGGCTTAGTACATGCCTAATTTACAAATTCAAAAAATCTGCTATGATTCTCTTCAGTTCTGTTCATTAGGAACAGAAGCATATTCCCCTGTAGCTCAGCGGTAGAGCAATCGCCTGTTAAGCGATTGGTCGCAGGTTCGATCCCTGCCGGGGGAGCCAGTTAGGGTTATCAGCTAGATCTAGGACTAGATTGAACGGAGAAGCTATTGAAAAATATAGCTTTTTTTCGTTTACGGTCGGGTTCTGAAGTATGTATTTCAAAAATGCTCGTTTTTCTGCAGGTTCAGAACTATTTTCAAATATAGCTCTAGCTCGTCGTGCTACTGAAATGACTGTAGCTACTGTAGTTTGATAGTCATAGTCTGCTTTAGAATGTTCAGAAAGTTCAATTTCCAATGTCTGTATCTGGTCCTGAAGTTCTTGATGTTTTTTGTCATAAATACCCTGAGTAATTTCCCCGATACTACTCTCTCAAATGAGTCAATAACCTTTTTGTCAACAATTTTTCCCTTACTTTCCCAAAAATCAATTTTCTTTATATTGTTTCCGTTAGTTCTATCCTCATAGTAATAATGAGTATATTTTTCACTTCCGCCAAGTCGAAAAGGATGATTAAATATTAACTCCGGGACCTCGAATCCTTTCGGTGGGTATATGTTTGATTTAGTCATAATTGTCCAGTAGTAATTTATTATCTTATATAATTGTATTTCATGTTAATCAATTTGAGAATATCGTACTTGTTTAACAATGCAACTTCTTCAGCAGATAGATCATCTGGATGCAGGTAGAGCAATTTAAATACCCGCTTTCCATCTTTTACTGGGATAATAGTCTTATTGTCTGTAGGTAAATATGCAATTTTAAGAGAATTATCATCTTGTAAATATGCCCATGTTCCATCACGTACTCTTTCTTCACAAACTGTTTCTGGAGGATAAATACAAAGGCTCAAATCCCCTTCTACATACACTTTAGAAATTAATTTTAATGATGGGTCCTCAATAACACCATCTTCAATTAGTTTTTCATATATACGTATTGAAATTTTAATACCTATCTTAAGTTTTCGTTTAAAAAATTCTGGATTAGCTTTTTGATATTTTAGAGTAAGATCTTTTGCTCTTATATAAAGTTCTTCTAATTCGACTTCTGTGTACCTTTTCATAATTAAAGAGTAATAGAGTTTGAAATTTTATGCAACGATTGCCTTATTTCAACCCAATTCAGAGTTCTGAACTTGTCCACTAGGGGGAGCAAGAATTGACATGATTAGATAATCGTGCTACTATTGTTTTTGGAATCTTCCAAAAAAAGGAGCTGAAAATGAACATACGGCAAATGTCCACTGCAGACATTCCTGAGGTCTTGAAAATCGCCAAAGATGTAGACGGCTTCAAGGTCTCTGAGGAAAGAGAGAGTTTCTGGTCCAAAGAGCAACTTGAGCGGTGGGTTCAGAGTGACGATGTTCTTCTTGTCGCAGAACTGGATGGACGGATTGTTGGTTTTGTTCTCACTACTCATCACAAGCCGACTGGCAAGGTGATTTGGGAGAACCAGCTGGTTTTGCCAGAGTTCCGTGGTCAAGGAGTAGCTCAAGCCTTGACTGAAGAAATGGAGGGGCGTCTTAAGGAAAGCGGAGCAACTTACATCCACTTTCTCGTCAAAGAGACTAATGAGTTCCTCCATCATTACAAGAAAATCGGCTACGACGCTGGCCATAAGTTTGTCTGGTTTGGGAAGTTTATCTGACCAGACAGACAGCACAGAAATAGTGTCACAAGGTCGAGTCCTTCGGGATTCGGCCTTTTTATTTTAGTAAATCTTCAATATCTATTTTTGTGTGGTCGTATAATTTCTTAGATTCAAGGTCATAAAATGAATTCTGATAGGTATTTTCTGGGTTATCTAATTTAAAGAAATTTTTGTTGTAAAGATATACTTCAGAATAAAGAGGTTTACCAGGATAGCACCACAGAATCCATTTATGTTTTTCTTGAACAAATTCATTTTTTAAGCGAATTTTACCTTTTGTTGTGAGATAGAACATCAGAATTTCTTCTAAAATAAATTCTACTTCTTCCTCTTTGGGGCTATCTGAACCAATGTCTTTTTTTACTAGAGTTTGAAAAACGTCATCCTTTTCGTATATTTTTTTAAGGTCGCTTAGGTAGTTAAAAAATTCCTTAGATTCAAGAATCATATCCGCCCAAGTAACAAAATTAATTGACCTCTGAATATAAATTGGATTCTTTTCTAAGAGTTTACTGAATCCATACTTGTGAGCGTGAATGAGAGGTTCAAACTTCTTCTTTAAATCCCTAGCTTTTTCTGAGGAGTTCATATACAGTCCATCGCTATAAACTATATTAAGCCCCACTTCGGGTTTAACAATCTTGGGAATAAAACTCTGCATATATTCAAAACATTTCTCGGGTGATTGGGAGTTACTTATTCTAGAAATTGAAATGCCAAACATCAAAAGACCACCTTGTTTGGGGACCTTGTTTATATCAAACAGCTTCACTTCTATATTTTTCATGTTTACAGATTAGCATCTTTTGGCTTAGTTTTGAAGTGTCAATTCAGTTAATAATACAAAAATACCACTTTCTTCAATCTCTCTTTTAATTTTCTCCCAATTTAGAGTTCTGAACTTGTCCACTAAGGGGAGCAATTGAAATCACCTTATTTGCTAGGTGATTTTTTGTTACTCCGAAATGGTTTAGAATTTTTGTTATTTTAATAAAACATTAGCAAACACATATATGTTTTGTTATAGTTCTGTTACATTAAATTAAATCAAAATATGACACGTTCAAACAAAATGTTGCTCACCGCAGGTATTATCGCCGGTCCACTATGGATCGTATTAAGTTATGCTCAGGCATTCACCCGCGAAGGATTTGACATAGTGCGACATCCAGCCAGCCTTCTTGCCCAGGGCGATTTTGGATGGTTACAAGTGACAGCTTTTGTAATCGCTGGAGCACTTTATGGTGCTTCTGCAATTGGATTAAAGCGCACTCTTACAGGTATTGGTCAAACCTGGGCGCCTATTATGTTGGGCATCTTTGGAATTGGAATGATTATCGGTGGTGTCTTTAGAGCAGATCCTGCACTTGGTTTTCCTCCTGGTACACCTTTGGGTATCCCAGACACTGTGAGTGTTTCAAGTCAAATTCATGGCTCAGCACCTATTCTTGCATTCATTGCACTTACTGCATGTTTCTTTATTCTTGCAAAAAGATTTTTCAATCAAGGTAAAACATATTTAGCCTGGGCGAGCATTCTTATTGGAATCGGTTCAATAGTACTCAGTAATATTCCAGCTATGACAGCAGATATGGAAGTAGGCCTTTTCAACTTTATCCCTCTCTGGATCGGCGCAACAGTCGCATTCTTATGGGTATCGGTAATTCTATCTAAGATAAAAATGGAATACACTCAAAACTAAATAAGGTTAACCTTTTACGTGAGACGATAATGGCCAAGCACGTATTTTCTAACTGCCTTAAGGCAATCCTTGGAAATAGGTTTTCTACTGCCAAATCGATTATTCGAAAATCGTCCTGTAGCGCGAGCACTCAAAATCACCTTATTTACTTAGGTGATTATTTGTTATCTGTAATAATTTCAAACTTTTGTTATAATGAAAAAGTGAAAAAACCTCTTCCAAAAAAGAAATCTGAAATTATCAAAGGTTTTACTATTAAATATCATGCGGGTGGTAAGACTGTATGGTCAAAAGGAAAATTGAATGGTGGAACACCTAATGGCTATTGGGAATGGTATCGTCCTAATGGGACACTGAAACGTTCTGGCACCTTCAAAGATGGAGAACCTATCAGTGAATGGACCACTTATGATTCACATGGAAAAGTCTATAAGATTACTAAAAAAACTAAATAAGCATAGCCATTAATTCCTTTAATGATAATGCTGCAAATGGGTATTCTTTTATACATTTAATAGTTCGAAAATTGTTCTGTAGAGCTCATACAATCTTTTACTAGTTTAGAAAAAGCCTTTTCATTAGTTTTTATATCTTTAATTTCAATGATTCCCCTATCTTTTGTGAGCCACTTGATAAGTCGTGATTTGTCCTCAAATACAAAATCTTTATTATCTTTTACTTTTGCTCCCCTGTGGAAAATTAGCTGAGTCTTTGATGGCGGAAGTAATCTAAAAGTTATTCGATCGTCACCCTTGAAACAAAAACTAGGGGCATTCCATTTGATATGTTTGGTAATATATTTATTCGATTTTAGAATAATATCTCTCACTTCCTCTACCTCCTTTTTGAAAGGATGGTTAAGGGTTTGTAAAAAAATGTTGACCTCTACTTCCATTTTTGCCATATACATCTTTTATCATAAATGAGTTATCTATTCCAGTTGTTTATACAACAAATAGGTTCGAACTTGAGACAGCCCTTGGAGCCAGTTAGGGTTATCAGCTAGTTCTAGGACCAGATTGAACGGAGAAGCTATTGAAAAATATAGCTTTTTTTCGTTTACCGTCGGGTTCTGAAGTATGTAATTCAAAAACTGTCTTTTTCTAGCAGGTTCAGAACTATTCTCAAAAATTGTTTTTGCTCTACGAGCTACAGAAATGACTGTAGCAACGGTTGTTTGGTAATCGTAATCCGCTTTTGAGTGTTCAGAAAGTTCAATTTCCAAAGTCTGAATTTGGTCCTGTAGCTCATGATGTTTTTTGTCATAGATGTCCTTAGTAATCTCCCAACGTCCACGTAGTTCCGCGTATTGGAAAAGAGCCATTGATAGTCGCATTCGCATCAACTCCTGTAACATCAATCTTTAACTGCGTTCCAACATACGCTGAGAGATTGTTGCTCATAATAGCTTTGATCGTAAAGAGCCGCATCTGGCCAGGGGCAAAGACTGCATGTGCGGGAGCATAAGCAACTCCTTTTTTAAATGGTGTCGAACCTTCTTTTCCTCCAGACAGACCTCGGGGTTCTCCATTGTCATCAACAGTACTAAGACCAATAACAGCCTCACCTGGTGCAGAGCCATTCTGTTGTAGCAAAAAACCTTTCAGTGTCGTTGATGCTTTTCCTATGTTCACAACCTTGAGATATGAAATAGCAACTGATGAACCGGCTGAAGCTGTTCCTCCCCATAAAAGAGGTACACTAGATACTGATAATGTTGTAGGTCCTTCTTCTATTATTACAGGAATCTCTACAGGAGCTACTGGGACAGGTGGCTGTACTGGAACCGGTACTTTCGGAGGGGCAGGTGTAACTTTTTTGGGAGGAACTTTTGCTGGCACAGCTTGTATAGTAGTGCTCGCTGCAGGTTTACTTTTTAAAGGTTCTTTAACAGGAACAATATCTTTGATCTCCTCTTGAGTACTTGTTGCGAGATCCTTTCCTTCATATGAGATAGTGGCTAAAGGCGCAGACCCAGATATATCTTCTGTGACGATAAAGGCTGATGCAATAAAAGATCCGATAGCTATCACTACCAATCCTATTATTACTATCATTCTGGTGGAGTACTGACGCATGTAAAGAATTATTCCATTAAAAAAGGATATCCGCAATGAAATATCCTTTTTTAATGTGTCTTAAGTTAGATAGATACTCCTTACTGTGTGAGTATCTTATTATCTTCTGGACTATCAAGGAGCAACACCCCACTGTGTATGTGTAGACCAGGAGCTGTCGCAAGAGCAGCTTCTGCAGTATTTGCAATTACTGTTCGTATTTCACCAGCATGATTAACATATGCATAGGTAGCTGCAAAAGATAATGCAGGAACAGCTGCGACCGCTACCACCACCGCCATGACCACCATGTGTTTGATATAACTCATATAATATAAACCTAAATTAAGCTAATAACTATTAATATGACTGCGGCATTCTTATCTTTGCCACTAGCTTAATTATACCATTTTTTTGATAAATTACATTTATTTTGAGATAGACAAATACCGACTTGTCATAAATATATTTAATAATAACCCCATCACTAGTAAGTATTAGGGAATAAGGGTCAGGCACTAGACCCTAATCATTATAATCACTCTTAATATCTCTCGAGAGTATCCTGCTGATCTTCTATAATAATAATTTGTTGTAATATCTGATGTGCCTCTTCAAAAAGGATGAAAGCCTCGGCATAATTACCAACTGCAACTTTCTCTTTGCCTTTTTGTATTGCTTGCTGCACAACCTCACGGGTAGAAGTGGTAATCTCAGATGATTGCTCTAGTGTTGACTCAAGTTCCGCTAAACTATTTTCTGTATTTTCTACTAACGCTTCATCAGAAGAAGCATCCTTAACAAGCAGTACTGTATTTTCCTCAACTATTTGATCAACTACTTTTTGCTGATCATTGATATTATCTTGAATCTCTAAGACTGAAGCCGCATTTTGAGGATGCTTCACAGCAATTTCTTCAATTACCTTCTCATGAGCACGTATGACTGTCTGCAACTCAAGAGCAACATTAAGTGCATGTGATATATTCCCCTCCTCCTGGTTATCATCAATATATTCATTGATGATGTTTGTACTCTTATTAATTTCATCTCTAAGTACTTGAGAATTCTCAAATTCAAATCTATCTTCTGCTACAAGCTGCGAAACCTCTTTAAGGCGCCGTTCTGTAAGGGTAATCTGAGTTTCAATTTGCTGAAGTTCTGTAAAAGAAAGAACCTTATAAATGTTTTCGTTAATATTAGTTTTAACAGAATAGAGTAAATCGCCAGGCAGTGCTTTCTCTGCCTGAACTGAAGTTACTCCTATCATAATAAATAAGATAAACATTCCTGCATATTTAAACATCGTCGAATATCCCAGCTTAAAAGGTGACGGCACAGATACAGGATTATCTTTCAAAAATGTTTGGAAATCAGCAAAAAGCACATCTTTCTCAGTCTGAGGCAGATGTATGGACTCTATATCCTTTTTCAATTTTTTTTCTAAGCTCATGTTATTGGTATAAATTTTTTATCTGTTTAAGTCCTCGGTGGATCCTCACGGCCACAGCACTTTCCTGTTCATCCCGGAGTTCAGCGATCTCTTTGATCGACAGTCCTTCGACAAACCGTAATCGCATCACTTCTTCATATTCACTGCCGAGTTGAGCAATGATAGACATTGCTCGTGAGAATTCACTTTTTTTTTCTTGTGATAATTCTGAAAATGGTATATCGAACCCTTCTTCATTCATTAAATCAAGCGACTCATGCACTTTCCTACGCTCGACTTCGTTCAAAATAAGATTACGCGCAACCGTGAATAAAAATGCCTTCATGCTATCAATTGATCCGCCTCCGAGCATATATTTCCATGTTTTCATAAAGGTCTCCTGAGTGAGATCTTTTGCCCGCTCTTTATCCCGCAAACGAAAATATATGTATCTAAAGATAGCATCGAAATGTGTTTTATATGTTGCTTCAAATTGCTTTTCGTTCTGCATCTGATGACACATTAATTCATCTAATCATTACATCATACTCTACCATTTAGGACAAATGTAATGTTTTTCTTATCCCTTGTGTCACAGACTATGCGGAAACGCTATACCCATACGGGGACATTATTAATTATAAGAATGAATATATGTTTAGAAAAACTGCTTTCACGATAACAGGCCTCCTCATTGGGATAGCCTGTATCTCAGGAGCTCTCGTAGCACAAGCTCAAACGTATTCTTTTAACCAGAACCTCACCCTCGGTTCTCGCGGTGAAGATGTACGTAATTTACAAACCTTTTTGGAATCAAAAGGGGTTCTTGTCATGCCAGCCGGCGTGCCAAAGGGATTCTTTGGATCTCTGACAAAAGCATCATTGGCACGATATCAATCTTCAGTTGTTATTAGTCCGGCCTCAGGATACTTTGGGCCGCTCACCCGAGCCTATATAAATAATCAATCAGTGGTTACTCTGCCTCCAAACACTAATCCTCACTGTCCTCCAGGTGCGCTCTATAATTATATGACGGGTGCTCCATGTACAAGCGGCACAACAACTCCAACTCCAGGATCAGGATTATCTGGAACAAGCGGAGAAATTTCTGATGTAAATCAGCTTTCACCTTTCAGTAATGAAGAAGTTGGTGAAGGTCAGCGAGATGTTAAAGTTGTTGGTATTGAAGTTGAAGCTTCAAATGACGGAGATATTAAACTACGTTCAATGAAAATAAGCTTTGATCCAGCAGGAAGTACTGGATCAATGCGTCTTGAACGATACATTAGCTCAGTATCAATCTGGATGGGTGATATAAAAATTGCTGATGTGAAAGTCGATGAATTCAGCCGAGGCAACAATAATATTTATTCACGGACAGTTGCATTAACAAATGCAATCATCCGTGCAGACAAGTCAGAAAAATTCTATATTGCTGTAAACGGTGCTCGCAATCTTGATTCAAATGACATTACTGGTGACTCATGGACAGTAAATATTGATAACATTCGATATGAAGATGGAGCAAGTGTAACCACAACCAACACTAATACTGGCGTTATTAATACACTCAATGTACCGATTAATTTTGTCAGCTTCTCACAAGCAGCAAATACAAAGCTGAAGATCTCACTTGACTCAGGCTCTCCAGAAGCAGGAGTGGTGATCATTGATGATGAACGAAATACTGACAAGGTAATACTGCTTAAAGGTAAACTTAAAGTTGAAGGTACCTCAGATGTAACTATTGATGAATTACCAGTGACCTTAACGGTCTCAGGAAATGCATCCGATGTTGATGTAGTTACTGGATTAGTACGTCTTAAGATCGGAAACAAAGAATTTTCTGAGTCTGTTTCTACCTCTGTTGCATCTGCAACCATCACCTTTGATCGATTGCGATTCAAGATTAATGCCGGCGAAACTGTAGAATTCAGTGTCTTAGCTGATATTAATGACATTGAAGCCGGAACATTCAATGAAGGAGACACCATCACAGCCGAAGTAAATTCAACTAACCGTGACTTTATTGATGCAGAAAATGAGCAAGGAGATCAACTCTCAAACTCTTCTGAGAAATCAGGCATTGCTATCGGAAAGACACAAGAGTTGCGTATAAGCGGATTAGCTACAACCCTTGTTTCAGCAAAAAGCTCAGTTAATACTGGCGGAGAAGCTAATGATGATGTCGGACTCTTCATTATCCGATATACCGTACAAGCTGTTGGTAATGATGTATATGTATCATCTGTCGCAAATACTAGCGGTCTTCTCTTTACGGTAGATAAGAGCCGGGTTGCAACAACATCAGACTCAATGAGCGCAGTGGTTGTAAATGTAACTGATAGTAACCTTACTTCTACTGGAAATTATAGAATTGAAGAAGGTCGAACAGAGACATTTGAACTTACAGTCACCGTTCCTCTTGGTGAAGGTGGTACCTCAGGATTGTATGGTTTGGCTCTCGACGGTATAAAGTGGGATACAATGGACAGTTCTACACTCAACCAAACTCACTCATCTCGTCTTGATAGTTATCGAACTCCATACGTTGTACTAAATTAACAAGTACTCGTATAAACAAAAAGCCCACTTACAATGTGGGTTTTTTGTTTTGCGAGGAGAGGGGAAAAAATGAGTTGCCGAGGTTCAACCTCGATAGATACGTGTTGGTTATGATAAACTTAAATACATCAATATGAATAATGAAAAAAACGTATTCTGGTATTTGAAAAAAGATCCAGTATTCAGTAAAAAACTTGAGGGAGAAGTATCGGCCGATATTGTGGTGGTTGGAGGAGGTATAGCTGGTCTATCATGCGCGCAAAGATTTCGCGATGCAGGTAAAGACGTGATCATTGTGGAAAAAGATTTTTGCGGTGCCGGAGCTAGTGGTAAGAGCTCTGGGTTCATTACTCCGGATTCTGAGATCGAGCTTGGATCACTCATTGCAAACCATGGTCCGGAAAAGGCCAAGGAGATTTGGGAATTCGTATGTTCCGGAGTCGAGAAGATTAGATCCAACATCAAGCAATACCATATCGAGTGTGATTACCAGGTGCAGGATTCTCTTTTCATCGCAAACGATAGTGCTGGGGTGTTACATGTTGGTACGGAACATAAATCCCGTCGGAGCCTGAGTTACGATAGTATCCTCTATGACAGCGGGAGTATAAGTCAGGTCATCGGATCAGAAAAATACAAGGCTGGAGTAAGGTATCCATCGACGTTCGGCATGAATTCATATCTCTATTGTCAAGGAATGCGTGAAATTTTAATAAAATCAGGTGTCCGGATATATGAGAATACTCGAGTCTTGAAAATACATTCGGAAGGAGTGGAGACAAATAATGGATATGTTCATGCTCCACATATTATTGTATGTGGCGATCGATTCATACCAGAGCTTGGAGTACTCAAGAAAGAGATATATCATGTCCAGACATTTTTGGGTATATCCAAACCTTTGACTGACGCTAAAATCAAAGAGATATTCCCCGAGAACCGAATGATGGTCTGGGATACGGATTTAATATACAATTATTTTAGGGTCACGGGCGACAATAGATTGTTGCTTGGCGGCGGTGATATTGTCTATACGTACGCGCACTCGATTTCCAGCAACACAAAACGCTTCAAACGACGACTCACCGCTTATTTCAAAAAGAAGTTCCCGAAGGTTGATATTGATCTTGAATATACCTGGGCTGGGATGCTCGGGGTAAGCAAAGATCTACTTCCGATCATGGGGGCCGACGATCATATGAAAAATGTGTGGTATGTGGGTGCCGCCTCAGGACTTCCTTGGGCTACGGCCCTTGGTATATATGCAGCAGACAAAGTCGTTGCTGGCAGGAGTGAGTTTGATGATGATTTTTCTTGGCGTAGAAAATTCATTATCAACTCCCGATTGCAATCGATACTAACAACTCCAGTAACATATGCCATATCGCATGGTATTACTAAATATCTTAAATAATTTGAAACAAAATATATGAATAAAAAAATAATTTTTATCGCGATAAGTATTGCAGTTATTGGTGTCGGATATTATCTCCTTTCGCCTTTATGGAAAAACGTTACGCTAGACGAACCATTGCCACAAGCAAACTCGGTTGATGACAATATGCAGAAAATGGACCCTGAGACAAAAGAGCGATTTATAAAAGAAACAGAGGCTATGAAAGATCAAGTGATGGTTAAGAAAGAGGCGATGCCCTCAAATTCCACAATCATCCTAAAAGAATCGCCTCTTATTCCAAGTGCTCATGAAGTAAAGGGAGATGCCCTACTTGTACGGTCAGGCAGCCAAAATATTTTGAGGTTTGAAGATTTAAAAACTATCAATGGCCCCGATTTGAGGATATATCTTTCAGCAGACCTCGACGCAAAGGATTTTGTCGATCTTGGAGCGATTCGCGCCACCGAGGGAAATGTAAATTACACTATCCCGCCAGGCACTGATATTTCAAAATATAAGAATGCACTTATATGGTGCCGGGCCTTTGGCGTACTTTTCAGTTACGCTCAATTATAACCGATTCGTAAGTAAAATAATGCTGATGAAACTAAATGTAAAGTTTGCTTTACATTTAGTTTTGTTTTACGTATACTTACCTTATTAACATTAATAGCAAAGTCAACAATATATTTTATGAATCAAAAATTAATTATAGGAATC
>JALYQZ010000030.1 GCA_030855525.1 bacterium
ATCTTCTAAGAAAGAACCTAAAGTGCAGCATAGTACTTATTCTGGTGAAGAAAAATTCCATATGATGATGGATAGTATTCCAAATCTTGCATGGATTGCTAATGCTGATGGATATATTTATTGGTATAACTCAAGATGGTACGAATACACAAGTACAACACCAAAAAATATGGAAGGGTGGGGATGGCAATCAGTTCACGATCCAAAAGTACTCCCAAGTGTTTTAAAGGTTTGGAAAAAATCAATTAAGACTGGCCAAAAGTTTGAAATGATTTTTCCATTAAAAGGTGGTGATGGTAAATTTTGCTCATTTTTAACCCGTGTAATACCTGTAAAGAATGAACAAGGTAAGATTGTTAATTGGTTTGGTACTAATACCGATATCACTGAACAGCAAAAAATATCTGAAGCTTTAAAAAGTAGTGAAGAGCGTTTCCGAACGCTTATAGAGCAAAGTACTGATGCAATTCAATTAGTAAACCAACAAGGTGAAATTCTTTATTCAAGTGAATCTTTAAAAAATGTATTGGGATATACACCGGACGAATTAAGTGGGGCAGGAGTCACACCTTTTTTGCATCCAGATGATGTGGAATATTTTTATAAAAAATTTGGAGAGATTATTGCTAGTCCTTTAAAACCGATTTTATTACACTATCGAGTGAGGCACAAAGATGGAACATGGGCATGGCTTGAAACCACAGGTGTCAATCATTTGGAAACCCCGCATATAAATGCACTGGTTGGAACATTTCGAAATATTACAGAACGAAAGAATAATGAGGAGGATTTGGAATATCAAAAAAGTTTACTTGAGGCACTTCAGGATGTATCACCACTTGGAATTGTAGTTGTATCTGCTAAAGGTAATGTTTTAACATATAATAAACTTTTTGGAGAAATGTGGAAATTTCCAAAAAAAATGCTAGATAAACAAATTGATGAAATTTTATTAAAAGCTGCTCAACAACAACTGGAAAAGCCTGAGGAATTTATTGAACGAGTTACTTATTTATACAAGCATAAACAAGCAAGTCATGAGAAATTGCATTTTATTGATGGACGGATCTTTGATAGATATGGGTCACCAATTATAGGAGAAGGTGGAATTTACTATGGGTATGTATGGTATTTTCTAGATATAACAGAGCGTGAAAACCTTACAAAACAAAAAGATGATTTCTTAGCTATAGCAAGCCATGAGCTTAAAACTCCCTTAACGAGTGTAAAAGCATATACTCAAATGCTTGAAAGGAGATTTATTAAATCGAATGATATGCACTCGGCAAATCTCGTATCAAAAATGGATACACAGCTCAATAAACTCAATGGACTTATTGGAGATTTACTTGATGTTACAAAGATTGAATCAGGGAAACTTCTGTTTAACGAAGGATATTTTAATTTCAATGAACTCGTATCAGAAGTGATAGAAGAAGTACAAAGAACATCAGAAACGTATACTATAACTAAAAAGTTTGAGAAAGCTCAAAAAGTTTATGGAGATAAAGATAGGATTGGTCAAGTAATAACCAACTTGCTTACCAATGCAATGAAATATTCACCGCAATCAAATAAAATAGTTGTATCTGTATCTTCTACAAAAAAGGATGTGACATTGGCCGTTAAGGATTTTGGTGTTGGTATTTCTAAAGAGAAACAAGAAAAAGTTTTTGAGAGATTCTATAGAGTGAGCGGACCAAAGTACAATACCTTTCCAGGTTTAGGATTAGGACTCTATATATCATCAGAAATAATAAAGCGACAAGGAGGAAAAATCTGGGTTGAGAGTAGAATAGGGAAAGGTTCTACATTTTATTTTACGTTACCGAAAAATAGATCAAAATATTTGAGGAAAAGTAATTAAATGTTATAAAGATCAGCTGGACATACTATGTATTCTATCCTCAAGAGAATATAAGCGAGTAATAAATTAATTATTGAGCGTCATTAAGTTATGTAAAGACAACTTTACCCGTCCCTTTACATTATAAGCTAACGTTACTCATTAAATTAAATATATTATGATGAAAAAGATTTTTGGGTCAATGCTCGTTCTCGGTTTGCTGCTTTCAGGTGGAAGCGCTGCTTTGGCCAATACAAGCTCTACGAGCAGTGACATGTACAGTATGAACAAAGGTATGCTGGGAAATTACAAGCATGAATTTAGAGCTCATCTAACAGGTGCAGAAGAAGTACCACCTGTACAGACTTCAGGAAAAGGGGACTCAGTGTTCCATGTCTCAGGTGATGAGCGAACCATTCATTACAAAGTGAAAGTAAGTAATTTGTCTTCGGGTGTAACTGGAGCACATCTTCATTGTGCACCAAAAGGACAAAATGGCCCTGTGGTAGTACCGTTGAATAATCCTACAATGAGTATGGGATCAACAAGTGGCATGTGGTCTGACGGCACAATCACAGAATCTCAGATTGCAACTGCTGGAGCAACATGTAATCCTAATATTCGAACAGCTCCTCATTTGGTCCAGGCAATGCGAGAGGGTATGATCTATGCCAACGTACACACAACTCAGTATCCAAATGGTGAGGTTCGTGGACAACTTATGATGCATGATATGAATATGAAAGATGATTCAAAATATGACGATTCAAAAAACTCAGATTACATGAAAATGATGAATGAAGGTCATGACATGATGAAAGAGGGATATGGATGGATGGGAAATCAGGACAAAATGCATGATGGGTATATGAAAATGAAGGAAGGATACAAGAAAATGCACCATGCCTACAAAATGATGCACGATGAGAAAAAAATGGATTCTTCAGCTTATGGCATGATGGATGAAGGATACAAATGGATGGAAGAGGCCCATGAGAAAATGGGAAACTATGATTCGAATAAGGGAATGAATTATGGTAATAAATCATGGTCAGTTGAAGAAGTGAAGAGTATGGTTACTAATTGGCCAATGACCGCAAAGCAGGCAGCCATGGACACACTAAATAAATATGGTGCTCCACAGGAGGTTTCTGATATGAAGCTCACCTGGTATAACAATGGCCCATGGGAGAAGACTATTGTGTACAAAAAAGAAATCCAGCACAACTTCCCAATGCCTCATAAGGATGTGCTTGAGCAATTTGTACATTACCAAGTACCAATTGATCTCTTTGATGACTTGGCTAAATATGATGGAAGTGTGATTGTTGAACGAACAGCAGGCTATCTCTCAGCACGTTGTGATAAGGAGGAGCTCAATATACTTGCGCTTAATCTTGCACATGACATTGTGAATGGAAAGAAGACTGTCGAGGAGGCACGAGCCTTCTATGCACAAACTGCAATGAAGTTCAAGAATGGCGAAAAACCAGCTTATACTCAAAGCCTGATGTTCACTCCAAACGAATCAGCAGGGGATCCTGATCACGCAATATAATATAAAGTATAGAAGTGAATTGAAACCCTTATTGAAAAATAGGGGTTTTAATTTAAATCTATAAATATATACTATAGATATAGAGAATCATTTTATGCCAGAATATATTAAAAACGATGTGAATACATTG
>JALYQZ010000034.1 GCA_030855525.1 bacterium
GAGGTAATGGCCCCTCCATGTAATAGTCAGGTGTGTGCAGCCTGGTACAGTCAAACACTCGAGGCTGGGACACATCCTATAAAAGTAGTGAATGCTAATGGAACAAGTAATATTGTAAATTTTAAAATAGCATCTTCAACTTCTTCAATTATAATTGTTTCTCCAAATGGGGGAGAAACATACGCGCAAGGCCAAAATGTTCGCATTAACTTTACAAGTAAATTACCGAAGGGCACTTTATATACTGTAAGTCTTATAGGTAAAGGATATGATGTTGAACTTGCAACACAAAAGCTCCAGTCAGGTGAAAAACAAGGTATAGATATCAAAATACCTGAAAATGCTGTACCAAGTAATCTATCAGGTAGTGGTTTCAGAATTCGAGTAGCTGCTAATATAAAATGTACAAAACTTGAATGTAAACTTGATGATCAAAGTGATAGTGATTTTACAATCATTTCTGGAGCAACTACAAGCCCTGTAACTCCCACACCTCTTCCTTATATACGAGTGGTTGCTCCAAACGGGGGGGAATCGCTTCTTATAGGAACAAGTACTGAAATTAAGTGGCAGTCATCCTTAAAATCGTCAGATAATGTCCGCATTACTCTCTATAATGGATCAACACGAGTTAAGTACTTAACAACCTCAACTCCTAATGATGGTTTATATATATGGAATGTACCATCGTCAGAGACGCTAGGAACCAATTATAGCTTTAGAATTACAAAAGTAGGTAATGATCGCCTCTTTGATACTAGTGATGCATCATTTAGCATTGTGAAGACTCAAACATCGGATTTTAAACCATATACTGGTCAACCACTTACATATTCACGAGTCATTGAACTTTTGAAACAAGCACAAACAGCAAATGCGGGAGAAGCAGTGAAAGGATTCATGAATATTTTGAAAGCAATGGCATTAGAATAGCGGTCTCAACCAATATAGTTAATGATTAAAGCCACCTTTTTGGTGGTTTTAATTTGACATTATTTGCGACTCTGCTAATATAAGGCCTATCGCTTTTTTGCGTCGTTTTTTGTATCTTTCTCGGAAAGAAATAGATATAAAATTAGTTTAATCGTTCATTATTTACTTAATTTAATAATTTATGGCAGGAACATTTGACCGGTCAAAACCACACGTCAACGTAGGAACTATTGGGCACGTTGACCACGGAAAGACCACTCTTACCGCAGCTATCTTGAACGTTCTTCAACTTTCAGGACAAGAGGTAAAAATGAAAGGTGTTAATGATATTGACTCAGCCCCAGAAGAAAAGGCTCGAGGTATTACTATTGCGCTTTCTCACAATGAGTATTCGACTAAAAATCGACACTATGCTCACATTGATGCCCCAGGTCACGCCGACTACATCAAAAACATGATTACCGGTGCAGCACAAATGGATGGAGCTATTCTTGTAGTAGCTGCAACTGATGGAGTTATGCCACAGACACGAGAACATATCCTTCTTGCACGACAGGTAGGTATTCCAAAGGTGATTGTGTTCCTTAACAAAGTAGACATGGTTGACGATGCAGATCTTATTGATCTTGTAGAAGAAGAAGTCCGAGATCTTCTTACAAAATACGAATTCGACGGAAAAAACGCTCCTGTTATTCGAGGTTCAGGTCTTAAGGCTCTTGAAGCAAAAGACATCAATGATGAATGGGCACAGAAAGTATTAAAACTTACTGAAACTCTTGATGAATACATTCCTGTTCCAGTTCGAGATACTGAAAAGCCATTCCTTATGCCAGTTGAAGACATCTTCTCAATTGAAGGACGAGGAACTGTGGTCACTGGAAAAATCGAACGAGGTATGGTAAAAGTTGGTGAAGATATTGAAGTTGTGGGTCTTAAAGACACTGCAAAAACTACCGTGACTGGTATCGAAATGTTCAACAAGCAGTTGAATGAAGGTATGGCTGGAGACAATGCTGGCATCCTTCTACGAGGTCTTAAGAAAGAAGACATCACTCGAGGACAGGTTATTGCAAAGCCAGGAACAGTAAAGCCACATACAGACTTCGAATCAGAAGTTTATATCTTGAAGAAAGAAGAGGGAGGACGACACACACCATTCTTTACAGGTTATAAGCCACAGTTTTACGTACGAACAACAGACGTAACCGGAGAAGTAACTCTTGCTGAAGGAGTAGAAATGGTTATGCCAGGAGATACTGTTACTTTCAAAGTAAAGCTTGTTGCACCTATCGTACTAGAAGAAAAGCAGAGATTTACAATTCGAGAAGGAGGGAAGACAGTGGGCGCAGGAGTTGTAACAAAAATTGTCGCTTAATTAGTTAATTCAAATCACTAGTACCTTAACATCATGACAGCCGACGTAACGACAAAAAAAACACGGGTGCCAAAGGCGGCAGCACAGAAAAAGGATGGAATTCAAAGACTTCGAATTCGAGTTCGAGCCTATGAATACAAAATCCTCGATCTTTCTGTTAAGCAAATCATTGATACTGCGCTTCGTTATGATGCACAGGTAGTAGGTCCGATCCCTCTTCCTACAGAAATTAAAAAATATACTGTCAATCGTTCAGCATTCGTATATAAGAATGCTCGTGAGCAGTTCGAAATGCGAACACACAAGCGACTAATAGATATTGTTAATCCATCTGCAAAAATAATAGAATCACTCACAAACTTGAGTCTTCCTTCAGGTGTGAATATTGATGTAAAAATAATGTAATCGTATTACTGAACTACCATGAAATTCACACTCGGAATAAAACAGAATATGATGCAAATCTTTGATGAGCAGGGTAACGTACATCCCGTTACTGTTCTTTCAACTGGTCCTGTAACTATTACACAGATAAAGACGGTTGAGAAAGATGGATATAAGGCTATCCAAGTTGGTTTTGGTGAAAGACTTGAAAAAAATATTAAAAAAGCTCAAAAAGGACAATTTAAAGAATTAGGAAATTTCAGATTTGTAAAAGAATTTAGAATTCCTGAATCTGTAAAAACAGAATTTGCTGTTGGAGACAAAATTGACCTTGCAGCTTTCAAAGAAGGTGATAGTGTTTCAATTACCTCAGTATCAAAGGGTAAAGGATTCCAAGGTGTTGTAAAACGACATGGTTTCAAAGGAGGTCCTCGATCTCACGGTCAGAAGCACTCAGAACGTGAACCAGGATCTATTTCTGGAGGAACACGAAATGGAGGACGAGTACCACTAGGTATGCGTATGGCGGGCCGAATGGGAAGTGATCGAATTACGGTAAAGAATTTGAAAGTAACTCAAATTAATGCAGAAGCAGGACTTATTCTTATTAAAGGAGCAATCCCAGGTCGTCGCGGAACACTCGTAGAAGTTCGAGGCTAATTTTATGGAAACAAAAATTTACAACAGAAAAGGAGAAGATGCAGGAAAGATAACATTATCTGAATCTGTATTTGGGAATCGATGGAATGCTGATCTTGTACATCAGGTTGTTACATCACTCATGTCTAATACACGAACTCCTGTAGCGCATACAAAAACTCGTGCTGAAGTACGTGGAGGAGGTAAAAAACCATGGCAGCAAAAAGGTCTCGGACGAGCTCGACACGGATCAAGCCGATCTCCTATTTGGGTTGGAGGAGGTGTTGCTCATGGACCACGAAACGACAAGAACTATTCTCGAAAGATCAACAGAAAAATGAAAGAGAAAGCGCTCTTTACTGTTCTTTCACGAAAATTGAAAGACAATGAAATTATTTTTATTGAATCACTTGATTTTGCTGCACCTAAAGCAGCAGAAGCTCGAGAGGTAATCAAGTCGCTTGGTGGAATTAAGGGATATGAAAGGCTTACTACAAAGAAAGTGAACACTGCATTTATTGCACTTCCTAAAAAAGATAAGTCTGTAGAAAAGAGTTTTAATAATTTTGGAAATGTTGAAGTAGGAGAAATTCGAAATTTGAATCCTCTCCATGTGCTTAATTATAAGTACTTAGTTATCGCAAATCCCAAGGAGTCATTAGCACACTTTGAAACTAAATAAATATCATGGCACTCTTTGGATCAAAAAAGAATACTAAAAAAGATGATGAAAAAGCAGTTGTAGCAAAAACTGAAACTTCATCAGAAGTAGATCTTTCTCATGTAATTGTCAGACCACGAATTACAGAAAAAGCTTCTATGAAAGCTGAGAGTAATGTATATGCATTTGAAGTTTCACCGCGCTCTGATAAGAAAAGTATTAAGGCAGCTGTAAAAGAGCTTTACAATGTTATTCCTGTAAAAATAGCAATAGTAGCTATCCCTACTAAAGAAGTATTTGTTCGAGGAAAGTGGGGAATAAAGAAAGGTGGTAAAAAAGCATATGTGTATCTCAAGAAAGGAGAGACCATTGAATTTGTATAGTATAAATAACAGCCATGAAAACTTATAGACCAACAACAAAATCTCGCCGACATATGTCTACCATCTCGTATGGTAACTATTTGACTGCTTCAGAACCTACAAAATCACTTACTAAGGGGTTTAAGCGTGATGTAGGACGAAATAGCCAAGGACGAGTAACAACACGACACAAGGGAGGTGGTCATAAGCGACTCTTTCGAGATGTAGACTTTTCGTATGATAAGAAAGATATTCCAGCTCGAATTGCTACTGTAGAGTATGACCCAAACAGAACAGGTTTTATTGCTCTTGTTATCTATGCTGACGGTGAGAAACGATATGTTCTTATCCCTAAGGCTCTTAAAGTTGGTGATACATTTATAGTTTCAGAAAAAGCTGATGTAAAGCCAGGTAATAGACTCCCTCTTAAAAATCTCCCGGTAGGAACTTTTGTATATAATATTGAATTTAAACCTAAAGGAGGTGCTAAAATTGCTCGATCTGCAGGAAATTTTGCAGAAGTAGTTGCACAAGATGCTGGATATACGCACATTAAAATGCCATCAAGTGAGGTTCGAAAAGTGGTTGATGAAGCATGGGCATCTATTGGAGAGGTTTCAAATGAAGAAAACAGATTGGTAAATATAGGTAAAGCCGGAAGAAGTCGATGGCTAGGAATTCGTCCCACTGTTCGAGGTACTGCACAAAACCCAGTTGATCATCCACACGGAGGAGGAGAAGGACGACAAGGCCGAGGACGACGACGAGCTATTTCTGTATATGGAAAGCCAACAGGAAAAGGTCAGAAATCACGACGAGCAAAGAAATACTCAAATGTATTCATCCTTTCTCGAAGAAAAGTTGGGAAGAAGAAGAAGGAATAGTCCAAAAAACTGCCCTCTACCGTATGGTGGAGGGTAGTTTTTTTAGAGAAAAAGGAGAAAAACGGGTAATTATATGAATTTATTTGACACTAGAACTACTTTCATATAATATAGGCCCAAGCTCTCCGTAGAGCTCTTTTGTTTACGTTTCAGTTACATTTCTCGAATTATTTATTTAGAATTCATGGCACGATCACTCAAAAAAGGACCATACGTTGATGAAAAACTCCTCAAGAAAATTGAGGGTAAAAAACCTCAGGGAACAGGTCCTATTAAAACATGGGCACGAGCGAGCCAAATCTCACCAGAGATGGTAGGGTTTATCTTTGCAGTGCATAATGGCCGAGATCATATTGAAGTTCTTGTTAATGAAGAAATGGTGGGACATCGTTTGGGTGAGTTCTCTCCTACAAAAAAATTCCTTCGACACGGAGGTAAAATGCAGAAGGAACTTGAACAGAAGAAGAAGGAAGGTGAAATTGCAGCTGCACAAGCAGCAAAAACCACTACTGCTACTGACACTAAGAAATAATTTTATATGGCCCCTGTTACAGCAAAACTTACAAATTATCGACAATCTCCACGCAAGGTTCGCATTGTAGCTAACCTTGTTCGTGGAAAGAGAGTTGATGCAGCATTGAATGAACTTGTTTTTCTAGCAAAACGAGCAGGTGAACCTGTAGCAAAGCTGATCAAATCTGCTGTAGCAAATGCAGAAAATTTAAATGTAGATACAAAAGACTTATTTGTTAAGGAAATTCGAGTTGATAAAGGTGTAGTTCTTCATCGATCAATGCCACGAGCACGAGGACGAGCATTCCCCATCAACAAACGATCAAGTCACGTTGTTGTAGTTTTAGATACAAAAGTAACTAAGTCAAAAAAGAAGTAATTTTATGTCACACACCGTACATCCATATTCACATAGATTAGGAATTCTTCGAGACTGGAAATCTCGATGGTTTGGAACTGATAAAAAATTCCGAGAGTTTTTGAAGTGCGATGTACTTCTTAGAGAATACCTTGAAAAGAAAATGCGAGGTATGTATGTAGCTGGAATTGAAATTGAACGAAGTGAAAAAAATCTTCGAATTATTATCAAAACTTCACGCCCTGGTATGATAATTGGGCGAAGTGGGGAAGGTGCAGTAAAACTTCGAAATGAAATTCAAAATTTCATCAAGAAGCTTAAACTTTCCACGAATGATAACCAAGAGCTAAAAGTTGATATTGAAGAAATTCGATCTCCAGAATCCAATGCTGCAATCGTTGCATATATGGTTGCCGAGAGTCTTGAAAAACGATTGCCATTTCGACGAGTACTTAAGCAGACTATTGAGAAGGTAATGGCAAATCGAGATGTCCAAGGAGTAAAGGTTGCTCTTGGAGGACGACTTGGAGGAGCTGATATGGCACGATACGAGGAACTTAAGAAAGGACGAATTCCTCTTCAGACTTTGCGAGCTGATATTGATTTTGCACGAGAAAAAGCTCATATGACCTATGGAGATATCGGCATTAAAGTCTGGATTTATAAGGGAGAAGTTTTTAAGAAATAAACTACCATGCAATTCTTCCCTAAAAAAGTATTACATCGAAAATGGCACGTTATGCGTCGAAATCCAACACGGGTTAAGATGGAAACACGAGGTCAGAATCTTTCTTTTGGATCTTTTGGACTCAAGGCTGTTTCTGATGCTCGAGTACGAGGAAATCAACTTGAAGCAGCTCGGAAAGTTATTTCTCGATCACTTTCAAAGACTGGTAAAATCTGGATTCGAGTATTTCCTGATATGCCGTACACTCAGAAGCCTGCCGAAGTAAAGATGGGAAAAGGAAAAGGGGATCCACAGGGATATCAGGTTCAAGTATGGCCTGGAAAAATAATGTTTGAAGTAGATGGTATTGATGAGGCAACAGCTCGAGAAGCACTTCGAAAAGCTGGAACAAAGCTCCCTTTAAAAACAAAGGTTGTCAGCCGAGAAATATAATGGTACATATATGTCAGATTTAAAGAATACAAACGAAAAGGATTTGCAAAAAAATCTCGCTAATAAGCGAAAAGCTCTTCAGACATTTCGATTTAACCTCTCAGGCTCAAAGACACGAAATGTGAAAGAAGGTAGAGGGTTACGAAAAGAGATTGCTCGAGTCTTAACGGAGCTTTCTTCTCGAAAAGCATAATTTATTATATGAACGCAGAAATTATAAAAAAGCATAAGACATTTACAGGAATCGTTACGTCAGACAAAATGACAGATACTATTGTCGTAGTCGTAGAACGATATGTAAAGCATCCTAAGTACCAGAAGTATGTACAATCTCGAAAGAAGTACAAGGTTCATGATGCGGGAAACACTGCAAAGATTGGTGACAATGTTGTTATAGAGGAAACTCGTCCAATTTCTCGACACAAGACATTTAAGCTTCTTGAAATAAAGAAATAATATGATACAGCCACGCTCAATTGTAAAAATCGCAGACAATACAGGTGCCAAGGTGGGCCGAATTTTCAAAGTGCTTGGAAGTTCAAAGAAGCGATACGCTCAGATCGGTGACATTGTCGTTCTTTCTGTACAGAAAGCAGAACCTCGAAAAGCTGTAAAGAAAAAAGATGTTTTGAAAGCTGTTGTTGTTCGACAACGTAAAGCATTCCGTCGAAAAGATGGATCTTATATAAAGTTTGATGAAAATGCGGTCGTCATAGTTGCTCAAGCAAAGAAAGTATATAACGCAGTGGGAACACGTGTGTTCGGACCAATCCCACGAGAGCTTTCAGAAAAATATCAGACTGTAGTGTCCCTAGCACCGGAGGTACTTTAATTTTACTATCATGAAGATCAAATCAGGAGACAATATAATAGTAATTACAGGAAAAGACAAAGGGAAGACTGGGAAAGTCACCAAAGCTTTTCCAAGTGAAAATAAAGTTATTGTTGATGGCGTAAATATAAAGAAGCGTCATCAGCGGCCAACTCGCCAGGGACAAAAAGGTTCGATTGTTGAGAGAGCTCACCCTATTCATGTTTCAAATGTAAAGAAAACTGAAGGGGAAGCAGCAAAACCAAAGAGAGCAGCACGAAAGCCAAAAGCTGAAACTGCACAATAGAATATATTGAAACTATATGAAGACTGTAAAAGAAAAAAATAATAATGCATTTGAAGTGTTGAAAGACACTCTGGGACTCAAAAATAAGATGCAGGCACCACGACTTGTTAAGGTTATTGTGTCTTCAGGTATTGGATCTCAAAAAGATAAGAAGAAAATAGAACTTATTGGAGATCGACTTGGAAAAATTACTGGTCAAAAACCAGCAGTTCGAGGTGCAAAACAGTCAATTTCAAACTTTAAGTCTCGACAAGGTGATCCAGTAGGATATCAAATTACAATTCGGGGAAAGCGAATGTATGACTTCCTCGACCGACTTTTAAATGTTGCTCTTCCTCGAACCCGAGATTTCCGTGGTATTTCTGCGCGATCTCTTGATGATATGGGTAATTATACTATTGGTATCAAGGAGCATACCATTTTCCCTGAGACTACCGATGAAGATATTAAAGATATTTTTGGTATGGCAATTACCGTAGTAACAACTTCACAGGACAAGAAACAGACAAAAGCGTTTCTTGATCATCTCGGCTTTCCTTTCAAGAAAGCAGACGTCGATGTGAGGGAAGTAAGTGAGAAAAAGAAGAAGTAGAAGAGTAACCTTTGACACAAGAGGACCTTCTTGGTAGTATCTTTGTACTTTATGGCAAAAACATCAGTAATAGCACGATCACAGAAAAAACCAAAGTTTAGCACCCGAATTGTTCGACGATGCTTTCGATGTGGAAGAAAGAGAGGGTATATGCGTGAATTTGATACATGCCGTATTTGTTTCCGCGAATTAGCTAATGATGGCAAAATTCCAGGCATTAAGAAATCATCTTGGTAAAATTTATGGATTCAATCTCAGATTTAATAGTACGAATAAAGAATGCAAGTGATGCTGAAAAAGATTCAGTAACTATTTCTTATTCAAAAATAAAAGCAGCAATTCTCGATGTTCTCGAAAAGGAAGGATATGTAAAGTCTGTTACAAAGCGAGGAAAGAAGATTCATAAAGCAATTGAAATAGGTCTTATTTATGATCAGTATGGACCTCGAGTCAAGGGAGTTGAACGTGTTTCAAAGCTTTCAAAGCGAATCTATAGTGGGGCTGCTGATTTGAAACCTGTGAAGCATGGTCACGGTATGACTATCCTTACCACTCCAAAAGGAGTTATGACTGATCGAGAGGCTCGAAAGCAAAAGCTAGGAGGGGAACTTCTCTTTAAAATTTGGTAGCAATTATATATGTCACGAATTGGAAAAAAAGTAATAGAAATCCCTGAAAAGACTGAAATATCAGTAGTTAATGGACTTGTATCAGTAAAGGGACCTAAAGGTTCACTTTCACGATTATTCACCTCAAATATTGATATTGTTATTGCTGACAAAACAGTTACACTTACTCCAGCAAAGAATTCTGTCGAAACTCATGCTATTTGGGGAACATTTGCTTCCCACATCATAAACATGATGACAGGAGTAAATGAGATGTTTACAAAAAAGCTAGTTATCGAAGGAATTGGATATAAAGCTGAGGTAAAGGGAAATGAACTTGTGCTTGCTCTTGGATTTTCACATCCTATTAAAGTAACAATCCCATCAACACTTAAAGTTACTTCAGAAAAAGGTATAATTGCTATTACTGGTATTGATAAAGAAGAAGTAGGGCAGTTTGCTGCAAATATTCGAGCATACAAGAAACCTGAACCATACAAGGGTAAAGGAATTCGGTATGAAGATGAGGTCGTTCGACGAAAACAAGGCAAAAAATCTGCTTAAACTTATATGAATAAAAGCACTATAAAATACGAAAAAAGAGACCGACGTCACATGAGAATCAGAGCAAAGATCTCTGGTACCGCTGAGATGCCTCGCTTGTCAGTATATAAATCTAATAAGCAGATGTATGCTCAGGTTATTGATGATACTAATGGAACAACGCTCGTTGCGATCACTACTCAAAAAATTTCTGGTAAAGGAATGTTAGAAAAAGCAAAAACTGCAGGGATTGAAATTGCAAAGCTTGCGCTTAGCAAAAAAATCAAGAATGTTGTTTTTGATCGAGGAGGTTTTATTTATACAGGTCAAATCAAAGCGCTTGCTGATGGTGCCCGAGAAGGAGGCTTAACATTTTAAATAGTATGGCTGAAGAACAGAAAAAAGAACAAACAACTCAACCTCAACTTTCACAAGGTCAAGGTGGCCAGCGAGAATTTCGAAAGAATCCTCGACGATTTAGTCGTGGGGATGCGAAATCAAAACCTGAATTTGATCAGAAAATTATTGATATCCGACGGGTAACTCGTGTTGTTACAGGAGGACGACGATTTAGTTTCTCTGTAGCCCTCGTTGCAGGAGATCGAAAAGGTTCAGTAGGAGTAGGAATTGGAAAAGCCGGGGACACATCTATTGCAATTGAAAAAGCAATGAAGAATGCTAAGAAGAATATGATAAAAGTTCCTGTTACTAAGGACATGTCAATTCCTTATGAAATCTCTGCAAAATATAATGCTTCACGAGTAACTATTACTCCAAACCCAGGAAGAGGAGTGGTTGCAGGAAGTTCTGTGCGAAACATCATTGAACTCGCAGGACTTAAAAACGTAGGAGCAAAACTCCGATCTGGTTCAAAGAACCGACTTAACAATGCGCGAGTTGCTATCGAAGCATTGAAGAAGCTTACCCCTCACCGAAAAGTGTTGGTATCACAGAGAGTTAAATAAATTCTACTACCATGCAAATTCACCAACTAAAAAGAAAAACAGAAAATAAAAAGCGCATGATTGTTGCTCGTGGAGGTAAACGAGGGAAGACAGCAGGCCGAGGAACAAAGGGGCAAAAGGCTCGAGCAGGACGAAAAATTCGACCTGAAATTCGAGATATTATTAAGCGTATTCCAAAGCTGCGAGGCCGTGGTAAAAACAGTAACCTTTCTATTGATAACAAACCAACTGCAGTTAATATTAAAGACCTGGAAAAGAACTTTTCGGGAGGTGAAGTTGTCACACGAGCTGCGCTCCTTGAAAAGGGGCTCATATCAAATAAAAATGGTAAACTTCCAGAAGTGAAGCTTCTCGGTCTTGGAGAAGCCACAAAGAAGTTTCAAATTAAAGGTATTAAATTTTCAGCATCAGTTAAAGAAAAAATTGAGAAGGCAGGCGGATCTATTTCATGAAAACACTGTTAGACAAAATCAGATCAGTATTTACAGATAGCGTTTTACGACGAAGAATTCTTATTACATTAGGAATTCTTATTGTCTTTCGATTACTTTCTGTTATTCCAATTCCGGGAATTGATACAGCACGACTTGCTGGACTCTTTTCTGGTAACCAATTCCTTGGACTTTTGAACATTTTCTCAGGAGGAAGTCTTGCACGACTATCTATTGTAATGCTTGGAGTAGGACCGTACATTACTGCATCTATCATTATGCAGCTTATGACAATCCTTTCACCACGATTGAAAGCGATCTACCAAGAGGAAGGACAGGCCGGAAGAATGAGATACGCTCAGTACTCACGAATGCTTACTGTTCCTCTTGCCCTTATTCAAGCATTTAGTTTTCTTACACTTCTTGAACGACAGGGGATTATTGATCCACTCGCTACCTTTGACCTTCTTAGAAACGTTCTTATCATCACAGCAGGATCGGTATTCTTAATGTGGCTTGGAGAACGAATTAGCGAATTTGGAATTGGAAATGGTACATCACTTATTATCTTTGCAGGTATTATTGCAGCACTTCCACTCCAGATTAGTCAGTACATATTTACAAATATTTATCCTACATTTGATCCATCAATTCTTCCAAGTCTTATCGTAATCATTATAGGTTCGATAATCGTTACCTATGCTGTTGTAGTTATCACTGAAGCGGAGCGACCGATCCCTGTAACCTACGCAAAGCGTGTCCGAGGAAATAAAGTATACGGCGGTGTTTCTACCTACCTCCCACTCCGACTTAACCAAGCAGGAGTTATTCCAATCATCTTCGCACTTTCTATTCTTTTGTTCCCACAGATTATCTTTAGATTCTTTGAACGATTTAATAACGCAACCGTTAATTCTATTTCAGAATTTGTGATTAAGTACACTGATCCAACATCTCTCTCATATGGAATTATTTACTTCATCCTTATCTTTGCCTTCACATATTTCTACACAGCAGTAACGTTTGATCCAAACACAATTTCTACGAACCTCCAGAAGAATGGAGCATTCATCCCAGGGGTACGCCCAGGTCAGTCTACAGCAATCCATATCTCTCGAATTCTTACTCGCCTTACAGCCTTTGGAGCCCTCTTCCTCGCTATTATTGCCATTTTGCCGCTTGTAGTACAAGCAGTACTCAAAAATGGCTCTCTGGTCATTGGAGGAACAGCACTTCTTATCGTAGTATCGGTAGTAGTTGACCTCATCAAGAAGACCGAGGCGCAACTCTCAATGAAGGAATACTAAAAAAAACCTGAGCTTTCAAAAGCTCAGGTTTTTTCATATACTGTGGCTATGACTCCTCAAACATTTATATTTATCGGTCGGTCAGGCTGCGGGAAGGGAACGCAGGTAAAACTCCTTGATGCATACCTTAAAACCCAAGATCCTTCTACTCCCATTTATCACCTCGAAACAGGTGATCGATTTCGAAAATTTATCGCTGGAGAAGGATACACAAATTCTATAGCAAAAGAAATCATGATTTCTGGAAAACGACAACCAGACTTCCTTGCTGTGTGGATGTGGGCGAATACATTTGTTGAGGATCTAAAGGGTGGGGAACATATGATTCTTGATGGTATTTCTCGATCCCTCCCTGAAGCAAAAATTCTTGAAAATGCTTTTGAATTTTACAAAAGGGAAAAGATATATATAGTGTACATCAATGTTGGGCGTGCATGGTCCGAGAAGCACTTGTTGGCTCGAGGGAGAGCTGATGATGTCTCAAAAGATATTAAAGAGCGGCTCGATTGGTATGAACGAGATGTCGTTCCCGCAGTAGAATATTTTAAAACACATGAACGGTATACATTTTTAGATATCAATGGCGAACAACCCATAGAAAAAGTTTACGAAGACATTATTCAAAACGTATTTCATGTCAACGATTAAGACAAAAGAAGATATTAAGAAACTTCGAGAGGGAGGAAAAAGACTCGCTCGAATTTTACATGAAGTAGCATCTTTCGTAAAACCTGGAGTAAGCACTGATTTCCTTAACTCAAAAGCGCATGAACTTATCATGGCAGGTGGAGATACCTCTGCTTTTTTGAACTACACTCCTCATGGAGCAGAGCGACCATTCCCCGCAAGTCTTTGTGTATCTGTAAATGACGAAATCGTCCATGGAATCCCTAATGAAAAACCACAAGTTTTCAAAGAGGGCGATATTGTAAGTCTTGATCTTGGCCTCATACATGAAGGATTGATAACAGATCATGCTATTACAGTAGGTGTGGGAAAAATTTCAAAGGAAGCTCAAAAACTTTTGGATGTTACAAAAAAAGCCCTTGATATAGGAATTAAAGCAGCCAAAGGTAATAAAAAAACAGGCGATATTGGATATGCAATTCAAAAGTATGTTGAACCTTTTAATGTTGGAATTATCGAAGAATTAGCAGGTCATGGTGTTGGGTATTCAGTACATGAAGATCCATTTGTTCCTAACTATGGAATAGCAGGGGAAGGAGCTCTTTTAAAACCGGGAATGGTCATCGCAATCGAGCCTATGTTTACACTTGGTGGCATTGATATAAAACTGGCACGTGATGGATATACTTTTAAAACAAAAGATGGATCACTTGCAGCACATTTTGAACATACTATTGTAATTACAGAGAAAGGTGCAGAGATTCTTACACAATAAGTATATCGATTTTGCGCTCGCTCTTATGATATAATTTCCAAATGGAATTACCTCGGTCACCTCTTGATCAAAAATTTAATTCTCCACAAGAAGAACTCGAATATTTGCGAGATCAAGTTGCTGTACGTGAACGAGAATTGATGGCACGTGGTGCAGAAGTGAAACGAGATGATGTCGTCTCAGACAAAATTCGTGATTACAGTTATGTACCAGCTCAGAAAGTATTGCATCCCGAATACAAAAAACCTGCACATACGTTACAAGAATTAGCTCTTAATCTTACTCCCGAGGAACATGATGTAAAAATATCTGAGCTCATAGCTATTCTCGAAGAGAAGGGTATCAAGAATGCTCTTGATGTTGTTGCTCAGCTTAATGATCCTCACATAGAAGACGATTTTCATCGGTTTTTGGTTCAATATGTAAAAAAAGGTTTACCGCTCCTTGATCTCAAACCAAAATCTGATCTTTTTAAATCGTTGTCCATGACGCTCTATGAAGTTTCTCTTCCAGATAGTAGCCATGATGAACATCAGAAGAATCTTAAAGAACTTGTTTCAGCAATGGAACAATTTTATTCCGGGATGGCATCGATAGAAGATAAAAATGATCCAGGACGGTATTTTTCACTTGAAATTGCAAATCCAAACCACAGCGAAGAATTTATTATTTTTGTTTCAGTTCCTGATACAAAGAAAAATCTCTTTGAAAAACAACTTCTTTCGTTATTTCCATTAGCCAAGATTAGGGAAGTATCAGACGACTATAATATCTTTAATGAAAAAGGTACCACAGTTGGAGCAGTAGCTGAACTCGATAACTATCATGCGTTTCCACTTAAGACGTATGAACAATTTGACCATGACCCTCTCAATGTAATTTTAAATGCATTTTCTAAAATTAAGAAAAGTGGAGAAGGTGCGGCAATTCAGATTCTCTTTAAGCCAACAAAGGAAGATTATATTAAAGGGTATAAGCATATTATAAATGAGCTGAATAAAGGTGTATCTATTAAAGATGCAATTCCTAAATCTATTGGCCAAGATTTGTACGAAGGATTTAAAGATGTTTTTTTTGGTGGAAAGAAAAAAGATGACGATGATAAACCAAAACCAATTAATCAAGCTGCGATAGATAACATTCGGCTTAAATCTTCGAGCCCCATGGTTGAAGTGAATATTCGTATTATTGCTTCTGCTGACACAAAACAGGAAGCCCATAAAATTTTGGCAGATATAATTTCAAGTTTTAATCAATTTGAGAATGCAGGAGAAAATAAAATTGTCTTTCGACATCTTGAGGGTAAAAAACTGCAATGGTTTGCAAAAGACTTTTCATTTCGATCATATTCGAGTGACTATATGATGCCCTTGTCATTTAAAGAACTCACAACTATTTTCCATTTTCCAGGTTCAACAGTTCATTCGTCATCACAACTTAAGCAAGCTGCCGCAGCTGGAGCTGCAGCTCCAATTGACCTTCCTCAAGAAGGAACATTGCTCGGTATTAATACATACCGAAATACTGAAACGAAAGCATATATGACCAAAGAAGACCGAGTACGTCATATGTACGTCATTGGACAAACTGGTACTGGAAAATCGACGCTCCTTAAAAATATGATTATTCAAGATATTCAGAATGGGGAAGGAGTATGTATGATTGATCCTCATGGTTCTGACATTATGGATATTTTGGCTAATATTCCACCAGAGCGTTATGAAGATATTATTTACTTTGATCCTAGTTACACGGCAAGACCAATGGGATTGAATATGCTCGAGTATGATACCAATTTTCCAGAGCAAAAAACATTTGTTGTTAACGAACTCTTTAGTATTTTCAAAAAAGTTTATGGTTCTAGCCCAGAATCCATGGGACCAGCTTTTGAGCAATACTTTAGAAACTCAGCACTTCTCGTAATGGAAGATCCTGCATCAGGAAATACACTGGTTGATATTAGTCGAGTGCTTTCTGATCGATCATATCGAGATCTCAAATTATCTCGATGTAAGAATCCTTTAGTAAAACAATTTTGGGAGAATGCACAGAAGACGACTGGAGACCAAGGTCTTGCAAACTATGTACAATATGTAACGAACAAATTCGATGTATTTTTGGCGAATGATATTATGCGACCTATTGTTGGTCAGGAAAAGTCATCATTCAATTTCCGAGATATTATGGATAATAAGAAGATCCTTCTTGTTAATCTTTCAAAAGGTCGTCTTGGAGATATAAATGCGAATCTTCTAGGACTTATTCTTGTAGGAAAGATCTTGATGGCTGCACTTTCTCGTGTAGATTCTATTGGAAAAGATTTGCCACCATTTTATCTCTATATTGATGAGTTTCAGAATGTTACAACAGATTCTATTTCAACAATTCTTTCTGAAGCACGAAAGTACAAACTCTCACTTAACGTTGCTCATCAATTTATTGCGCAACTCGATCAAGGGATACGAGATTCTGTTTTTGGAAACGTAGGAAATATGGCGGTATATCGTGTGGGAATAGAAGATGCCGAGTTTTTAGAAAAGCAATTTGCACCACAGTTTACTGCAAAAGATATTATTAATCTCGAAAACTTTAATGCATATTTAAAAATTCTCGCTCATGGAAAGCCTGTAAAGCCATTTAATATTCGAGCAATGCCCGCACCGAAAGGGGATACGAAGCATGTTGAAAAGCTTAAGGAGTTATCATATCTCAAATTCGGCCGAGATCGAATCGATGTTGAGGCAGATATTATGGAGAAGTATAAGAAGCCTGCACCT
>JALYQZ010000003.1 GCA_030855525.1 bacterium
TATCCATACGACATGTTGTGTGGATCAGGAGTTGCTTTTAAACTAGTGCAAGGAATCTTACAAAGGAATAGATTCAATCTCAAAGAGGGAGCAGAGAAGTGGTTGCTCGATATGGTAGGACTTGCCACACTCTCTGACATGGTTCCACTTCAGGGAGAAAATAGAGTCTTTGCACATTATGGATTAAAGGTCATTCGCAAATCTAAACGTCCAGGATTACAAAAATTGCTGTCACTTATGAAAATGAAACAACAGCATATTACCGAAGATGATATCGGCTTTATGATTACTCCTCGAATAAATGCTGCGTCGCGGATGGGAGTTCCGACTGATGCATTTAATATGCTTTCAGAAACAGATGAAGTAAAAGCTGGTGTATTGGCACGACATCTTGATTCGATAAATGCAGAACGTAAAGTGCTTGTAGCTACGCTTGTAAAAGAAATCAAAAAAACAATGGCAGAACGTGAAGATCATTACCGAACTACACCAGTCATAGTTCTTGGAAATCCTGCATGGCGCCCTGCAATATTAGGACTTGCAGCAAACTCTGTTGCAGAAGAATATAATAAACCAGTGTTTTTGTGGGGAAGAGAAGACGGAGTTCATATTAAAGGATCATGTCGATCTGATGGAGTTACGGATCTCGTCAAAATCATGCAAGGAGCAACCCATGCCTTACTCCAATTTGGAGGTCACAAATTTTCGGGGGGATTTGCTGTTGAGCACGATAAAATCCATCATCTTGAAGAGGCACTTATAAAATCGATGAAAGAACTTACGGAAGGTAATGAAACAGTTGAACCAGAAAAAATATATATAGATGCTAGAATTTTGCTTGACGATGTTACATGGAAAAATTATGAGCATATAGACAAGCTGTCACCATTTGGAGTTGGTAATCCTAAACCTACGTTTCTCTTTGAAAATGTAATTATTTCTGGTGTGAAACAATTTGGAAAACGCCAGGAACATCTAGAACTTACATTTATAAATTCACAAAACAGAAAGATACCTGCTATCGGTTTCTTTATAATACCTGAGGATTTTAGTGTTTCACTTCTCCCACATTCAACCATCAACCTCATAGCAACTATAGAAAAATCTACTTTTAAATATACTCCAGAACTACGTTTAAGAATTGTGGATGTTTTTTAGTTTCATGTAATAATACTTAATTATGAATACTCAGGATATTGTTATATTTACCGATGGAAGTTCTTCAGGAAATCCGGGACCCGGTGGTTGGGCAACAATTGTCGCACTAACGGACGGAACAGTTAGAGAGCTGGGAGGAAGAGTTGAGCACACGACAAATAACAGAATGGAACTCCAGGCGGCCATCGAATCTTTTAAGACTATAAAAAATGAACAGGGAAATGTTGTCATTAATACTGACTCAAGCTACCTCATTCAAGGTATTACAAAATGGGTAAAGGGATGGGTGAAAAATAATTGGATAACATCTACAAAGACAGAAGTACTTAATCGCAACTTATGGCAGGAACTTATTCCGTTATTAGAAGAGCGCGAGGAAAAAGGTACTGTTTCATGGAAACATATTTCTGGGCACAGTGGAGTTCCTGGCAATGAACGGTGTGATGAAATTGCAACATCATTCACCTTTCAAAAACCCTTCCCACTTTTTTTCGGGCCTGTATCAGATTATAAAGTTGATCTTTTTACTGTCGTTGCAAATAGGATCAAAAAAGAAGTAAAAGATGAAAAAAAATCTCGAAGTAAGCTTAAGGCGTTTTCATACCTCAGCATGCTAGATAGAAAAATTGAAATTCATAAAACATGGGCTGAGTGTGAAGCTCGAGTAAAAGGTAAGCGGGGAGCAAAATTTAAAAAATCCCTCTCACAGGATGATGAACGTAATATTATAGAAGAGTGGCATAAAAAATAATTTAATTATTTTTTAAGAATAATTTATGTAGGTTACGATAGAGTGTCTCCATGGGACACTCGTTGTTTTATCCGAGTACTATCGGATTCATTACGGGGGTGCTCATAGCGTCGACTAAAAAATATGATGTGATAATACCAACATTCTTGTTGGTCACATCGTTATGTATTATTTTTTATTTCTATTATTCTCATAACCACTATGTAAACAAAGAACTAAAAACATACTCATATTATTTTATAAGTATAGTTTTTGTTTTCTCTGTATCCATAGGTTTGATTCGGTATCAGTTGTTTACAAGACATTTTGGTGACCCCTTGCTTTATGCACGTGTTGATCAAGAAACCTCACTGCATGCGATTATTATTTCAGAAGGAATATATCGAGATCAGGGAGTTCGATTTGTTGCAGAAATTCAAGAAATAAAAAATGTTACACGTATTCTTCTTACCGATCAGCTATATTCACCACTTCGATACGGTGATGAGATCAAACTGAATGGCCTTCTTGAACTTCCTGAAAATTTTGAATCAGATAATGGTAGAGAATTTGACTACATTTCCTTTTTAGCAAAAGACAAAATTTTTTATATGATGCGATATCCAGATGTGGAGGTTATCAATCATCATCAAGCTTCAAGACTCAAAGAAATTTTGTTTAGTATTAAGAATGCCTATATCAAAAACATTGATAGTGCTATTCCATTTCCAGCATCTCGTTTAGCTTCAGGAATTACCATAGCGGGAAAAGGAGCATTACCAAAAGACATCCAAGAAGAATTTAAAGTTACAGGAACTCTTCAAGCTGTTGTTCTTTCTGGGTATAACACAACCATAGTTGCTGAAGCATTTATGGCAATATGTTCATTTATGCCTTTTTTCGTTGCCAGTAGTATAGGTGTTATAGGCATTATTCTTTTTACCATTATGGCGGGAGGAAGTGCAACGATCGTTCGTGGCAGTATTATGGCTATATTAGTTATTTTTTCAAAACTTATAAGACGGCGTTATAGTGTTACTCGAGCACTTGTTGTAGCTGCACTTCTGATGCTTGCTCTTAATCCGATGCTACTTGTATATGACCCATCATTTCAATTGTCATTCCTTGCCACATTGGGGCTTATAACTGTTTCACCAATTGTTGAAAAACATCTTCATTATGTTACAGATCGTTTTGAATTACGAA
Source organism: bacterium (assembly GCA_030855525.1). Classification (GTDB taxonomy): domain Bacteria; phylum Patescibacteriota; class Minisyncoccia; order Phycocordibacterales; family JAKAEA01; genus JALYQZ01. The sequence continues at coordinate 3,095 of JALYQZ010000003.1, forward strand.
ATATGCTTTCATCGGGAATTGCAGCACAACTCTTTGTTACACCGTTTCTCTTGTATTCATCGGGTGATCTTAGTATTGTCGCACTACCTGCAAATCTCATTCTTTCAATTGGAATTCCTATTACTATGTTTGTATGTTTCATTACGGGTATGCTTGGATTTGTCAGTACGTTTTTCTCAGGTTTGGTTGGATATGTTTCATTTTTATTTTTGTGGAGTGAGCTTACATTTATACATATACTCTCGCAAATTCCATATGCATCAGTTTCAATTCATTACTTCCCGCTGTGGCTCATGGTTCTGGTATACATGAGTTTCTGTGTTTTCATATGCAGGTTTTACACAAAAGAAAAAATACGTGACACATCGCATGTGTAACATATTTTTTAAGATTTTTTCAGATGAGTATCTAGAGGGGAAGGGATTAATCTTGTGAGGCTTTCTTGAAATTCTCTTCTACTACCTTCCAGTTAAGGTTTTCAAAAAATGCATCAACATACTTCTTCTTTTCTGATGGTGCATAATCGAGCATGTATGAGTGTTCCCACATATCGAGTCCTAGTATATATTGAGCACCATTTAATTGTCCAAGATGTTGTTCCTCAACCCAGGCATGAGTAAGGTGTTTGGTATGAGTGTCAAAATAAAGCATTGCCCATCCAACACCTCGAGTCATTGCAATTGATCGAAACTGTGCAAGCCATACATCCCATGACCCCCACTGTTTTTCAATCTGAGATTTAAATGATGACCCTTCAGACAAACCATGTCCGCTTCCGACAAATGCTTTGAAATAATATTCATGGTTTCGCATACCATTGAATTCAAAACTAAAGCGTCGCTGAAGTTCACCTAAAACGAATGCATTTTTTTCTGAGTCTGACTTATATTCTTCTATTTTTTGTAAAATAAGATTTGAGTGTTTTACATACCCTGAATAGAGTTTTAAATGTTCCTCAACTGTTCTTTTTGAAATTCCTTTGAGTTCAGGAATGTCGAAAGTTTGTTCTGTGTAAGTAGTCATGGTTATTGATTAATAATTAATACGTACATACTAGCAAACTCTTTTAGAAAGGTATAACCAAGTTCTACTTTGATTTTTTTTAAAATATGGTATCCTCGATTTCAGGGAGTACCTTTGAAAGGAGTATAAGAATGGGATTTCGATACAACATCAAAACAAGGGAGTACGATCGAATTGCCTCAAAACGTAAGTTCCGACTTCCGCTTCGAGAACTTCACGTGATCTCAAGAACGCATTACCAACACTTTGGAGAACGATCTTATCGGTCTTCACAGTCAAAAAAAGGGTCCGCATCCGCACAGGATGCGGGCCTTTATTTTTTCTTTATCATTTATTTTTCAAAATGTATAGGTGAAGAAATTTTTTATATATTGGAAATTAATAGTTGTTGGAGTTTTATTTTTTGCGAATGGATGTATCTGGTATGCAGTCTATCGAGAATCGCCACGTGATTACGTCATTGTTGCATTTTTAAATGTTGGTCAGGGAGATGCAATCTATATAGAATCCCCAACCCATACACAAATGATTATTGATGGAGGACCATCCAATGTTATTCTTTCAGAACTCAATAAAGTGATGCCATTTTATGATCGATCGATAGATATGCTTTTAGTTACAAATCCAGACACCGATCACTATGCAGGATTTATTGATGTAGTGGATCATTATAAAATTGGAGAAGTAATAGAAGCTGGTACTCAGTCTGATACAAAAACGTATGGTCATTTTGAAAATCTTATTCAAGAAAAGAAGATAAAAAAGACTGATGGCAAAAGAGGTATGACAGTTGATATTGGTGGTGGAGCAAAACTCAGGATTCTATTTCCTGATCAAGATGTATCAACAGCAAAAACAAATGATGGATCGCTTCTTGCAAAACTTGAATACAAAAATACATCAGTGATGCTTACAGGTGATGCACCTAGGGAAACTGAAGAATATGTGATGTCACTTAATTCCGAGGAAATGAAAAGTACTGTTTTAAAAGTAGGTCACCATGGATCTCGAACATCAGCATCGGAAGTATTTGTGCGTTCGGTAAATCCACAGTTTGCAGTGATTTCGGCTGGAGTAAAAAACCGATATGGCCATCCTCACAAAGAAACAACAGATCTCTTTGAAAAGTTACATATTCCAGTTTTAGGAACCTATGAAAAAGGAACGATCATAATGAAACTAGATGGGACAAGTATTGAAACTTCCTATAAAAAATAAAAAACACTCTTATTTTTTAAGAGTGTTTTTTATTTCAACTATATTTTATATAACTCCTGCTTTCTTAAGAGTTGCGTAAGCCCCATTCTTATTAATAGTCTTTATTGCTTTTGTAGAGAGAGTCAAAACTATGTATTTATTCATTTCAGGGATAAAGATCTTCTTTTTTTGAAGGTTTACATATTTTCGTACCATTCCGGTAGGGTTAAATTGTGTTGCACGAGTTCGGTTAGAGTATCCTCCTCCCATTCGTGAACCTCTTTTTGTGACGGGACAAATCTTTGCCATATATCTGGTGTGTTAGTGAGCGATATAGTATCATGTGACATATATATATGCAAGGGATCGATATCATATTTTACATAGTTATTCTCATATTTTCGGCTGTAATACACGAAGTAGCCCATGGCTATGCTGCTGCTTTTCAAGGTGATCCAACCGCAAAATATGCAGGTAGACTGACACTTAATCCTTTTAAACACCTTGATCCATTCGGATCGGTCATATTACCACTGCTTATGTTTCTTGGGTCCCGAGCAATTGGAGGTGTTCCTTTTATTTTTGCATGGGCAAAACCTGTGCCCTATAACCCATATAATTTAAGAAACCAACGATGGGGAGAACTCATAATCGCTATTGCAGGACCCCTCTCCAATATTGCTATCGCTCTTGTTTTTGGCTTTATTCTAAGGTTTTTTGGAGGATCACTTTCTGCACCAATGATTTATCTATCTCAGGTAATTATTATTTTAAACCTTGGATTAGCAGTATTTAACATGGTTCCTATTCCACCTCTTGATGGATCAAAGGTATTATTTGCATTTCTTCCCTTCAAATATCGAGAATTTCGTCAAAAATATGAGCAATATTCACTTATTCTACTTTTATTTTTCATTTTCTTCTTTTCTCATATTGTGAGTAGAATCGTTGGCTATCTTTTCTACCTTATTATAGGAGCGTAGCTTGCATTTTTAGAGCCTTTATAGTACATTACTCTCTACATTTTAACGTTATGCCAACAGTAAACCAATTAATCAAAAGAAACCGCTCAAAAGTAGCTCGAAAGCCAAAGGCTGTAGCCCTTTTGCGAAGTTTCAACGTGCTTAAAAACCGACCTCGATATTATCCATCTCCTTTTAAGCGAGGAGTATGCACAAAGGTAACAACCAAAACTCCAAAAAAGCCTAACTCTGCTGTTCGAAAGATTGCTCGAGTTCGACTTACAAACGGACTTGAAGTAACTGCATATATCCCAGGAGAAGGACACAACCTCCAAGAACACTCAGTGGTAATGCTCCGAGGTGGAAAGGTAAAGGATATTGGAGTTCGATACACTATAGTACGAGGTGTCCTTGATGCTCAAGGAGTAGAAAAGCGACGAAAAGTACGATCTATGTACGGTACTAAGAAGCCAAAAGCAGCAAAATAAAGCCATAATTTTTAATTATAATGCGACGAAGACTTAAAAAGAAGCATATTCTCCCACCAGATCCTGTATACAGTTCTGAAAAAGTGGCTAAATTTGTTAACTGTATTATGCAGGAAGGCAAAAAGAACGCTGCTCGAAAGATTGTCTATGGTGCTCTTGATGTTATTAAGGAAAAGGCAAAGGTAGAAGATCCCCTTATCATATTTGATGAAGCACTTCGAAACACAGGTCCTGCTATGGAAGTACGATCACGACGAGTTGGAGGAGCTAACTATCAGGTTCCACGAGAGGTTCGTCCAGAGCGGAAGCAAGCACTTGCAATTCGATGGATTATCGAAGCAGCTCGAAGTAAAAAAGGGAAACCAATGGCTGAAAAACTAGCTGAAGAGCTTATGGCAGCAGCAAAGAATGAAGGTGAAGCTATCAAAAAGCGTGAAAACACACTTAAGATGGCAGAATCTAACAAAGCTTTCGCCCACTTCGCTTGGTAAACTAAACAAAAAACTGCAGAAATGCAGTTTTTTGTTTATCCATATAGACATTTTTCTGTGTTTACCCTATAATCACAGCACAAAAGGCCAAAGCCTATTTTTTTATCATTATAATTTTTATGAATCGAGACTACCCATTAGAGCGAGTTAGAAATTTCGGTATTATTGCCCACATTGATGCTGGTAAGACCACTACGTCTGAACGTATTTTGTATTACACAGGAATGAGCCATAAAATTGGTGAAGTACATGAAGGAGAAACAGTAACCGACTGGATGGAACAAGAACGAGAGCGAGGTATTACTATTACCGCCGCTGCTATTACCTGTTTCTGGAATCCTTCATACATGGGGGCTGACCTTTCCAACAAACATCGATTTAATGTTATCGACACTCCAGGACATATCGACTTTACCGCTGAAGTAAAGCGATCACTCCGAGTACTGGACGGTGCTGTTGTAGTATTTGACGGAGTAGCAGGAGTAGAACCACAATCAGAAACCAATTGGCGCTATGCTGATGATGATAATGTGCCTCGAATTTGTTTTATCAATAAGCTTGATCGAATGGGAGCAAGTTTTGACCGATCATTCCAATCTATTATTGATAGACTTAATCCAAATGCAGTACGAGTTCAAATTCCAATTGGAACTGAATCAGATTTTGAAGGAGTAATTGATCTTCTTAAAATGAAGGCGTATTTCTTTGAAGGAGAAATGGGAATGAAAATCATTGAGAAAGATATTCCTGAAGATTATCTCGCAGACGCACAAAAATATCGAACACTTCTTGTGGAGAAGATTGTTGAACACGATGACAAGATGATGAATGAATATCTTGAAGGTAAAACTGATTTTCCTATAGAAGATCTTAAAGCAACTCTTCGTAAAGCAACACTTAAGGTACAGCTTATCCCTGTATTTACTGGTTCTGCTCTTAAAAACAAGGGGGTACAGCTTGTACTCGACGGTGTTGTTGACTATCTTCCAAGTCCAAAGGATGTTCCACCTATAAAAGGTATTGATCCAAAAGATGGATCTGAGATTTTCCGACAGGCATCTGATGAAGAGCCATTTGCCGCTCTTGCCTTTAAACTTCAGAATGATCCATTTGTAGGCCAACTTACGTTTTTTCGAGTATATTCAGGAACAGTAGAATCTGGATCCTATCTCTATAACGCAACAACAGGCGAAAAGGAGCGTCTAGGACGAATTGTGCGACTTCAAGCTGATAAGCGTGAAGAAGTAAAGAAAGTCTTCGCTGGAGAGATTGCTGCGGCCGTAGGACTCAAGAATGCAAAGACATCTCATACATTCTGTGATGAGACACAACCTATTGTTCTTGATCCAATTAAATTCGTAGAACCAGTAGTTTCACAGCGAATTGAACCTAAAACTAAGGCAGATCAGGAAAAAATGGGAAGTGCTATGAAAAAACTTTCTGATGAAGACCCAACTTTTAAAATCAGTAGTAACCTTGAAACAGGAGAGACTATTATTTCAGGAATGGGAGAACTCCACCTTGAAATCATGGTTGATCGAATGAAACGAGAATTCGGTGTTGAAGCAAACGTGGGAAAGCCTCAGGTAGCCTATCGAGAAACTATTACAGGTACAGCAGATGCAGAACACAAATATATCAAGCAATCTGGAGGTAAAGGACAATACGGTCACGTTAAAATTACTTTAAAGCCTTTTGTTAAACCTGAAGAGGGAGCTAAGATCCCAAAAAATGTCTCAATATATGATGATTTTGAGTTTATTGACTCAATTAAAGGAGGAGCTATCCCTCAGGAATTCATTCCAGCAGTAGAAAAAGGAGTTCGAGAAGCTATGGAACGTGGAATTGTTGCTGGTTTTAAGATGGTAAATGTTTCTTGTGAACTCACTTTCGGTTCATACCATGATGTAGACTCATCTGAAATTGCTTACAAAATTGCAGCATCTCAAGCATTCCAGGATGGAGCAAAGCGAGCGAGACCAGTTATTCTTGAACCTATTATGAAGGTAGATGTAACAGTTCCACAAGAATTTTTTGGAGATATTACAGGAAGTCTTTCATCAAAACGAGGGCTTATTGAAGGAGATACTGATCGACCAGGAGGAATTAAGCTTATATCAGCAAAAGTACCTCTCGCTGAAATGTTCGGATATGTGAGTCAGGTCCGGTCAATGACCAAGGGACGAGGTTCTGTAGACATGGAGTTTGATCACTATGATATTGTGCCTACAAACGTAGAAAAGACTATTGTTGAATCACGAAAATAATAGAAACAATAAAAAAACCATGATGCTCCTTTAGGAGCATCATGGTTTTTTTATTGCCAGGTTATCAACAGGGACTCGTTTGAAATAGTTTTAAACGTGACATAATTACTAGATTAAACGTTAATGAAAAATTAATCCCTCTTTATGCGCATTCAGATTACCAAAATTCTCATAGCTATCATTGGAATATTTATATTTACTCTTGTGATACCACAGTCATCTGCACAGACAGTGACTGGTTCTGCTCCATCATTTATGCCTTTGACTCCTGCAACACCTCGATTCTGTTATATCTTCACTCGCGATCTCTCAACTGGCATGAATCATGTCGATGTTCGAGCTCTCGATACTATACTTATTGCTGAAGGTATTAAGACTGCGACAGGAGATACCTTATATGGAGCTCAAACAACAGAATTTGTTAAAAAATTACAAATTAAATATGGCATCACTCCGGCGCAAGGATATTTTGGTGCAAAGTCACGGGCAGTTATAAATGCAAAATATCGATGTGCTCCAGACACAGGTGGAATAAAGAAACCTCTCAATGTAATATCACCAAACGGAGGGGAAGTTCTCAGAAGAAATTCTGTACAAAAAATCACATGGGCATATCAAGGAACCACTACAGGGAATGTTCATATTGATATAGAAACAGCACAATCACCTTGTCCTGCAAATATGTATTGTGTGAGAGTACCCTCAGAAAGCTATAGAATTGCAACAGCTACCGCAAACACAAAAGAATTTGGATGGAATATTTCTGATCAAGTTGATGGGAAAGAAATTCCAGATGGTAAATATATTGTAAAAATTACTCATGTTCAAACTGGATTAGTTGATGAAAGTGATAATTCATTTAGCATCATTTCAGGAAGTTATTGTTACACCTTTAATACAACTCTCAACCTTGGATCAACAGGTCAAGCTACAGAAGCACTTGATAATATACTTCTTCTTGAAGGATTCAATGTGAAACCTGATCAGTCATATGGAGCATCAACTCGAGAAGCAGTACGACAGTTCCAAATAAAATATGGAATCAATCCTACAAGTGGAATTGCTGGTCCACTTACTCGTGCAAAACTCAATCAACTCTATGGATGTAATAAACAAGTTGTTATCTCAAATATAAATCCCACTCAAGGAAAGATTGGTACTAGTGTTGAACTTACGGGAACTGGATTTACACCAACTTCAAATAATGTGTATCTTGCATCAGGAATTGCTGCATCAAACATTAATTCTGAAAGTGGAACAAAATTAAAATTCACAATTCCTAATGAGGTAATGGCCCCTCCATGTAATAGTCAGGTGTGTGCAGCCTGGTACAGTCAAACACTCGAGGCTGGGACACATCCTATAAAAGTAGTGAATGCTAATGGAACAAGTAATATTGTAAATTTTAAAA
>JALYQZ010000035.1 GCA_030855525.1 bacterium
AATTACGACTTTTTGATTTTGAAGATATGATCATGGAGGTAGTGAGAGTACTTAAAATAAACAATGATCTTCTGTTGCGTCTTCAAGAGAAATTTCAGTATATACTTGCAGACGAACATCAGGATGCTAACCAAGGTCAAAATCACATTCTAGAACTTCTCTCTGGATTTTTTGAAAGTCCCAACTTATTTATAGTAGGAGATGAAAAACAGGCAATATACAGATTCCAAGGAGCATCACTTGAAAATTTTCTATATTTCAAGAAATTATATCCCCACGCACACATGATTAGTCTTGTGCACAATTATCGTTCTACACAAACAATTTTAGATGGTGCACATAGTCTAATATCAAATAATAAAATAGAAGATGAAAAGCTACGAGTAAAACTCGAAGCTCATAGTAGCCATCTACCTCAAAAAATAAAAATCTATCCGTTTACGAAAGCAGAGAATGAGTATTTATTCCTTGCTCATGACATTCAAAAAAAGTTAGATGATGGAATACCAGCTCAAGAAATATGCGTTTTATTTCGAGATAACAAAGATGTATTTCCAATTATTAAAGTTTTAGAAAAAACCACAATTCCTTTTGTAGTAGATTCTGGCCAAAATATTTTAGAAGATGATCAAATTCTAAAAATATTGCGAGTCTTAAAAGCAGTCAACGAACATGGAAATAATGAATATCTTTCTGAATTTTTGTTTATTGATTTCTTGAATATTAATCAACTTGATATCTATAAGCTTATTAATTTTACAAGAAAGGAAAAGAAATTTCTTTATGATGTAATGTGTTGTGAGGAATATTTGGTGGAAGCACATGTTGAGGATAGAAAAGAAATTTTGAATCTTTATGAGAAGCTTTCAAAATGGAGTGTGCTTGGTAAGAATAAAAATATTGTCGACTTTTTTGAAATCATTGTAAGGGAATCAGGTTTTCTTGACCATGTTTTCTCTCTTAACGGATCGCTTGATGTACTCGGAAAATTAGAGCTCCTCTTTAATGAGATTAAGAAAATAGCAGGGAATCATAAGCAGTATCGATTGAATGATCTCATGCAATACTTTGCAACACTTGAAGAGCATAACGTTCTTATTAAAATAGATAGAACAGGTGATTCAATAAATGGTGTACGCTTGATGACAGCACATAAATCAAAGGGACTTGAGTTTGATTATGTGTACATTACGGGAGTATGTGATGGTCACTGGGGAAATAAAAGAACAATGAATTCTTTTTCAATCCCACTTGGTAAAGCAAAACCTGAAGTTTTTGATCCTATTGATGACGAGAGGAGACTTTTTTATGTAGCACTTACCCGAGCACGAAAAGAAGTTGGTATAACCTGGTGTAAAGAAAGCTTGAGCAAGAAAGAACAATTACCATCTCAGTTTATTGAAGAAATTGGGACAGTACTTTCTGAATATATTAATACATCAATATTTGAAACTAATTTACCAAAGGATCTTTCATTTACTTTTGCTCCAAAACTTAATTATGGTGCTAACATAAAAGATATTCACTATCTTCAACATCTCTTTTTGGACCAAGGCCTATCAGTTACAGCACTTAATAATTACTTAAAGTGTCCTTGGAACTATTTTTTTGAAAATCTCGTTCGTATTCCACGACCTCAATCAAAACATCAGCTTTATGGAACCTCAGTTCATGAGACGCTTAAATTATTTTTTGATAAGTATAAAATAGAAGAAGATCTCTCAAAGGAAGAATTGCTTACATTCTTTGAAGACTTTTTGAAGCGAAAGCCTCTTGAACAATCTGATTATGATGAGTCACTTGAAAAAGGAAAGGTTGCTTTAGGGGGATACTATGACACGTATAAGAACATTTGGCCCCGAAGCTTATTTACCGAATTTACGGTTGCCGGCATTCAGATTCCATTTGAGGATGAAAACAATGAAAAACATATTCTCAAACTTCGAGGACAGCTTGATAAAATAGAAGTAGGAGAAGGAAGTCATGTTTCAGTGATTGACTATAAAACCCGCAAACCTCTTTCTCGAAATGATATTGAAGGAAAGACGAAAACATCGAAAGGTGATTATAAGCGACAGCTCGTATTCTATAAACTATTATTAGATAGTTATGATGAAGAGAAATATAGTATGCAAACGGGGGCGATTGATTTTATAGAACCAGATGAACAAGGGAGATACAAAAAAGAAGTTTTTGAAATTACTCAAGATGAAGTACGTGATCTCCATACACTCGTCCTACATACAGCTCAAGAGATTTATAGTATGAGGTTTTGGGATAAAACCTGTGAGGAAAAGACCTGTGAGTATTGTAGATTACGGAAACAAATGGAGAAATAATTATTCTGGATTTTCGTTGAGAAGCTGTTGAATCGCGGTCTTAAGAGTTTCGTAAGGAACTGCACCTCGATTTATAGGAACTTTCCCATTCTTTGTTACAAGTATTGTATAGGGTGTTCCTTGAGCACCTGCTTTTATTGCATTTTGATATTCATCAGTAATTTTTTGTTTATATTTTCCACTCTCGAGACAACTATTAAATGCGACTTTGTTTACTCCTATAGATTCAGCCATCTTTGGTAATTCCTTGGGATCCATACCTTTATATGGTGTTACAGTAAAATCTTTTTTTGCATAAATTATTTTTTCAAATTCCCAGAATTTTTCATTCCCTCCAAGTTCAGCTACACATTCCATCGCCTCAGCTTCTTTTGGAGCATTTGGATGAAATGCAAAGTGTCGATAGACCCACGCAACTTTTCCATCTTTTGCATATTCATCCATAAGTCGATGGAGTGTTGGGCTAAATTGCTGACAAAATGGACAATCTGTATCGGAATATTCGACGATCATAACTGGAGCATTTGGATTTCCAAGAATATGATCTGCTGAAGTAACAGGGAGCATATTTTCTTCTGGACGACTTGCTTCTGCTACTCCGGCAACGTTTGTTGAAGGATCTTTGGCTTTTACAAATATGAGTGCTCCTGCAATAAATGCTCCTGCTAAAATGATCGAAAGCGGAATAAGAAAGTTGTTTTTATGTTGTTCCATATCGTTTTTAATTATGAAAGAAGTATAACATAATTAGCAAATATGAAAAAAGGGCGTGGAATACGATTCAATCGTATTCCACGCCCAGCTTTCTTGGTATGGCCTGCAGTTTAGGCCGCCAAGGATTCGGATGTGATCTCGGACACGCTGAACGTGTTGATCACCACGTGAACACCGGGGACCCCGATGTTGCTTGTGCAGGAGAAGTAATGAGCGATCGCTTCCTCGAGATTGGGTTCACGGCCAATGGCAATGCCGGTACCCCACATGTTGAGATCGCTCTGTACCTCGGCTTGTTCACGAGGGGTCAAACGACCCCACATCTCAGTCGTAGACATTTGAGCACCTCCGCTAAAAGGTTCTATGGTACTTAAGAGATATACACGGATGAAGACTCGGGATAAGGACATTCTGAGGCTTCATCTAGGTACATCTTTTTACAAAGAACTATATAAAGCTAAGTATATCAAACGGACTGAACTATATACTTAGTTTTTTTATTATACCACACATATTTAATAATGCAAGTAATAGTACTTTCTAAAAAGGTAAGGTATGTGTGAGAGAATTTTCTTCTAATATTTCCCATGTACTAGTATTGAGAGGAATACTTACATTTTTCTCTCCATCTTTATACTTAAGTTTTCCATGTTTGAGAGCATAGTCGTATAATTTTTTGGTAATTTTCACATCATCAAGACAGTACTCTTTAATCTTTTCTATTTCACCTTGTTTCCACCAGGTAATGGCTTGAAGCCCATGACCTGATTTATTGATTCCTAATGTTCCTTCTGCAATATGATCAAGTTTGAGTCGGCGTCCTAGTGAATTTCTGATCTCTTTCAACAAATCTACACTTTTTATTTTTGTCAGATCTCCAGGATAATATTTATTTAAAAGTGGAATATCAAAGTGATCAGAATTGTATCCAATCAAGATATCTGCATGCTCTATAATAGGCCATAGAAGATTCAGCTCATGTTCCAAAAATGCTTGATATTTATTGGTTTCAGAATCCCAAATGCCAATAAGTGACATATCAAGAAGCGTTGGATCATTTTTCCCAACATCTTGAAAGGTGTTTTTTGTTTCAATATCAAAGACAATTTTACGCATACAATACTAGGAATTTTTTTTGGATAAGAACTCTGCTATTTCTTTAACATTACTTATCTCAATTTCTTTCTTAGTTTCGAGTTCTTTGATAATAAATTTTTTATTTTTGATCTCATCATCACCTATACAAAGTACATAAGGTATAGATTGTTTGATTGCCCATTTGATTTGGTCTCCGACTTTTCGTTCAGTAATATCCACAGTTACATCAATGCCTTCTGCTCTTAAATTTTGAGCCATATTCATAGCAAAGTTAATTGCATGTTCGCCGAGGGTGCACATTGCAAGATTAATCTTTGGGGTATATGCAGGAAGAAGGGTGTAGGTTTCGAGAAAATCTCGAATAGCAACATCTCCCATTCCAAATCCCACAGCTGGAACCTTATCTGATCCAAAGACAGATAGAAGATCATCAAAACGACCACCACCCATAAGTGCTCGAGCATTAATAGGATTGTTATCATTTACTTCAAAAACTATGCCTGTATAATAATCGAATCCTCGAGCGAGAGTGGGGTCAAATACTGCATTTGTGATTCCGAGTGCATTAAGCTTCTCTAATATTTCTTTTGTTTCTTTTACTCCTAAAATCTCACTTGAAGTTTTTTCAATTGCAAGTGTAGTAAAATCATCTATGTTTTTTGCATTTAGGAGTTTGATAAATGCATCTACATGGTCTTTATCTATTACTTTTGAAGCACCTTCTTTAAACTCTGCCGTTGTGATTTTGTCCTTTTTATCGATGAGCTTCATCATTCGATACATATTTTCTTCATCAAGTTGAAATACTCCTTGAAGAAGGTAATTAAGGATTTTTCGATTATTAATTTTGATTTTAAAATCAGTATTTGTTGCACCAAAGCCCATCATGATTGCATGCGCAACGGAGATCATTTCAACCTCAGCATTTATTGAATCTATTCCAAAAAGATCGACATTGAGCTGATAATGCTCGCGAAGACGACCACGTTGTGGCTTTTCGTAGCGAAAAAGATTTGGGATAGAGTACCATCGAAGAGGGAATAACATTTCTTTCTTGCGAGCTGCAACCATACGGGTGACTGTCGGTGTCATTTCAGGACGGAGCGTTACCTCACGATCACCACGGTCTTTAAAAGAATAAGTTTGCTCATTTACAATTTCTTCACCAGACTTTGCTTTATAAAGCTCAGTCGGTTCTAAGATAGATGCTCCATATTCGAGATAGCCAAAGCTTTCGACTGCCTTTCGCATTACACCAAAGATATGGTTTTGAATAAACATATCTTCTGGGTAAAAGTCGCGGACACCTTTGTATGGTTCTGTAGACAGTGATGGCTTTGTGTTATTTTCTTCCATGAGGTAGATTTTAGCTTACATGAGTAATATAGTAAACCTTTACAAAAACAAGGGTGAAACTCCACTTCAAGCTTTAACGAGACTTAAACGGAGTATGCCTGAATATAATAATCAACCACTTACCTATGCTGGAAGATTGGATCCAATGGCTGAAGGTACGCTCATTGTGTTAGCTGGGGAAGAAAATAAACAGAAAGAACAATACTTAAACTTACCGAAGGAATATATTGTTGATATGGTATTTGGAATTCAAACTGATACATATGATATTTTGGGTAAAATAGTTTCGATGAATGAAATTCCTATTGTTACGCTCCCAGATTTTAAAAAATATGTTGAAACGTTTATGCAAGAATATCCACCGTATTCTTCTCAACCAGTACTCGGAAAACCGCTTTTTCAATGGGCACGTGAAGGTAGGATCTCAGAAATTGTTATACCCCGAAAGCAAGTAACTATCTTTTCGTGTGAACTCATTGAAACATCTGAAATCTTACCTGAGAGACTTTTAAAAGATGTTATACATTGTATTTCATTATTAAAGGGAGATTTTAGACAAAAAGAAATTATGGATATTTGGAAGAGAAACCTAAACTCGGGTACTCATCAAAAAAAATTCAAAACTGCAAAAATTAGAGTTGGTTGTTCTAGTGGAACTTACATGAGAAGTCTTGTAGAGAGGCTCGGTAAAGACCTTGGATCTGGAGCTCTTGCTTTTAACATTATGAGAACCAAAGTAGGGGAGTATTCTGTTGAAAACTCACTAAAACTGTAGTGTAGTTTAGAGTTATGCAATGCCTCAGCTTGACTTTTTTTAAAAACTTGCATTTTGTCCGGCGTTATGTATACTTGAGCCATCGTAGTTTTTCTCCTTCGAATTTAAGAAGAGAGGTCGCATACGATATTAAAGGTAATATCATACGTATACGTTAAATGGCAAAGAAATTGTATGTAGGTGGCGTGTCTTACAACACAACACAACAAGGACTCGAAGAAGCATTTGCTAAGTTTGGCAAAGTGCTTTCAGCATCAATTATCATTGATAAAATGACAAATCGATCACGAGGTTTTGGTTTTGTTGAAATTGAAGACGAAGCTGCAGAAGCTGCAATCAACGCTATGAATGGCGCAACACTTGATGGCCGAAGACTCATTGTTAATGAGGCAAAGCCAATGGTTCCACGGGACCAGTACAAGCGAGCTCCAGCAGGCGAAAGACAAAGCTACTAAATTTTACATAATTTAGAAAAACAAAAACCACCTTGTATAGGGTGGTTTTTGTTTACATTGTTTTTTAGAGGTTTAGCTTCGCATTGCCTTATCTTTTTCTGTTTTGTTCAAGAATTTTTTTCGGAGTCGAACTGACTTTGGAGTGATTTCAATATATTCATCATCAGACATGATTTCCATAGCTCGTTCGATACTTAATACGAATGCTGGAGCAAGGTAGATTCCATCATCAGATCCAGATGCTCGCATGTTGGTAAGCTGTTTACCCTTAGTAGGGTTAACATACATATCTTCACCTTTTGTTACATTTCCAACCACCATTCCTTCATAGATTTCTGTTGCAGGTTCGATATAAAGAGTTCCTCGTTGCTGAAGGTTATCAAGTGAGAATGCAAGAGTTTTTCCAGATGCCATAGAAATCATAGCTCCATAAGTCTGCTTTTCTACTGTTCCAGCATATGAACGGAATTCAAGAAATCGTGAAGAAATAATACCTTCACCTTTTGTATCAATAACAAACTGACCTCGGTACCCGAGGAGTCCTCGAGTTGGAATATCAAATATGAGTCGTACTTGACCACGCTCTTCTACAAGATTCATCATGATACCTCGTCGCTTGTTGAGCTTTTCGATAACAGCACTTGA
>JALYQZ010000001.1 GCA_030855525.1 bacterium
GATTAAGAACAGATGAGGTCGCTCTGCCTCTTACTTCGGCCCTTTTTAAAGTTTCTCCTATCCATTTCCAATTTGAAACTTGTTCGGGAAATAATCCAGTATGTTTAAATGATGTTGGTCGAATCCATAATTGTAATCCTGCAAGGTTTATACTCCAGCGTTCTGGTAAGGATGGATCAAGTTTCCATCCGGCTTTTTCATTTGTACGCAAAAAAATAGCATGAGCTTTTTCCCAATCAGCTTGAGGTAGTTTTTTCTTCCAAAGAGCTTGAGGATCAGGACGTGATACTTTATAAGGGCCATATTGTTCAAGCTTTTCGCCATCTCCTGAGTCTAAAAGCATATACTCTTCTTCCTGTTCAGTTATAAGTATCGAAAAATCCATAAATGGATTCTAGCATATAATCAAGACAAAAACCCTGACGACACCATATAGTGCATCAGGGTTTTTGTTTATAATCTCCTCTTATTCAGTTCCTTCACCTCCATTTCCGAGGGGAACGTTTACATCTACACTAGCACCTCCCGGCTCTTGAGCTGGAGCTCCCCTATTTCGTAAATACGGAAGTCCAAAAATCAAGACAAGAATGACAATGAGTATTGCCACAAGAACTCCGACAACGACGCCGGTTCCTGAATCTTCTTTATTTCCGTCTGGATTATTGATGATTGTTGTCATAATAAATCTATAAAGATTTTAATATCAACGACCTTTACTGCATTATATACTGACGTTAAGGATGAGCAATTATTACATCAGTTCGAAGGAGCCTCTTCGAGAACTATTTGTATAGTCTTTTCTTGACCTTGGTGGAGAATTTTTAGAGTTACTGTATCCCCAACATTTTTTGTACGTATTAATGATGCAAGTTTTTTATCAATTGTAAGCTTAGTGCCAGCAAACTCGAGAATAACGTCCCCTTCTACAATTCCTGCTTTTGCTGCTGGAGAATTTGGCAGCACAGCAACATTATTTCCTGATCCTTGAGTAACGAGCACCCCATAATCAACAGACAATTTATTCTCTATTTTTACAGGATCAGTAACAGGAATATATCTTATTCCTAAAAATGGTCTGCTAATAATCCCTCTCGTCTTCACTGATTCTACCGCCACTTTGACGGCATCTGCGGGAAGTGCAAAACCTATACTCTGAGAACCTTCAGCAACGGCAACATTCACACCAATTACATTTCCATCAAGATTAAGCAACGGTCCACCAGAGTTCCCTGGATTAATAGCTGCATCAGTTTGGATTACTTCATCAAGTTCCTCTACTTCACCTCTACCACTTCCCGCTTGTATTGATCGTGAAAGTCCTGAAATAACTCCAACAGAAACCGTATTTCTAAATTCTCCCAAAGCATTTCCTATCGCAACAACAGTTTCGCCTAGCTCAACGCTACTTGATTGAGCAAAGGTAAGAAATGGAAAGGCAGTTCCTTCGATTTTTATGAGTGCGATATCAAGTCCTGAATCTTTTGCAATAACTCGAGCAGGATGTTTCTTACCGTCATTTGTATAAACAGTATATTCTGCATTTGTATCACTCACTACATGCTGATTTGTAACTATTAAACCTTCAGCAGAAACAAGAAATCCTGATCCTCCACCCACTTCCTGTCTCTCTGTACCGTTCTGTCGATATCGTGGAATTTGAAAACCAAAGAAATCATCAAAATATCGTTCTATAATAGGTGCATCTTTCGTTATAATAATAGAAACGACAGCCGGGTTTGCTTTGCGGACCGCAGAGACAATAGAGGCATTGCCTACCACACTTCCAGGAATTGCTTGTGGAGAATTTGAAATGAGTGCATCCGTACCTACAAAAAATGAAGCTACCTTTTCACGATGTGCAATTATTGTTCCAAGCGTAATAAGAATAATAGCAATAGTTGTTGTGGCACTTATAATAATTGGTTTTAAATAGTCTTTTTGATCATGCATACTCATTAATTATGTTGTTAGTCGTGGAGAGTGAATAATACATTGAGACCTGTATAGCGGATAGAAGCATGAGTTTTCATAGTACAGATTTTTGTCAGTTCTTCTCCGCTTTTTACAGATGCTGTAATAATACGTCTGGAGTCATAGTTTTCTTTCGCGTATTGCATATCACGAATTACAGAACCATAAATGGCAAGTACCTTCTCAGCATCAGCCAAACTTACATTAGAGTTAAATCCAACAAGAATTGATCCCTTTTCATAATCAATCTTTTCGTCTTTCACTTTCTTTTGAAGATCTGCAATACATCCTGAAACTGAAGCGTCTTTCTTTTCAGTTGTACTGACTGATGACGTGCTTGGATTTGCAGTTTGCTGTTGCTGTTCTTGTGTCGAATCCGTTGCATCAGAAATTTCTATCGAGGTGGATATTGCAGTAGGACTTGTGTAATTAGTTTTATTTGAAAATAAATATCTCCCTCCAAAAACAAGAATGATAAAAAGAATTATAAGAAGTGTGGTTTTACTTTGCCATGATACCTTTCGCATCTCTCTATTATACATTAGCTTAATTGGGATGTGCACTGTGGGCAACGTATAGCTTTGATAGGAATTGTAGTAAAACAGAATGGACATTCCTTTGTTGTCGGACTCTCCTCTTTTCCTTGTTTTCGCAATTTATGAAGTCGATTAATCCATCTGACAATAAAGAACACTACTAGTGCAGTAATAAGAAAACTGATGAGGTCATTGAAAAACAATCCATACGCAAGTACCGGCTCACCTGCTTTTTGTGCATCAGCAAGAGTAGGAAAACGACTCCCCGTAAGAGGAATATACAAACTTGTAAAATCAACACGGTTAAGCACAAGGCCAATAGGAGGTAATACAATATTTTTTACAAGAGATTGAACGACGGTATTAAATCCTGCTCCAACAATAATACCTATAGCAAGATCAATGACATTGCCTCGGAGAGCAAATTCTTTAAAGCCTTTAATTAAGTTTTTCATATACTTACTATACTGTTATTTTCTAAGCGTACAAGGCTATTGGACGAAGCTCAACGGTATTTCTGTTGTATAAAAGAGCGCCCGACGATTTTCATCGCCGGGCGCTCTTTTATTTTTATAATGGGTTTTACTAATATCGAGCAGCAAAAAGGTTTATTTTAACTTGGATGACTTCCCGTAACATTTTAATCATTCCTTTAGTCGTCATATGACTTCGAGCATCGTCAATATAACATACCGGTTCTTCTTTAATTTTGTATCCAAATAGCCGTGCAAGAGCTAGAATTTCCACATCAAATGCCCATGATACTATAACTTGTCGAGCAAAGATGTGCTCTGCAGCTTCAGCTGTGAACAGCTTAAATCCGTTTTGTGAATCAACAACTCCAAGAGGCACTATTGTCTGTACAATTTTTCGAAATATAGATCCTAATAGTTCACGGATGATACTTTGGCGAATCGGCATCTGAGCACCTACGATTCTTCGTGAACTTATTACAATATCGTATTTATTTTCAAATTCCTCAAAAAATTTCTCAACATGGTCAATAGTTGTAGAATTATCAGCGTCCATAAAAAGCCTAAATTTTCCTTGAGCTTCAAGCATTCCTTGCCGTACTACCCAGCCTTTGCCATGGTTAGTTTGATTATCAATAAGCTTGAAATTAGTTGTAGTCTTAATGAAAGCCTCAACAACTGATACTGTAGTGTCTTTTGAACCGTCATTAACAATAATGACTTCGTATGAATATAATTGCTGTTTTAAGTACGCATCAACAGATTCAAGAGTTGTCTGAATTCGTAATGCTTCATTATATGCTGGAATGACGACAGATAGATGAGGTTTTTTCATAAAATATATGTACTGACGGTTTAATTTATTTTTTTCGTTAAGCTTTTTTTTGTGCTTTAAATACCCAGAATTTTTGAAGAAAAAAATTAGTAAATATTGTGACAACCGTAGCTAGCAATTTCGCTACAAGATCATGAAGTGCAAATAGTTTTATAAATGCAAGAAGTAGCGCAGAATTCAAAATAATTGCAGTTACATTAGTGCTATAAAACTTAAGTGCTTCTGAAAGACCTATTCTGTCAACACGAGCAAATGTCCATAGTCTGTTTGCAAAAAGACTGAAGGTTGCTGCGGTGAAGAAAGAAATGATATTTGCAATATACTTTTTATATGTCATGACATCAAAAAAGTCAGTGTATCGAGTTAGAAAGAAATATATTCCGAAATCGAGCGCTGTGTTTATAACTCCAATAGCACCAAATTTAAAAAACTGGTGAAGGACGTTTTGTTTTTGAGGAGATTTCGTAACAAACGAAATCAACAATAAAGCAATTTTATCAAGTGCATTTAGCATATAGAGTAGTACAGTATAGTTCTAGGCGTTTCGAGCAATTCGTGATGCTACGGGCATCTTATCTTTAATAAGAATCATCCATGCAACTGAGAGATTCCATACGAAGCTTACTGCTGTAGCAATTACTACGGCAAAGAGATCGTTGAATCCTTGAGTAAGGAAGAATGATAGGGCAAATGCATTAACAAGGAATGCTGAGGCAAGAACACTATAGAGTTTTACCTGATCAAATGCTTTTACAGAATATGATTTAGGAAATACCCAGTATGCGTTGCCGAGGATAATAGGTACACTTCCAATAAGGAATGCTACTCCCTTTGCAATAATAAGATGTGCTGCAAAGTAAGAGAATGATCGTGTGAGTGTGTAGTACCAGAGCCAATCAACTGCGGTGTTTATTGCTCCGAGCATAATAAACTTCGCAAGCATGATCATTCGTGCGTCTCCGAGTTCACCTCGATATACTTGCGCCATTTCTTTGAAGGCTCGTAAGATAACAGAAAGCTTTGCTCCTGTAGGAGAACCCATAAGCCGTGGCAAGTGAGTTACTGGAACCTGCTTGAAGACTACTCCACTTCGCTGAAGTCGAATCAAAAGCTCAGCACTGAGCATTGCTCCTCGAGATTTTACTGGAAGATCCTTTATAAGATCTCGTTTAAAGAGTTTGAATGCACAGTCAATATCCCGAACCTTAAGTCCAAAAAGAACTCGATTCAAAACATTCCATCCTTTTGCATTTGCGAGTCGCATCAATGGATCACGTCGCTTTGCACGATATCCAATAACTACGTCGTTTGCAGGAACGTGTTCTACAAGGTTTTCTAATTCTCGTAGATCAAACTGAAGATCTGCATCAGTAAAGAATACATATTCTTTTGTTGCAGCTTGCACACCACTCCATACAGCAGCACCATATCCTTGGTTAGGGTTATGATGTACTACCTTAATATGTGTGTCTTTTCGAGCGAGCTCGTCAGCAATCTGACCAGTCTTGTCCTTACTTCCATCATTAACGATGATGATTTCGTAGTCGTGTGAGATCTTTTCAGCTACAGCTTGTGCTTGAGCTACAGTAGCGCCAATATTTGCTTCCTCATTGTATGCCGGGAAGAATATTGACAAGGACACCTTTTTTGTTGTTGTATTTTCCTTCATTTCATTCATTTATTACATATTCTTATCACTTAAGACGAACGAACTCATCTTCTCTTACGTGTAAGAATAGCCATATTTTGGCGTCTATAACCTTGTAACCCAATTTTGAACCCCGTTTTAATCAAAGCAACCTCATGAAAAAGAATGTTATCACCATTAATATAGCCGTAATTGTTGCAATCGTATGTGCTGTGTCTTTTGCTCATCCATTATACGCTTCAACTACCGATCTTGACCAGACTAGTCCAATAAACCCTAGTATTACTATAGACGAAAGCCTCACTAATACACTTACAGATGTAATCCCTGTTACTCCTCTTTTAAATGCTATTACTGATGTATTTACTCCGGATACAGCTACTACAACAACTCCATCAATAGCAACCTCAACTGCGTCTACAACTCCACTTACATCAGGTGAGGTTCGAACTGGTGATCCTATTAACATAGGTGCTGAAACCATTTTAAACACGGTACTTCCTCCAAAAACTGAATCTCCGAAGGTAACACGTCCTTCTGCTACCTCATCAGCTACCTCTACCCCGGTTGCTGGATCAACAAAATCAAAAAACACGACGGGAACAATTAATTCAACCCCAGAAGTTGTGCCTGTGGAATTCGAACGAACAACAAATGGTGAATCAAATGTAAGAACTCATGCTAATTATTACACTCCATTGGATAACCTAACACCTGAATCGACTTATACACTTAGCTTTGTTGCCATGATATTAGGTATAATGGGAGCAGTTCTTATTTTGAAAGAGCCTCGAGAATTCCCCGCATGGATGCCAGGCTTGAAAACTCAAGAATCATTATTAGACTCATAAAATAAGCAGTCAGTCATGACACAAAAAACCTGGGGGATCTTTTTATTGGTCTGTGCCTTTGGACTTCTCGGATTCGTAGCATATAAGAATAGTCCTAAACGCCAAGTACCTATTATTTTCTCAGCTCGTAACGAGCTCCTTTCATTGTGGAATGAATACAAGAGTGAGTATATAGAAAAAGATTCATATCGAGTTCTCGATAAACAAAAAGATAATATTACTACGTCAGAAGGTCAAAGCTATGCAATGCTTCGAGCCATTTGGCTTGATGATAAAGAAACCTTTGATAAAACATGGCAATGGACAAAAGATAATCTTCAGCGTGATGAGGACCAGCTTTTCTCATGGCTTTTTGGAATGAGAGCGGACGGAACATTCGGTATCCTTACAGATAAAGGAGGAGAAAATACTGCAACAGACGCAGATACTGATATCGCACTAGCTCTTATCTTTGCATCCGCACGATGGAATCAGCAAAACTATTTAGGTGATGCAATTATCATTATCAATAGTGTTTGGGAAAACGAAGTCGCAATGGTACAAGGAAAGCCCTACCTTGTTGCAAACAATCTTGAAAAGAATGCTCCCACAAATATGGTAATCAACCCATCATATTTCTCTCCATATGCATATCGTATATTTGCAAAAGTTGATGGAAATCATGATTGGATGGCTCTTGTTGATACTTCATATGAAGTATTAGAAAAAAGTATAGAGAGTCCTCTTGATACTGGCAGTTCTGCCAATCTTCCACCAGACTGGATCTTTATGAACAAAACAACTGGTGCTCTATCGGCTCCAACTGGTAACAATCTAACTACGAACATGAGCTATGATGCTCTCCGAATACCCTTTAGATTAGCCTTAGATTATCAATGGTTTAATGAGCCGCGAGCAAAGGAAATACTCTCTAAAATGAGTTTCCTCTCGACAGAATGGAATAATCATGCTATAATTTACACAGGTTATTCTCATAGTGGAGAACCAGTTTATAAGAATCAATCTGCTGCATTTTATGGAGGAACACTTGGCTACTTTATAGTAGTTGATCCAAATAATGCAAAAATGATTCATGATAATAAACTTCAGATACTTTACAGTCCAGATACTGGCAAATGGAAAGTACCTCTTGGTTACTATGATGATAATTGGGCATGGTTTGGTATTGCATTGTATAATAATATGCTTCCCAACCTTGTACCACAGCTCTAACTTTTCTAATTTTTTATTATCATGACACCGTTTAAATATACAAAAGCCGAATTGCCACCAAAGGTGACCTTTCTGTATACCCATGCTCCAAAATTTCTTTTGGCAGTAGATTTTATCATTGCTATTGTCTACACCCTTACCATTATATTTTGGTTTCAGATTTCAAATCCATATATATTTACAGCACTTATCATTGGGCAGTTATTTTCTCTATGGATGGGACTTACGTTCCTCTATACTATTTGGGATACTTCATATCTTCCGAAAGGAGACGACTCTTTTAGTGAGCCCGTAGATGTATACATCACTGTAGCAGGTGAACCTATAGAAATTGTTGAAGAAACACTTCGAGCAGCGCTCGATATGGAGTATCCGAATTTCAAAGTATATATTTTGAACGATGGATACGTAGCAAAAAAAGATAACTGGCAAGATATGGAACGACTTGCAGTTCACTATAGTGCTGGATGTATTACACGAAAAATTCCTGGTGGAGCAAAAGCTGGAAACATTAATAATGCGATGAAAGAAACATCTGCACCATTTGTTGCTATCTTTGATGCAGACCATGTACCTCACAAAGATTTCTTGCAGAAGACGATGCGTTATTTTGCTAACCCAAAAATGGCATACGTTCAAACTCCTCAATACTACAAAAATCAAGACGTAAATTATATTACCCGTGGTTCATGGGATCAACAGTCACTCTTTTTCGGTGCTATCAAAAAAGGCAAAGCACGATTAAACTCTGTGACAATGTGTGGAACCAATATGGTTATTCGACGTAAACCACTACTTGATGTAGGGGGTATGTGTGATACGAACATTGCTGAAGACTTTGTTACAGGACTTTTTATTCACCAAAAGGGTTGGAAATCAGCATACGTACCAGAAGTACTTGCAGAAGGTCTCGCACCTGAAGACTTTTTATCTTATTACAAACAGCAATTACGCTGGGCACGAGGAAGTTTGGAAGTACTCTTTAAATATAATCCCCTCTTTAAGCGAGGTCTTACATGGGCTCAGAAAATTCAGTATCTTGCATCTGCAAGTTACTACCTTTCAGGAGTAGTTGTATTTGTGAATATGATTATTCCTTTGATCTTCTTCTTCACAGGCGCCGTACCATTTTTGGTTTCGACGATGGCCCTTGCAATTATATTTCTTCCATATATTTTCCTTATTCTTTATAGTCTCCAGCTTTCAACAAACTTTACCTACACGTTTCGAGCACTTACCTTCTCTATGGGGTCATGGACAATCCATATAAAAGCACTCTATCAATTACTCACAAATCAAAAGAGTGGGTTTGCAATCACATCAAAAACAGCACTCAAAGGAAATTTCTTGTATCTAGCCTACCCACACCTTATCTATATTGCTGTTGCAGTTATTGGTCTTATATATGCCATTACACGTGAAGGTATTACCGCTTCTGTTACTACCAACACTGCATGGGTAATTCTTAACTGTGTAATAATGTATCCATTCATTAAAGCAGCATCTGTTACCAACAAATAATTATTCTAATCTCATGCAGAAAGAACAACCAATTGAATATTCACGCCTCGCCCCATGGATTATTGCTGGGCTTATGTTGTTTGTTGGAATTCTTTCTATCTTTGTTTTTTCTCAGCAAAGTCTTCGACTGGATGAAGCACAAAGTTTGTGGCAAACAAGTCATACCCCAACAAAAATTCTCAATATCATTGCTCAAGATGTGCATGTGCCTTTTTACCATTTCCTTCTTCACTTTTGGACATTATTCTTAGGAAATAGTGTAGAGTCAGGCCGAGCATTTTCCCTTGTATTCTTCCTTTTGGCAATTCCTGCAATGTATTTCTTAGGGAAGCGAGCTTTTAATACTAATATCGCCCTTTTTGCGACATTCTTATTGGCAATTTCTCCATTCATGAATTGGTACGGAAATGAAATTCGAATGTACAGTATCTTTACCTTGCTTACTATTCTTTCTCAATATTTCTTTCTAGGTATATTCAAAGAAAAAGATAGCGAATCATGGATCGGATATTTTATCGTCGGACTCTTTGGAATCTTCACTCACTATTTCTTCTGGTTTGTACTTTTGGTACAAGCACTTTTCTATTTACTCTATCGAGATCACTTTGCAAAAGGATCATTAAAGCGATTCGTTTTTATTGCTATTGTTTTAGCACTTGTATTTAGTCCATGGGTTTACTATGTAAAATACTTAAGTACTGTTGCAAACCAGGCTCCCCTTTTGAGTATCCCCACAACCGTAAATGTATTTAACACATTTTCCCAATTCCTCTTTGGTTTCCAAAATGACCACCTCAACACGATCCTCGTTTCTCTCTGGCCTCTTACGGTACTGTTTGGATTCCTTGCGCTTCGAGAAAACGAACGCGTTTCGCCAACAACAATTTACATGTTAATGTCGATTTTGATTCCAATTGCAGCGGCATTCATATTGAGTGTTACATTACGCCCAGTATTCGTGTCTCGATATCTCATCCTTACAATTCCATCTATGTACTTGTTTATTAGCTGGATATTTTCTACCTATCCGGTGGGACTTCGAAAAACACTTCAAGCAGTACTCATCTTTGCAATGATTGCGGGACTTGCTGTAGAAATCATTAATCCTTCAGCACCTGTAAAAGAAAACTATCGAGAAGCGGCAGAATACCTCCAAATTCACGCTGCACCACAAGACGTTATCGTACTTTCTGCACCATTTACCATATTTCCAATGGAATATTATTATCGAGGTTCAACCGAAATTCAAACACTTCCTATTTGGGAACGTGAAAAAGGAGGAATTCCTGCATTTGATGAAAATGCACTTCCCAGTCAAGTTACTCAGATAAAAGCTTTCCATGAAAAAGCCTGGCTTCTTTTGAGTTATGATCAAGGTTACGAAGAAAAAATCCGAATCTATATGGATACCAATTACGAACGAATTGATACCAAGGAATTTTCAAAAGGCCTTCGCCTCTATACCTATCGATTCCGATATGATGACTCTGTCTTTGGAGTTAAGACCAGTACTCAAAGTATAGCTATTCAGTAAAATAAATTTTTATCGACTTCTCATAACCCTTCCAGCAATTTGAGCAGTCTTAAGAATATTTTCTTCTGACTTTTTTATCGCCCGAAAAGGTTTTTGTTCTGCCCCCGAAATTTTGTTTATCAAAAATGTAGGGCTTTTTGAATAGTAATTACCTTCTGTAATACTATTTATCTTTTTTTTCCACGATGCAGGAAGAACTTTTTCTATTTTATTTTTTGTATTTGACGGTGCAAAAATATATACATCAGTAAACGTTCCTTTTACTTCTTTAGCCCTTTTTTCCAACTCACTCAAAAAATCGCGAATGATAGGCTCATCATTGTGAATTTCTACAGAACCAGATGAAACTCTTCCGTGTATGGATTTTTGAAATATTCCTTCATTGTCAGAATACTTTGGTCGTGGAATCTTAATTGATAGTACTTCTTCAACACCTCCATCTTTTACTTGATACAGCTTAGCATCTTGCTTACCTGCGGCTATTAATAATGCATTCTTATTATTAAAGTGTGTATATTTGTTTGAGATTTTCATACTACTCGAGACGAAGCAGCATGATTTTTTTTACTACTGTAGAGTGATGCTTTTGATAATTATTGGCTCTAACGGCCTATCGGCACTATTTACAGGAGTTTGTTCAATTGATTCTACTACATTCATGCCCTGAGTTACGCGCCCAAAGACCGTATGTTTTTGATCAAGAAAGTTATTATCTTTAAGATTAATAAAGAACTGGCTACCATTCGTATTTGGACCAGCATTGGCCATAGAGATAGTACCTACACTGTTTCGGTTATCAGGTCGTATTTCATCCTTGAATGAGTATCCTGGGCCTCCTGTGCCCCATCGAGCGGCTTGTGCATCGTCCTTTGAGAGTGGATCTCCCCCTTGGATCATAAAATCCTTAATAACTCGATGGAATTTTACTCCATCATAAAAACCGGTTTTTGCGAGCTCTACAAAGTTATTAACGGTAGTTGGAGTTTTATCTCCAAAAAATTCGATTGTTATGTCTCCCTTATTTGTATGAAATGTGGCGTTCATTATTTTATTTTGATTACTTATTAGATTGGTAGTTCCTAACGTTTGTGGTTGTGTAGAAGAATCATTAAGCACAGGTGGAATTTCTTCTTGATTTTCTCTTTGAAGCCAATATAATAATCCACCAAACATTACTAAAGCAATAATACAATATCCTAAAATATATCTCTTACTCATTGCATAATTATATCATCAATAAATATATATATTTATTGATGTGAGTAATAAAAAGCCCCTCGTCACGAGGGGTTTTTTATTATTTTCTATTCTACTGAGTCACATTTATATCCGCCGATTTTTCTGAAATTACTTCCCCTGCCGCATTCTTGGAAATAAAGTTGATTGTGTATGGCCCTATTGCCTTCCAATTCCATCCTGAGAGATCTACTTCTACTTCTTTATGAGGATAATTATTATCATTATTTTGCATCTCATTTAATCGATCCCCATCAACTTGCCAGAACATTGAGTATTGAGATACATCTAGGCCTTCAAGCATTGCCTTAAATGGCTGTATACCGCTCACAGAAGCACTATTACCTGGCCACCAGATGTTTGTTACATAATTGCCGGTAGGTGTTGGATCTACGGGATCTGGGTCGGTAGGATCTATTGGATCTTCTGGAGGATTAGTTTCACCTTCTCCAACTGTCACAGCAGCAACTGCATCCCCCCAATAATAGTTTGTTGTCCAACTATTGTTAAATATTCCAACTTTCAATGTATATATTCCCTCTTCATCTGGTGTAAATGTCACAGTATAAGGTTTTGATTGTGATGAAAGACTTTGGTTCTCAGAGAATTTTTGTGCAACCTGAGTTCCTGATTCATCATAGACCTCAAGATCTACAACAACTCCAGATGCAGCATTTGAAGTACTTACATTTGCAGTAAAGGTAATTAGACTACCCACATCATTACCACTTGATGATCCATTTACCTGCCATGTACCTGAAGGTGGCGTTGTTGGATCAGTTGGGTCGATCGGATCAGTAGGATCTGGATCTACTGGAGGTGTTCCACCGCCAAACCAATCTTTAATTACCTGAAGTGCTGGTTTATTTTGTGGAGAGTAATGATTGTTTGTTGGGCCTCCATAGTTTGGATCACTTTCCCAATTCCACATATGAACTCCAGCAATGTATGAATGATTATTCCAATACTCAAACAAAGCCTTGTAATCTCGCACCTGTTCCTCAAGGTTTACATTTCCTCCTCGTCCTCCTTCAAATGGATCATTGTGTGCCCCATCAACACTTCGGTATCCAACTTCCGTAAAGAGAATGGGTTTATTATATTGCTGATGAAGTGGTCGTACTTTAGTGTTATTCCAATAATCCCATGAGCTCTTTAACATCTCAACAGATGGATCGTTTTGTCCTTGTGCAAGTGGATAGTATGCAGAAATTCCAATAAAATCGAGTGCCGGCCAGAATCCAATATGTGGTACTTCTTCTGCAAAATCTCCTGATCCCCAGTTTGCACTATAGGTGAGAGGTCCTGGAAAATGAGTTCGTAAGTCTGCAATTATTTTATTCCAGCGCTGGGTGTTATCAGGATTAGAAGTGAATGTTGTCATAGTAATTAACTCTGTTCCAATACACATCGCTTCTACTCCAGTTTGCTTTCCAATATCCCCAAGATGATTAAGAAAGTTTCCATAGTTGGTAAACCATGCATCCCTGTTTGATGCTTTAATAGTTGCACGCCACGCTCCAGCTTGAGATCCCAAATGCGGTTTAAGCATTACTTTAAGCCCAATTGAATGAGCATAGTTAATAGCAGAAATTAATGACTCATCAGTTGGAGTATCTCCTCCTGGAACAATATCAGATGCTGTGTCGTTAACTTGATAAATTGGTACTACAAGTGAAACATAATTCGCACCCGTAGCTTTTAAGTCTCTTAAAGACTCTTGAAATGATGCACTACTATAATTTGTTGGTGAATAGGGAAAAATACTTGCCCCTTTTTGCCAATCAGATACTGCTGCATTTACATTCGGTATAGAAAATGGAACAAACGAAAACACCGATACAAGCAATAACGACGATATAATCTTTTTCATACTTTTTAAGACGCTACTCTGCATATGTCCTTACTACAGTCGAGCAAAAAAGAGCCTTGTGAGGCTCTTTTTTTACTTTATATAATGCTAAGTTTAGATTGCTGATCGGCGTGCCATATCGAGTGCATATTCTGGCCACCAGACTCCTGCATTTGGACCTCCATTACAGTTTCCGTCTGATCCTCCAGGGCCCTTAACCCAAAGGAATGCATCAACTAAGCTATTTCCTGTATTTGTTGTTGGTTTTGCACCAAGGGCTCGTCCGCTTGGATTACACCATTGATTATCAGCTGTCGGTCCAAGTCCATTTCTACCGGTATCGATAACAAAGTGCTTTCCACCAGTCTTTTGTGAGATTTTTGTACCATACTCAACGTTGTTTTGAGTGGTATTAAAGTTAGAAATGTTTAAAGCAAAACCATTTGCTTGTGCGATACCAGACTGATTGAGTCGTGATGCCATATCGTCTGCAGAAATCCATCCTGGATGACCTGCATCAATGTAGACTGCAATATTTGATTTTGATTTTAAGATACTTACTGCATCTTTGATCAAAGAGTATCGCTCTCCAGCGCGAGATCCCAAACAGTCAGTAAGAGTTGTTCCATCTGGTTCAATAATCACTACGGCTTTACTACTTCCAATTGAATCGGCGATTTTTCGAATCCATCCTCGATATTCATCTGCACTTCCCACTCCTCCTGCTGAATACTGACCACAATCTCGTCCAGGAATATTGTATGCGATGAATACTGGAAGTGCTCCTTGATTACCCACTTCTTTAACTTTTTCCTTAACGAATCCTGAGATGTCATGATTCCATCCACCAAGCCAGATTACATCTGGGCTACTTGCAATCTTATCCATCTGAGCTGCATCCTGAGGTCGAGATGATCTCCAAGAATCTGC
Source organism: bacterium (assembly GCA_030855525.1). GTDB lineage: Bacteria > Patescibacteriota > Minisyncoccia > Phycocordibacterales > JAKAEA01 > JALYQZ01. The sequence goes on from JALYQZ010000001.1 coordinate 14,600, forward strand.
AGTCTTCTTTGCATCAGTATTTGGGTTAAGCCACAATTTAGCACCTGAGAAAGGATTTCCTGATGAAGATACAACCGGTGTTGGCCCTACAACTGGGGCTGCAATAGGTGTTGGTGTAGGAGTCGGTTGAGTAGTAGGCTGTGTTGGTTGTGTGGTTACAGGAGTAATTTGTACTGAATCTGTTGATACTGGCTTTGTTGTTGATGTACCTTTTTGAATTCGTACATCTGAAGTACTAACAACACGTCCACCATTATCTTCTGCAACGAAGGTGATTTTGTATTGTCCATTGTCTTTCCAATTCCATCCAGAAACGTCTACTGATGCTCGGTACGTATTACCTTCCCATGTCATAGAATTTTTCTGACCATCATCAACTTTCCAGAACATTTTATATTTTGAACTATTTTCATTTCCGAGTCGTGCTTCAAAGTTGTGTACTCCAGCAAGAGTAGCATCTTTTGAAGGTGTAAGTATATCTATTGGCTGCGTTTCTACGTCTGGAATATTGACTGTATCTGCTGCGGCAATAGTAATACCAGATACTTTGCTAATTACGTCTTTGACTGTTTGTGAAGGCGTCTCAATTGTTGATTCTGAATCGTTACTTTCATGTCCAGATTCAACTGATGTTGGACCCTGTGCAGGTTCTGGAGTAAAAATATCAACAGTTGCTTTACCTATTTCTTTGTTATCTTTATCTACTGCTCTAAATGTTACCTTATAGGGACCAGATCCTTTCCAGTTCCAATTTTTAAGGTTAACTACTGATTCTTTGTGTGGATAATCCGTCATCGAATCATCCATCTTATTTTCTTCATCTCCATCTACAGACCATGTCATGGTGTATTCTGAGATATCTTTATCTTGAACTTGAGCTTTAAAAGCTTGAGTGTTATCGATATGGGCATTATTCTTTGGCCACCATATATTTATGTTACCATCCGCGCTGACTCCCGTAGTTACAGTGTGACCGAAATAATTTGTTTTATTAATTGCGTCGAAAGCATATACGCCTCCGAGCCACAAGATTGCTATAAGTGAAAGTTTTCCTAATGTTGAGAATAACGTTTTTAGAGACCGACTATATTTCATTACAAAGTTTACTAACTAATAAACTGACCCTATTGATCGTAAATTAGTGAGTTTTTTTGACAAGCCTGCTTCTGATAAACCTATATTTTAGGCCATTTTTAATTTTCTAAACCATAATTTGCTCCAGCAGAGCAAACTGTCTTAATGTTTTCTTAATAAATCAATTACCACAGGAATAACAGATACTAAGATGATTCCAACGATGATATATCCAAGATAATCTTCGATACCAGGGATCTTTGTTCCAAGGACATATGCTATAGAAAGTACCCCTCCCGCCCATACAACACCTCCTATGATGTTATAGCTAAGGAAGGTTTTATAGTCCATCTTTCCTACTCCAGCAAGAATTGGAGCGAACGTTCGTACTATTGGTACAAAACGAGCCATTATAATGGTTCTTTTACCGTGTTTTAAGAAAAATGCCTGTGTCCGCTCTACATATTCCTTCTTAAAAAAGAATGATTCTTCTCGGTTGAAAAGGCGCGGCCCAAACTTATTTCCAATGTAGTATCCAAAACTATCACCCATGATTGCTGCAACAATACATAGTCCTATAAGGTAATAGATGTTAAATATTCCCTTCGCTGCAAGAATTCCAAGAGTAAAAAGAAGCGAGTCTCCAGGAAGGAAAAATCCAAGCAAGAATCCAGATTCAGCAAAGATAGTTATAAAAATACCAATATATCCGAATGTAATAATAATATCTGAGAGCCCATGAAGTGTGTTTAATATAGTATGCATAAATTATTGTAAAACTTACTTATTGCGAATTCTAATAAAAGCGATGACTGCCAGCAGTGCAAAAGCCGAAAAAGCCATAAATGGGATATTTATATATCCAAAATATACAAAATAGTTTTTCGAACATGACACTCCATTTGCTTCACATGCTGCCAAAATTGCTGGATTAAACATTGAACCATAGTATTGGAACGCTCCTACAACAGCAGCAAAAAGAGAAAGAACAAAGCTACACTCAAATACTCCCCTTTCTCGAAATCGCCCAAGGATATAAAGAGCTATAT
>JALYQZ010000009.1 GCA_030855525.1 bacterium
TGGCAAGTCCTACCATATCGAGCAACCACTTCTCTGCTCCCTCTTTGAGATTGAATCTATTCCTTTGTAAGATTCCTTGCACTAGTTTAAAAGCAACTCCTGATCCACACAACATGTCGTATGGATACTCGCAATCATTACGTTTTGAATTGACTACTGCATAGGCTTCAGGCAATGTATCACTCGGAACATGGTGATCAGTAACAATAACATCGATACCAAGATCCATTGCATGCTTCACCTGCTCATGATCAACAATACCGCAATCAAGCGTTATCAAAAGATTAACTCCTTGTTCTTTAAATGTATCTACTGCTTCAATATGTAACCCATATCCTTCATCATGTCGATGTGGAATATAAATATTAAAATTTTCATATCCAATACTCTTAAAAAAGTCATGCATGACAACTGCAGCAGGAATTCCATCAGCATCATAGTCACTGTAGATTAAAATCTTTTCTTTTTTCACAATTGCTCGCAGAATTCTATCAACTGCCTTATCCATATCTTTCATCAGAAATGGGTCATGCACCCCAGTTTCATAATTTGGGTTTAAAAACTCATGAGCTTTCTCGGGTGTGTCTATGTTTCTATAAAAAAGGAGTGCTCGTAATAACTCTGGGTAGGCTTCTAGTTTTTTATCTATTTCAGAAGACAGAGCTTCCCTAACAGTATACTTATCCATGAATCTATTTTAACATGGTGGTAGATAAAGATTTGATAAAATAAATGGTGTAATATAGAGATATGGAAAACTGTATTTTTTGTAAAATTATTAAAGGAGATATCCCCTCATATAGAGTATTTGAAGATAACGACTTCTTAGCATTTCTTGATATTCAACCTCAATCTCCTGGGCATGTTCAGGTTATTCCTAAGAACCATCACAGATGGGTGTGGGATGTACCTAACGCTGGTGCCTATTTTGAGGTAGTACAAAAAGTTGCAAAAGCTCAGAGGAAAGCTTTTGACACTGACTTTATTATAAGCAAAATGGTTGGTGACGAAGTACATCACGCACACATTTGGGTCTTTCCAAATAATAAAGTACTCGGTGACAAAAAGGCATTCGAATTAAATGCCCAAAAGATTCGAGAAAATATAAATTGAGATTATTTACTCTTGAGTGCTTCTAGTCCTGGCAACGTACCTTTTGCTAAGAAATCAAGCATCGCTCCTCCACCTGTTGAGATGAACCCAAATTTATCTTGAAGGTTTTGATTAGCAATAGCTGCTATGGTATCTCCTCCTCCCACTATGGAAAACGCATGGGGTGAATGTGCAATGATTTGAGCAAGTTGTTCAGTTGGTTCTTTGAATCCTGCTTCAAAATTCCCAAGAGGGCCATTCCACAAAATACATTTCGCATCTTTACACTTTTCAGCAAGAAGCTTAATACTTTCTTCACCTACATCTAAGATACTCTCGTCAGACTCAACCTCTGTTGGTTGTTTCTGCTTTTTTCCTCGAGATGATTCTACAATTATATCTGGAGCAATAATAACTTTGGGATTACTAAGCAGTTCAGTAAGATCAAGAGATGCATCAGAAATTTTTGATTTTCCAACTTCAAGCCCTTGAGCTTTATAAAAATCATTTGCAAGAGCACCACCGATAAAAATAGTGTCTGCAAGAGGAAGAAATTTTTCAACTAATGGGAGCTTTGTATCGAACTTTGCCCCACCTAAAATAAAGAGGAACGGTTTCGGTGGATTAAATGCTTTTGAAAGATTTTCTACCTCTTTTTCAAACTGAAATCCAAGATATCCCCGCATACATTTTGCGACACCTACAACAGATGCATGAGAACGATGTGATACTGAAAATCCCTCGTTAACATAGATCTCCCCTAATCGAGCTAGTTTTTTTGAAAACTCTTGATCATTCTTTTTCTCTCCATCATAGAGTCTGAGATTTTCACAAAGAATCACCTCACCCTCCTTCATTTCCATCACTGTCTGATGCCCCGTTTCAATACAATCCTCACAAAATTCTATAGGGAAAATGTTCTTGAGATAGTCATATACAGGTTTGAGAGTATGCGACTCGCCTTCGATATGAGAAATAATCACCACTTTTGCACCTTGCTCACGAAGATACTTGAGCGTCGGTAATGCTTGTTTAATACGATAGTCATCAGTAATTTTTCCTTCCTCAATAGGCACATTAAAATCACATCGAATAAGTACTCTTCTGCCCTTAATATCCCCGCATTCCTTCAATGTTTTGTACTTCATACTATCTAAAGTGTATTAGCAATTTTTAAGATTTCAGAGAATGCCTTTGGATCAAGACTAACCCTTCCAATAAGGAGTCCATCAACCTCTCCTTCTGAAAGGATGCTCTTTGCATTGGTCGGGTCTACTGCTCCTCCATAAAGAATTGGTGTACTATCAAGTGTCTTTGATTTATAAATATCAATAATTGATTTCTTTATATATATACTCATTTGATGGATATCATGTGCATCCATAGCAACAGAGGCACCTATAGCCCACACAGGTTCATATGCAACGATTATTTTTGAAAGAGAAGTTCGTGCAACACCTGCAAAAGCTTTTTCAAGTTGTTCTTTTATAACACTTAAATATTTTCCTTCTTCATCTCGAGAAACTTCACCAATGCAGACAATTGGAATAAGTTTGTTTTGAAGTGCAAGTTGTACCTTTTTATTTATACTTTCATTTGTTTCACCCAACTTTCGTCGTTCTGAATGACCAATGATTACATGGGTAATTTTACTATTTTTTACCATATCTACTGATACTTCACCCGTAAATGATCCTTTTTGTTCGGAAAATATGTTTTGCACTCCAAGTGTTACCGCCTTTGATTTTTTTTCGGCTAATAGTCCAACATGAATAAATGAAGGAGCAATAACTGTTTGAATTTTTTTTAATTTACTCGCCGTTATTGCTATTCCTTTAAATATAACTACAGCTTCCTTTGCACTCACTGGATTCATCTTCCAGTTAGCAACAATGATTTTCTTTCCTTTTTTCATATTTTTTATTGTATCATCTTTACTGCACCTCCTTCCAACTACTTACATTCCAGCCTCCCGACGGACCACTTGAGAAGTTAAGATTAGCAAGTCCTGCATCATACGTAATAGTTGCACCACTAGTAACAATGATCTGTTTTGCAGTTACTGATCGAGCTCCCACACCTCCTGACATCTTAAGAGTTCCGTTTTGTGCAACAAGCACAACAGCTCCTGAGCCACCACCTAAATCAATTGCATTACGCGTTCCACATCCAGTTCCCGCGGGGCAGATGCTCGTTGTAAAAAGCATTGGATAACTACCAACTTGCCCAGATCCCGCAAAATTACTGCCACCTGTTAAACTTATATACCCATCAGCTACGAGTACTTCACTTGAATTACCATAGGAAGAAGCTAGGTGGAGATCTGCACCACCAGTAAAAGTTACTGTTCCTGTTACCCAAATTGTTCCAGTCATAGTCAGTCTTCCACCACCATTTACCAAGAGATCTCCATTTACCACCATAGGTCCTGTTGTTGTCCCTACAGATCCAATTGTAAGATTACCATTATAGATCCATCCTTCAGATGCTTGATCTTTCCATCCTTGAATCATTTCATCATCAAAAGGAAACTCTTGATTAGGGGCAATTCCTTTTGAAGTATTACATGCTTTATTATTTCCAGTACCTGTTTGGCAATAAAGGTTTCCAGCAACAGTAGCCCCTTTTACGTTGTAACCCCATGCATCTCCCACTCCAGCAGTTCCAATATATACTCCCCATGGGCCATTATCTCCTCCAATGGTTGCTGTAGAACTTGCTGATATTGCCGAACCTGTAATAGTCACACCATTTGTTGCAACAATCGGACCATTAGAATATACATTTCCATTGAGCTGTGAGCCTCCAGCAAGACTAAACCCGCCGTTTCCTGCTTGTACTCCATAGTTAAATGCTACTCCTTGCCCTTCCACAACCTTTGCCTGCATTTTTCTTACCTTACCATCTATTATGGCTAAGCTTTCAATTGTTTTTCCACTACTTGTTGTTGTGATAGTAATTGTAGACGTATATCCATTTATCATAACGGTATCTCCAGAAAAAATATTCTTACCGTTCTTTATTCGATAGAGGGCATCTTCAAGTGCACCTTCAGCAAGATAGTAACTCGACTTTGATTCGAGCGTATCATTGGAAATCTTTACTTGTTTTAAAATAGGAGTGGCAGTACCCATTACAATTGTTGTCGTAATAGCTAAAAAAAAGAGGACGGCGAGAAGCATGGCCTGACCCGATTGAAGGTTTGAATTTCTAAAAGATTTTCTCATGATTCTTTTGCAATTATTGTAGTGTAAAAGTTTTTTGTTCGTACTATAGGTCCACTAATGCCTTGTGTTGTCATATCTATTTTTACTGCATCTGGACCAGAGCTAGTTGCAATAATAAACGTAAGGCTTGTCACTGGTCCACGGGTAACGCTTAATGGGCCACTATATGTACCATTAACATCAACCTTAACAACATTACCATCTCGATAGAATCTGGTAGTTGTTGATAGTG
>JALYQZ010000038.1 GCA_030855525.1 bacterium
TAGTGTTTTAATAAACTGTTCATGCAACTAGTGGAAAAAAATGTTCCAGGAGTTGGTATAATACTCATCCATAAAGATAAGTTTCTTTTGCAGCATAGAGATGACAAGCAAGGGATTTCTAATCCAAATAAATGGGGATTGGTAGGAGGTGGTGTTGATGAAGGCGAAACTCCAGAAGAGGCGATCAAACGTGAATGCTCTGAGGAGATAGGTGTAATCCCGAGAAATATAACATATATAGGCCAAACGATAGATAATAAATTTCGTTTCTATGCGTATTTGGATGATGACGAAGTGGATACATTGAGGTTAGGCGAAGGTCAAGAAATAAGATTTTTTGCCCCAGAAGAAGTACTCTCTATAAATCTCACTCCACGTGTAGAAATGTTTTTTAAAACATATAGCAAAGCAGTACAAAAATTTGTAAAAAAAGAAGATGTGGTTGCCAAAGATTTAGGATTAGAATAGTAGAAAAATATATAAAAAAATACCCCACGCACGAATGCTTGGGGATTTTGGGGTTAGAGGTTGAATCTACTTCTTTACGGGGTGAACAACTTTCCTAAGCCGCTCTACACCTACAACGAGGAGGAGCATGTGGTGAATTAAATTACCGAGCGTCCACATGAATTTCGACCTATTCCAGAAGCTTGGATGGTCTTCATTCCACTCCGTATCAGTGGTGAGAATGACAAGCTCACCATCGTAGAAGTGTCTCCAGATCCGATTTGTTCGCCGTGCATGACGCCAGTCGCAAATGACAATGATGCGTAATGCATGCGGAGCTGCTACCAGGATTCGTTCTGCTTCTGTGATGGAGTTGTCGCATTCTACTCTTGCAAGCACATCGAGTTCCTCAATTCCGAAAGGAGTCACGATGTCAGACTTTGCCGCATGAACTGCCTCAACGGGGGAACCAAAGCGACTTGGACTAGCCCATGCGATTTTCTCCGCAGTGCCTGCTTTTACGAGGCGAGCAGCTTTTGTTAGCCCGCTTATCGATGCGTGAGGAAGTAGCTTTTCTCCCTTCAGAGAAGCGTAGTCCAATGGAACTACTAGGTCAAACTTTCCTTGTACAATAGGTTGAGCCGGTTCATATATCCTTTTGATCAGGCTCATACTTCACCACCTTTCTGATAATATAATGACACACAACACAACGATTAGTCAAGGTGTATTCATAGGGGTATATTAACTATTTGGATTTGGAATAATTTTATCTCTGCTATAATATGTTCATGAACATTAAATGGAATAAAGTTACGTGGTACTCAAAAACTTTAGCAGTAATTCTATTTATTATCGTATTGTATGTTGGAATTTGTATTGGAAGAGAATACGAACAAATAAAAGCAATACAAGCAGTTAGTCCTGTTCTAAAAAACGGTACAGTTGATTTCAAAGCTGTGCAAGAGTATGGGAATAGACAGTAAATCTCAATTTCTGTCAAAATTAGAAAATCAATTTAGGCTCATCCGTGTTTTTTCAGCCCATGGTTAAGGTACGATAGGGCGTAAAGGATTAATAGGCCTTAATATAAGCGTTATAGGGCTATATATTACTGATGTGTCAAAAATAACCCAGCTAAGCCACCAAAGTAAGCTCATCAATAGATGAAATTAATTTTGCTATTGTCATGGTTGACCTCGCTTCTGTATAGTTTACAACTGGCGGTTTATCAGCACAAACGATCCAAGATTCTTTTGGAATCAAGAAGCTGTATACAACCCATACAGGAGGACTGTAGTAAAAAATGTCCATAGAGACAATTATCCATTCACAATCTAAAACAATGAAAAAACGAAGACGAATATTAGCAACTGGAGGTATTGCTACGGCATTGTTAATTACGGGTGCAAGCCATACATATGCCCAGGTAATACCTACTCACCGATCTTCACGAAACACTGAACATATACAGCCACTTCTGATTGATTATGATGAAAGTACTCGGCCTGAGATAGAGGGTTTTGGAATTGATGCTAATGATAGTATAAATGAATTTACCCTTGAAGAAACCTCACGACAGATTTTGATAGAAGAAGGATTTAGCCCGGCTCAGATTCACAAAATTACAACGTCAGGTAGATATAGTCATGATAGATTTAGTAGAGATGATAATGAGTAAAGTGAAGTAATTTTGATCCTCATGTGCATGGGTAGTATTATTTTAAAAATGTAGTAGTATGCTAGGAATTATTAATAGTAGCGGCAATAACATTTATGAAGTACACATCATCAGTTTTGGCAGCAATTGCAGTAATGGTAGCACTACCAGCCTCATCAATTGCAGCAACATATGCATACGTTTCCGTTAATGGTACACTTGCGTATGTAGAAGCAACGTCAGCAACACAAGCACTCACATTACCAACAGATCGAATGGAACGAAGTGGAGTGATTTTGCTCACACCAGCAGTTCAAGCACGACTTTTTGGAGCTCCAGTTCAGGCAACAACTACAATGCCAGCACCAATGGTAATTGCACCTGTAGCAACAACCACAGCTACATCAACAATGGTAATGCCAGCACCAGTCGTAGCAACATCAACTGCAACAACATCAGCTTCAGCTTCTGTTGCAACTTCAACATCAGTAACCGCAACATCGACAGCAACAACAACTTCAGTACAATAATCATATGAAATTCCTGCAGAACATTACGTGGAAGAAATTATTAGGAATAATAATTGTACTCCTTATTGTTCACGCAGGAATTTTGTATTTTATGGGACAAGTCTCAATCTGTAAGTGTGGATACGTGAACCTATGGCAAGGGGTAGTGGCATCTTCAGAAAATTCGCAACACATATCTGATTGGTACACATTCTCCCATATCATTCATGGTTTTGTATTCTACTTTGTATTGTGGCTCATAAACAAAAAATGGCCGATCCCATGGAAGAAGCGGCTTATCATGGCGATATTCTTAGAGGGAGCTTGGGAAATATTTGAAAATACCGATTTAATTATTAACAGGTATCGTGATATACCTGCGTATCGAGATTACTTTGGTGACAGTATCATTAACTCCGTATCAGATATTATTGCAATGATTTTAGGCTTTCTGGCCGCTCGAAAAATGCCTGTGTGGATCACAGTACTGCTTATGGTGGCCATGGAAATATTTGTTGGACTATCTATCCGAGATAATTTGACGCTCAATGTTATTATGCTTATTTATCCTGTCGAAGCTCTCATGGAGTGGCAAGCTGGGGGCTAGAAGGCCACTACAAAGCAATACTTGACATAATGCTCATCCTAGGTTAGGGTGAGCTTTATTCATTGGTCTTGTGGCTCTAATGCGTCTTAACAAGAACAAATAGGATTCCTAGCATGTACGTCCAAAACACCCAATCAGGCTATAAATTTGAAGACCAGAAGCAGCACTCTTTGGTTAAGCTTTTTATGTTGATTATATTTGTCATTCTTCTTCATATTCTCTTTATCTATAAAGCCACCCTCTTAATAGACGGCTATCAATCATGGTTTATTGAGGCATACGTATTCCTTACAGGACTATTCCTTATGTCACGATTCCTCATTATCATCTTTTATAAAGATTCACATAGTACTGCTTATAGTGCATCAATGTATCCATCAGTAAGTTTTGTAATTGCAGCTAAAAATGAAGAAGATTCAATCTACAAAACAATAGGTGCATGCATGGAGTCAGAATACTCAAATTCACTCGAATGTATTGTTGTTGATGATGGATCAACCGACAATACAAAAAGTGAAATGGAACGAGCAGAACGTTTCTATAAACAAAAAGGAATGAACGTGAGCGTCATCTCATTTGAGAAAAATAAAGGCAAACGAGAAGGAATGGCAGCGGGAATCCTTGCTGCTACAGGAGACATCGTTGTATTTATTGATTCTGATAGCTTTGTTGAAAAGACTGCCGTAAAACATATTGTTGAACATTTTATAGAAGATAAAAATATCGGTGCTGTGGCAGGGAATACTGGTGTAGAAAATAAAAATGTAAACGCATTAACAAAAATGCAGTCTGCTCGATATGGAATTTCCTTCGATATTTTTAAAGCATGTGAAAGTGTATTTGGAGTGGTTACCTGCTGTCCTGGATGCTTTTCTGCATATCGACGAGATGTGCTTCTTACTGTATTAGAACCTTGGAGAAATCAGCAATTTTTAGGAACCCAGAGTACTTTTGGGGATGATAGAAGTCTTACAAATTTTGTATTACGAAACTGGAAAGTTGTATACTGCGCAACTGCAAAAGCCATAACTATTGTTCCAGAACAGTATAGAAAATTTTTCAACCAACAGCTTCGATGGAAGAAATCATGGGTTCGAGAAGGACTTGCTGCATCAACTTTTATTTGGAAGAAACATATCATTGCCTCATTTTCTTTTTATACCAATCTTTTACTTCCAATTTTGAGTCCAATTATTGTGTTTAATGCTCTTATCATTCAACCTGTCTTTTTTAATCGTCTTCCAAGCATCTTTCTTATTGGTGTTATTTCTTTGAGTTTTTTATACGGGTTATTTTATTATTGGTTAAGTAATAACAAGTATTGGTTGTATGTCGTTCCCTTTACGCTTATGTATACGGTTCTTCTTACATGGCAGATGCCGTATGCGACATTAAAATTAAGAGACACAAAATGGGGAACACGATAAAACAAAAAATAAATACTAGAACGATACTCTTTATTATATTACTTATAAGTATTACAACTTCAGTGGTTTTTGCATATCCATACGCAAAGAACGTTTTAGGTGCACTACATCATTATTCTATTGAATATTATACCTACAAACCAAAACAGCCTGTAGTAAGTACTGTTGATACATCTACAATGCCTCCTGCTATTGCTGTCCCAATGCTCATGTATCATGGTGTGATTTATGAAAAAGAAACAACAAACACTACAGTTAGAAATTTTATTAAGCATATGGAAATGCTCAAGGAAAATGGTTTTGAAACTATTACAGTTGCTGAATACGATCTTTTTCGACAAGGTAAATTTACACTCCCACCACGACCTATTATCATAACTTTTGATGATGGACGAAAGGATAGTTTTTACACGACTGATGATGTGTTTAAGAAACTAGGATTTGAAGCAACTATATTTGTTGCTACTGGAGAGGCTCTTGAAGGTAATTCATTTTATCTTACGTGGGATGAATTAAGAACACTACGAGACTCTGGCCGATGGGAACTTGAAGCTCATGGAAGAGATTCTCATGATGTTATTGCTCTAACTCAAAAAGTAAGAGGTGATGAAGATACTGGACGATACCTCAATTCCAAAATGTATCTCACTGCTGAAAATAGAATAGAAACTACTGAAGAATTTGAGAAGCGAATAGAGGAAGAATACGTAAATGGTATTAACGATCTAAAAAACTATCTTAATATAAATCCCCGGTATTATGCTATTCCTCTCAATGATTATGGTCAACAAGATGTTACAAACTATGCTGAAGCTATAGATTTTAATCAAGAGGTTATTAAGCGACATTTTAGACTATCATTTATTGAGGCAAATGATCCATCGAATGTTACCGTTTTACGATTCCCAGTATATAACTTTAAAGATCAGGATCCATATAGAATAAAAAGAATTGAAGTTAAAAATATGGCAACTGAAGATCTTAAAGACATGTTGCTTTCAGGAATGCCTGTGTCGCCACAACTCTCATTACATGGTGATGACTTTAGTACTGTTTTGTTTGATAACAACATATCAGAAGCCCATACAATTGTTGATACCTCGGGACTTATCATTTCATCACTTGCTGCAGATAATAGTGGAAAAATAGTTTTCGGTGAACCATATTGGGATGACTATACTGTAACCGCTCATATGAAGCGCATACAAGGAAAATCTGTAGCGCTCCTTATGTACTATAAAGATGCCAATAACTATCTTTCATTAGGAATTTCTGAAAATGATTACTTCTTACGAACCACAGTTAATGGTAAAAATACCGATTTGAGAATTCCATATAGAGCTGCATTTATACCAAACGAAACTATAGAATTTAAAGCCGTTATTAAAGATAATAAAATAAGTACTTACATTGATGGATATCCATTGTTTAGAAATGTAATAATTAAAGAACAAGGTGGAAAAACTGGTATTAAAGTATGGGATCCTACTGGAAAAGCACAAGCTCAATTATCTTCATTAGAGATTACACCAACTCTATAAATTTCAATCTGCAAGTAGAAACCTGTATAATAACTGTACTGTATGAGTAACCGAACATTTGGTCTGGTACTTGCAACTATAATTCTCTTAGAATTAGGTTTTTTAGGTGTTGTAGATAAATGGATGTGGGGAAAACCAATTGTTGTTGTTAATAATCCAGATGAACTTCAACTAGAAGGAGAGTTTTTGAGACCCTCAACAGAAATCTTTTCTGATCAAACAGCTGCTGTAAATTCTACTTCTACATCTATTTCAACTCCAGTTGCCCGATTTAGTGATTCATTTGGAACTCCATATCGTCTTAAAGAAACTTCGCAACCAAATAGTAATCTTAGTAAAAATTGGTGGGTTAATTCTGGTGGATACTTTATTACAGAAGGGGGTGTAGCAAAAACAATACAGGGTGATGTGCCATCTTCTGATGAATGGTATAAAAAGTATGCTTCAAGCAATGCTCTTGATACTGATAATGGATCTCATCCTCAAAATATCTTCCGATTAGTACAAACTCAGAAATGGGAGAATTTTTCACAGCAAGTATACTTCAAAATTAATTCTATTATTATGAGTAAAAGTCCTAACAGAAATGCATCTAACGGAGTGCTTTTATTTAATCGATATCACAGTGGGGACAATCTCTATTACACAGGTGTTCGTGTTGATGGTGCCGCCGTAATAAAAAAGAAAATCAATGGTACATATTATACGATGAGTCTTAAGAATATTTTTCCAGCGAAATCATATAACCCCACAACAAATTTAAATAGCATTCCACTTACAACATGGATTGGAATCAAAAGTGAGGTCATAACTAACCTGGATAAGTCTGTAACTATTAAACTCTATACAGATATAGGAAAGGAAGGTGTGTGGACACTCGCTGCCGAAGTGAAAGATAATGGAATTACTTTTGGAGGTACTGCACTTCTCGATAAAGGATATGCTGGAATCAGAACAGACTTTATGAATGTCGAGTTTGATGACTATAGTATTGTAAGTATCTAAATTACTTGTTGAGATATTGAATGCCTTCGGCCACTGTAATGACGGGTGGTTTTTTTTGTGCGAGATAATCTACAATTTGATAGTAAATCTCAGGAGTTGTACTGTATTTATCTCCACTATTGTCTATAAGGTGGAATGTGAGAATGAGCCATTGTTTATTATTTATTGCTGTATCAATCCACTGTTTTGCCTGAGCAAATGTAGTATCACTCTCCATTGATTGCTCAGGAAGCTGATACTCATCTGTTGAAGCTTTTACGTATCCTCGCATAGTGGTTCGAGCAGCCGAGTATCCTGCATTTTCTACCACATTAAGAGTTGCTAGATCGTACTCGCCAAAAGGGTAAGCAAAGGTAGAAACAGGACCCACGTTCATCGCTTGAAGATCCTGACGCCCACCAGCAATTTCAGCTTCTTTTTGTGAGGCAGAAAGGGAAGTGAGATGAGCATGAGTTCGAGTATGTCCTCCAATTTCATGTCCAAAATTGTGTGTATTGACTACTTCTGCTCTACTCATATATCCAGAAAATCCATTATCAAGAAGCTGACGACTTGGAATATAGAATGTCCCTTTGAATCCTGCATTATTAAGTTTAGGAACGACAATATCATTGTGGTCATCTGATGCATCATCAAATGCAAGACTTATTGCTCCTGTAGAAAATATTCCAGATGTCGGAGGAGGTGTTTGCGTTACAGATTTTAAAACAACATTGTCTAACGTTATTGATCCATTTGTCTGAATATAATGAAATACTGTTATTTTTGATACGCCTGAAGGAACGACAAATTCGGCTGCAGCTTCACTAAACCCACTCGATATTGGAAGTGTTTTCAACCATTTATATGAAACAGTTCCATTTGCATGAAAGAATTGAACTGTAAGGGTACTTGTTTTATCCGCACTATATTGATCTGAGTACTTATAAGTTCCTGGAGTTACATTGACTACTTCAAATACCCACTTTGCATCTCCAGAAGAATAATTTGAAAGTGTTACCTTTGCAGCTTTACTGTCACTGACACCTGCAACTGGATAGCTAAATGTTGCATTATTGGCGCCCCAACGATTTTTAGTCCAATTGGTTGCTGTATCTCCAGCACCAGATTCAAATCCAGGATTTTTTATTAAATTTTGAGGATCAGTTGGCGTTGGATTAGGTGGAGGAGTTGTGGTGGTTGTTACTTCATTAAGTGCATATTCATCTACAGAAAGTGTTCCTACACTTTGAAGTAGATGAAATACTGTGATTGCTGTCACATTTGCAGGAGTAGTTATTCGATACGTGTTTTTCTGAAATGTTGAAGAGGAATTTACGGTGGCAAGGTACTTGTAAGTATATGTTCCATCAGTCATTTTGTATCTAATAGTCAAAATGCTTGATGTATTTGAAAGAGAATAGTTCGAGAACTGATATGTTTTACCCGCAGTAATAGAAACATCATTAAAAAACCATTTTGCATCACCACCGGTGTAAGTTACAATCGTAACTTCTGCTGCTTTTCCACTATTAAAACCTGATACTGGGTAATTAAATGCACCTGTATTATTTGACCATCTATTCTTTTCCCAGTTTGATGGTATGGTCGTTGCTCCTTGCTCAAATGATGGGTTTTGTATGAGATTGGGTCCTAGTGACTCAACAACCTCGGCCACTGCGTTAAATGCTGGAGCTTGAAAAGATCGCAAAGGCGCTGTATCTCGTGTAATAGGCACAGTACGAATAACATTAGGATCTTTTGAACTTTCG
Source organism: bacterium (assembly GCA_030855525.1). Classification (GTDB taxonomy): domain Bacteria; phylum Patescibacteriota; class Minisyncoccia; order Phycocordibacterales; family JAKAEA01; genus JALYQZ01. The sequence continues at coordinate 8,948 of JALYQZ010000038.1, forward strand.
ACTTGAGCAGACTGAGCTAAAGCACTACTTGGTAAACTGCTTGAAATTGATAATCCGAGAACGAGTACAACAATAGCCAGTTTTTTCATAGATAAAATTAATCAATAAGTTTTATAATTCATACATTACTTTTTATTTGAAAAAATACAAGAGGTGATATACTTAGCAATGAAAATTTTAATTCGTAAAAAACCATATGACATTACTTATACCGTTGGTTATCGTTTTGTTTGTCCTTCTTCTGATTAGTTTGAAGCAGGTAAATCAATATGAGCGTGCACTCAAGTTTACAATGGGAAAGTTTACCCAAATTTTAGAACCAGGCTGGAGAATTGTAATTCCTATTTTCCAAAACTATAGTAAAGTCGATATGCGAGTAAAAGCTGTTGATGTTCCAGATCAAAAAGCTATTACTAGAGACAATGTATCAGTTACCGTAAACGCAGTAATTTATTATAAAGTGCAGTCTGCAGAGAAAGCAATTTTAGAAGTAGAGGATTTTCGATACGCAATATCTCAATATGCGCAAACAACGATGAGAAATATTGTAGGGGAAGTAACTCTTGACGAATTACTCGCAAATCGTGATAAGCTCGCAGATCGAATCAGAGAAATAGTTGATAAGGAGACTGATGCTTGGGGTCTCAAAGTAAACAATGTAGAGCTCAAAGATGTTAGTTTGCCATCTGATATGGAACGAACTATTGCAAAACAAGCTGAAGCTGAACGAGAAAAGAGAGCGGTGATTATTAATTCTGAAGGAGAACTAGCTGCAGCACAAAACATGGCAGAAGCAGCAAAAATTCTTGGAGCTGTAGATGGTGCATTACACCTTCGGACATTACAATCTATAAACGATATTTCATCAGATCAATCTAATACTGTAATATTTACTGTTCCATTAGAAATCCTAAAGTCTTTTGATGGATTTAAAAAGCAATAGAATAATTATTAATTATCATTTATAATAGCTAGATTATGGAACAAAATATAACACCAGAAGAAAAGTCAGTAACCTCAACAGAAACAACTCATTCATCACCCTTAGCATCGAAGATAAAAAATGCAATAAGTGTTAAATCTGCAATTATTATTTTTTGTATTTTATTATTAATTGGAATTGGATTTTATTTTAGAAGTGTTTTTGTAGCAGCTTCAGTTAATGGAGATGCTATTAGTCGGATTACTGTCATAAAGAAACTTGAAGAAACAGCAGGAGCTCAGGTTTTAGATGGACTTATTTCAACTTCTCTTATTGAGACAGCAGCTAAAAAGAATAACATTGAAGTTACTGAAGACGAGATTACTGCCGAATTGCAAAAGCTTGAAGCTCAATTTAAAGCTCAAGCTACTACACTTGATGATGCACTTTCCGCAAGCAACCTAACCCGGGATGGCCTTCGTGAACAAATTATTGTGCAAAAGAAATTGGAAAAGATGCTTGCAGACAAAGTAATTGTTACGGATGAAGAAGTTACAAAATACATTGCTGATAATAAAATCACAGTTCCTGCAGGTGGTGAAGAGTCGGTAAAAACCGGTTTGATTGAACAGCTAAAAATTCAAAAACTTAATACTGAAGTTGAAAGCTTTCTTACAGAATTACGAGCTGATGCAAAGATTAAATATTACGTAAATTATTAATACAATCCCATGCAATTAGGAAAATTCTTTCTCTATAAAGCTATTGGAACACTTATTGTTATATCAATTGTCCTTGTCTTTTTTCTGATAGCAAAAAGTGTACCTCCTTCATCTCAAAATCCTAAATCTTCAACAATAGATGGTACAATAAATGATCGTTAAATGACATTATAATTAATATTAAAATATCATGCAAAATGCACAAAAAGGTTTCATTGTTCCCTTGGTTATAGTAGTTATCGCAGCATTTTCTATTGGAGGGGGAGTATATTATGCAAAAAAATCAAAGGCTGCACGGATAGAAAGTGAAGCACGTGTAACAGCAGAAGCTACGACTACAGCTTCAGTTTCTTCAAATGCCTCAACAACAATTGGTGTAAGTACAGATGGAACACTCCGAGCACTCTTTGCTGGAGGAAAAAATGTTGCATGTACTTTTGACAATATAAGTTCTTCTGAAAAAGTTTCTGGAATTGTCTATGTTTCTGGAAATAATGTACGTGGAGATTTTGATGTGAAAACATCATCATCAGATACTATGAAGACACATATGATTAAAAATAGTACTCATGTTTATGCCTGGACGGGGACACAAGGGGCTAAAATGACTGTGGGGGAATTTGAATCACAAGGAAGTGCACAGTCTAATAAGGATGTAAATCTTGATCAAAAAGTAACATATTCATGTAAAGATTGGACTCCAGATAATACAAAATTTGTTGCGCCAACGTCAGTAAAGTTTATTGATCTTTCTACTATCATAAATGCTAATGGAAATGTAGATATTAAAGCGCTTATGAATCAATAGAATATGAGGAAACAGGTTGTTGTTATTCATGGAGGAAATACATATGATTCTTATGATGAATATCTCACTAACCTTAAGAGTACAGAAATAAATTTAGAAAGAATGCAGGCAAAAAAGTGGAAAGAGTCACTTCATGATAGGTTGGGTGAAGGCTTTGAGGTTATAAAACCCTCTATGCCCAATGGAGAGAATGCAAAATATATAGAATGGAAGATATGGTTTGATAAATTAGTTCCCCTGCTTCAAAACAATCTAATCTTGATTGGACATTCTCTGGGTGGAATATTTATTGCAAAATATCTATCAGAAAATAGATTTCTAAAAAACATTTCCTCAACAATTCTTTTGGCAGCTCCATTTGATGACAAAGATTCTGACTATTCATTAGCAGATTTTGAATTACCAAAAAATTTAGATTTGTTTAGTGAGCAATGTCAAAAGATTAGTGTATATCATAGTAAAGATGATCCGGTAGTACCTTTTAATGATTCGTTAAAATATCTCAAAGCTATTCCACGAGCACAGGCAGTATTATTTGAGAATAAAAAACATTTCAATCAACCTGAATTTCCAGAATTAATTGAGAATATAAAAACATTGGATAATTAAGTATTTTCTGTTACTATTTTACTCATGAATAAGACATCTGACATTGTACTTACTGGAGATAGACCTACGGGAAAGCTTCACTTAGGGCACTATATTGGCTCTATCAAAAATAGAATTGCATTACAGGATCAATACCCTGCAGCATTTTACATGGTTGCAGATATTCAAGCTCTTACAGATAATGCAGATAATCCAGAAAAAGTGAGGAACAATGTTATAGAAGTTGCACTCGATAATCTTGCCTGTGGAGTTGATCCACAAAAAACTACTTATTTTATTCAATCACAAATCCCTCAAATTGCAGAACTTACAGTTTTTTTTCTAAACCTTGTAACTCTTGCGAGACTCAAGAGAAATCCTACAGTTAAAAATGAAATCCAGCAAAAAGGATATGGAGAAGATGTGCCAGCAGGTTTTCTCACGTATCCCGTAAGCCAAACCGCTGATATTTTAGTTGCAAAAGCAAATATTGTACCTGTAGGAGAAGATCAACTTCCTGTAATAGAGCAATGTAATGAAATAATTCATAAGTTTACTAATCTGTATGGAGAGGTTTTTAAACCAATAAAGCCAATCATGTCAGAACATCCACGGCTTATCGGTATTGATGGTAATGCAAAAATGAGCAAATCACTCAATAATGCAATTTATCTTTCTGACTCAAATGAAGCTATCCTTGAGAAAGTAATGCAAATGTATACCGATCCAACTCATATTCATGTACAAGATCCAGGCAAAGTAGAAGGAAATGTCGTGTTTACATACTTAGATATTTTTGATAATAACAAAGACGAAATTAATGAACTTAAGCAACAGTATACAAAAGGAGGATTAGGAGACGTAGTTATCAAAAAACGATTGGCACAGATACTTCAGGATGTTATCTCTCCTCTACGAACTAAGCGTGAAGAGCTCGCTAAAAACCCTGCATATGTCATGAACATTTTAAAAGAGGGAACAGAAAAAGTAAAAGGTATTGCTGAACAAACAATGAGTGAAGTTCGAAAAGCAATAAAGATTGATTATTTTTAACAGTTGACACATGCACTTTTGTGTAGTTTGTGTGAACTTCGTATTGACGAGGATCGTGTAATATTTATATACTGGTAGTGTCAGTGATAGACATCGTTCTTTTAGGGGAGCAAGTAGCAGATCGATAGCTATTCACTTAGTTGGCATCGCCAACCAAGTGAGTAGCCTCATCATCGATTTGCCACTTGCAATCTGAAAATTCGTCAATCACTGACAACCATCAACAGTATCCTTGCGACATTTGTCAAAAGGAAATTGCGGGTGGTTTTTTTATACATTTATATTTCCTTGACTCGTATTATGGTTGAGGTATAGTAGGTAAAGAGATTTCACAGGTTTCTGCCGTCGCGCCCTAAGGGGCACCTACCGAACCGTATAGCGCTTGGATTTAGTCCAACCTATACGGTTTTTTAATACCAAAACTTCCAAAAAAAGCTTATTTTTGCTATCATCTCAACTATATGGAAAGAACGTACATAAAAGATCTTAAGGATCATATCGAAAGAGAAGTCAAAATAGCAGGATGGATAGACGTCCGAAGAAACCAAGGAAAAATGGTCTTTTTTGAATTTCGTGATATGAGTGGAAAAATTCAAGGCGTAGTTCTTCCTAATAACTCAGAAGCGCTTGAATCATCAAAAGAAATTCGAAATGAATGGGTTGTAGAGGTAACAGGGAAAGTAAACAAGCGCCCAGAACGGAATATTCAGGCTGACAAACAAAATGGTGATATTGAATTAGAAGTGCTTTCAATTTCTATTTTAAGTAAAGCAAAGGAACTTCCCTTTGAAAAAGACACAGAAGTGAATCTTGATACTCATCTTGATAATCTTCCTCTTACACTTCGAAATAATCGAACCCATGATATTTTTATTATGCAAGCTTCTATTTTGCATGCATATAGAAATTCTCTCCGAAACCAAGGGTTTACAGAGTTTATAGCTCCAGCACTTGTAGGAGGAGATGCCGAGGGTGGAGCAGCAGCTTTTAAAGTTGAATATTTTAATAATAATAAAGTTTTCTTAGCTACGAGCCCGCAACTTTATAAACAAGTAATGGTAGGTGCATTTGAACGTGTATTTACAATTGCAAAAATTTTCCGAGCTGAAAAAAGTGCTACAACACGACATGTGAGTGAAATTACTCAAATGGACTTTGAAATGGGATTCATTAACAATGAACTTGATGTCATGAAGGTTCTTGAGCAGGTGGTTCGCGATACTGTAGAAACAGTTGCAAAAGATCATTCCGATATGTTTGCTCAATTTAATACGACAGTACCGCTCATTCCATCAGAAATACCAATATTTACACTTGCAGAAGCTCAGGCACTTGTTGCAAAGGAATACAATCGAGTTATCGAAGATACAAATGATATGGCTCCAGAAGATGAGCGACAGATATGTGAGTATGCAAAAAAGCATCTCAATTCTGACTTTGTATTTATTACTCGTTTTCCAACAAAAAAACGAGCGTTCTATACCTACGAAGATCAAGTAGAAGCTCCATTTTCAAGAGGATTTGATCTTCTATTTAGAGGACTCGAAATAAATAGTGGGGCTCAACGAATTCATGATTACGATATGTTAGTAGAAAGAATGGTAGCTCGTGGATTAGATCCAGAAAAGTTTTCTTTTTATCTTCAAGCATTTAAATATGGAATGCCTCCTCATGGTGGATCATCTACTGGGCTTGAACGATTTACCGCTCGAATGCTCGAAATTGCTAATATCAAAGAGGCAACATCATTCCCTCGAGATATGAATCGAATTGATAATTTACTTTCTAAGAATATTCCAAAGGAAGAATAAGTAGTATAGTTACATATACTCATGCATAAGAAGAATGGAAAAAATCCCTCCGGGCATACTGCCTCTGCGTGGGATGTTATAAAGGCATTTTGGTATAGTATTTTGAATTTTAAATTATTGTTCTCATTGAGCGTGATTTTTGTAATTGTTGCTAATGCTATAAGCATTTATGCCCCTCTTTATTATAGAGATTTCTTTAATATCGTAAGCAAAAGTACCGATCGAGCATCCTCAGGGCCAGAACTCATGAGAATAATCTTTATGATTCTTTTCCTTAATGGACTTATTTGGATTAGTTATCGTATTAACGCTTACTGTCACATTGTATTTCAGGCTCATGCCATGGCGAAGTTGAAACAAAACGCATTCAACTACATGATCGAGCACTCTTACATGTTCTTCGCAAATAGTTTTACAGGAACGCTTGTGCAACGAGTAAATCGATATGCCCGTGCTTTTGAGCGTCTTACTGATCGATTTATATACAGTGTTTTACCGATCCTTGTTCAAGTTATAGGAATTGGATTTATTCTTTGGTTTATCAACCCAGTACTTACATTCATTATTTTAGGGTTAACATTTTCTTTCCTTCTTTTTAACTATGTTTTTTCTGTATGGAAACTCAAATATGATTTACGAATGACTGAAGCAGATTCTAAAGCTACGGGATACATTTCAGATGTTATTTCAAATCAAAATACTGTTTCCCTTTTTACTGCATATAATTTTGAGAAGACAGGATATAAAAGAGTCACGAAGAACCAAGCAGATGCCTCAAGCCTTGCATGGAACCTAAATGCAATTGTACAAGCATTTCAATCTGGATTTATCTTTATTGCAGAATTTGCTCTCTTTTATTATGCAATTATCTACTGGCAACAAGGCGTAATTGATGTCGGGACATTGGTTCTTATACAAGTTTATTTCCTTGGTCTTGGAGCAAAACTATGGGAATTAAGTCGAATTGTTCGCGATATTTATGAAGGATTTGCTGACGCGAAAGAGATGATTGATATTATGAAGCTACCACATGAAATAAAGGATATTCCTGCTGCTGTCGAACTCAATGTAACTAATCGAGAAATTGAATTTAAAAATATAGAATTTAGTTTCAATCAAACAAGAAGTGTACTTAATAATATAAATCTTATTATAAAAGGTGGAGAACGAATTGCTCTCATTGGTCCATCTGGCGCAGGTAAGTCTACATTTATAAGACTTATTTTACGCTTCTATGAGGTTACAGCTGGGGAGATTCTTATTGATGGACAAAATATTCGTGAAGTAACACTGAATAGTTTGCGAAAAAATATTAGTTATGTTCCTCAGGAGCCAATTCTTTTTCATAGATCGCTCAAGGAAAATATTCGATACGGAAGACGAGATGCAACAGATAATGAGGTACAAGAAGCAGCTCGTTTGGCACATTGCGAAGAATTTATAAAAAACTTGCCACTTACATACGATACGTTGGTAGGAGAACGAGGAATTAAACTTTCTGGTGGTGAGAGGCAACGAATTGCTATTGCTCGAGCAATTCTAAAAAATGCTCCAATCCTTATTCTGGATGAAGCAACATCCAGTCTCGATTCAGGATCGGAACATCTCATTCAAGATGCACTTGATGTTCTTATGAAAGATAAAACTGTTATTGTAATTGCTCATAGACTTTCAACAATTCGAAAAATGGATCGTATTGTAGTTATCGACAATGGTCAGGTTACAGAGCAAGGAACGCACGACGAACTTCTTCAAATTGAAGGAAGTTTATATTCAAAATTATGGAATTTGCAGGCAGGAGGTTTCTTGAAAGAAGAAGAGGAAAAAGTATAGTTGTATATGTTAGAATATTGTTATTCCTATGGAATCTCAGATATATAAAGTAAAAACCGAGCATTTTGAAGGTCCTCTTGATCTTCTTTTGAATCTTATTGAAAAACGAAAGCTTTTTATTAATGACATTTCACTTTCAAAAGTTGCAGATGATTTTATTGCTTATATTAATCAACTCCAAAACTTCCCGATAGCAGAAAGTGCTCAGTTTATTTTGATTGCTTCCACGCTTCTTCTTATCAAATCAAAATCGCTTCTTCCTCAGCTTAACCTTACCCTTGAAGAAGAGGAAAGTATTCATGATCTTGAAGAACGACTTAAGCTCTATCAAGAAATCCGGGAGTTGAGTATTCATGTAAAAGACAAATTTGGAAAGAATATTATTTTTGAAAAGAATCAAAGCAAAGTTGAACCACTTTTTTCTCCAGATGATAGTATGACAATTCCTGCACTTTTTGCTTCTATTAATGATGTCTTAAAAAACCTTCCTAAAAAGGAATTTATACCAAAAGCTGTAGTGCGAAAAGTTATTTCACTTGAAGAAATGATAGGTAGCCTTACCCAACGAATAAAATCAAGTCTCAAAATGAGTTTTCGAGATTTTGCGAACGTTGGTAAACATGAGAAAGTACACGTTATAGTGAGCTTTCTAGCCATGCTTGAACTTGTAAAACAAGGAGTAATTATGGTTAACCAAGAAAAAGAGTTTGAGGATATCCATATCGAGACTCAAGAAATTGGTGTACCTAGATATAATTAGTATAATAGATATATGCCGCTTGATGCAGAAATAGAATCTATATTATTTTGGAAAGGAGAGGCGATATCTCTTAAAAAAATAGCCTCAATTCTTAACAAAACAGAAGAAGAAATAAAAACTGGATTAACAGAACTTGATCAGAAACTTGTTGGAAGAGGTTTACAGCTTGTCTACAAAGAAGATGAAGTAATGCTTGGGACTCGCAATGAGATGAGTTCCATTATTGAAGGCCTCACTAAAGAAGAGCTCGTTCGAGACCTTGGTAAAGCTGGGCTTGAAACATTGGCCATTATCTTGTATCGTGGACCTGTATATCGACGTGATATTGACTATATACGAGGGGTAAATTCAAACTTCATATTACGAAACTTGCTAGTACGAGGACTTATCGAAAAAGTTCACGCTCCACATGATCAGAGGAGCTTTATGTACAAGCCAACATTCGAGCTTCTTACACATTTAGGGATTAGTAAATTAGAAGATCTACCGAGCTACCTCGATGTGAGAGCTCAAGTAGAAAATCATGAAAAAGCTAAAGAAGAAACTGAAGAAAAACAAGAAGTAATACAACAATCACATGAAAGTACCAAGTAAAGGATGGAATGCATATACATATTCGGTTGTTGGATTGATTACAGCAATCACTGTTTTCTCATTTCCAGAAACAACATCAAAAATTGCTGCAAATGAAATTGTTGCCTCACCCACAACTCTTACAATAAAAGCTACAACCACGATACCAGTACTACCATCTCTGCCAGAAAATCCTTTTGATGCTTTAACTATTGAAGGAAAAGCTGGGTATGTCTATGACATTACAGCAGGTAAAACTCTTTATACAAAAAATGAGAATGATCAGATGCCGCTTGCATCTATCAATAAGATTATGACTGCAATAACTGCGCTTGAATTAAGTACAACCTCAACTTCAACAGTTATTGTTTCTTCAGAGGCACTTTCAACAGAAGGTGATACAGGACTTCTTGCTGGTGAAGAATGGGATCTTCGAGATCTTCTTATTTATACACTTATCGTTTCCTCGAACGACGGCGCAGCAGTAGCCGCAGAATCGTTTAATGCTGACACAAAATATTTTGTGAATGAGATGAATAGACGTGGACAAGCTATTGGCCTTTCACGAGGATGGTTTCACAACTCATCAGGACTTGATGAAAGCTCAGAAATTGCAGGAGGATATGGAAGTGCTCGGGATGTTTATAAATTGATGAAATATGCTCTCGATAAACATGGCAATATTATGAATGCTACTAATAAAGCGACAATATCTATTACATCTTTAGATGGGTTTGTTCATACAGGGAAAAATACAAACATCCTTACCTCAAAAGTTCCCAATCTGTTATTGAGTAAAACCGGATACAGTGGTCTCGCAGGAGGAAATCTTGCAATAGTATTTCAAACAGAAAACAATCATACTATTGCAGTGGTAGTTCTTGGATCATCATATGATGGAAGATTCGTAGACGTAGATAAATTAGTTGAAGCATCGATTAAGGCACAGGCCAATTAATAAATCGTATGATTATTGATCTCGTAAAATTGTTTATTCCAGGAACGGCTGCATTTGCTATAGGCATGCTTCTTACTCCACTACTCACACATTATCTCTACAAGCATCAGATGTGGAAGAAAAAGGCAGGGAAGATTGCACCTGATGGACGAGAAACTCCAATATTTAATGAACTGCATAAAGAAAAAGAAGTGGGGACTCCAAAAATGGGAGGAATTGTTATATGGTTAAGTGTACTTATCACAATTGTCGGATTTTGGGTATTTTCTAGGATTTTTCCTATATTTGCATTTCAAAAGTTCGATTTTTTGAGCCGTAGTCAAACATTTATCCCACTCTTTACACTTATCTTTGGTGCAATTGTTGGTCTCTATGATGACTACCTTGATATTAAAGGTTCGCGCGATCACATTGCCGGGGGGCTTTCTTTAAAAAAACGTCTTTTTACAGTTGGGCTTATAGGATTTGCGTGTGCATGCTGGTTTTATTTTAAGCTCGATGTCTTCGGAATAGGATTACCATTTGAGCATATTATACCCCTGGGAATATTTTTTATTCCTTTTTTTACTATTGTGGTTATGGCACTTTACTCAGGAGGAGTTATTGATGGAATTGACGGACTTTCGGGAGGAGTCTTTGCATCAATGTTCTTTGCCTATGGAGGAATTGCCTTTTATCAGCAGCAAATTGATCTTGCCGCGTTTTGTGCGGTACTTGTGGGTACTATATTAGCCTTCCTTTGGTTTAATATTCCACCAGCACGATTTTATATGTCAGAAACGGGGAGTATGTCACTTACGATCACACTTGCTGTTGTAGCCTTTATGACCGATGCACTAGCAGGAGGATATGGATTTTTAGTATTACCAATCATTGCACTACCACTTCTAGTTACGTCTGCATCAGTAATCATTCAGCTTCTCTCTAAAAAATTTAGAGATGGAAAAAAAGTATTTCGTGTAGCTCCATTACATCATCACTTCGAAGCTATTGGTTGGCCGGCATATAAAGTTACAATGCGATACTGGATTATTAGTATCATATGTGCAGTTTTGGGGATGATTCTAGCGCTCGTTGGATAAGGGTGTGTTATAGTAAGAAGAATGAAATCAAAGTCAATTGATAAGACATTTTTACTTTGTACTATTTTACTTGTAACAGCAGGTTTTTTTATTTTCAGTTCTGCATCAATGGGACTCCTTGCTCGAGAAGGGATAAGTTACTCTTCAGTTGCAATTAAACAATTTGTTGTCGGATTCGTAGTTGGAGGAATATCTTTATTAGTTTTTGCTCGAATTCCTTACAAATTTTGGAGGCAGTATGCTTTTTATATTTTTTTGGCTACGATCATTGCATGTATCTGTGTATTCTTGCCAAAAATTGGTTTCGAACACGGTGGTGCTAAGCGATGGATCAACTTAGGAGCATTTACCGTACAGCCTGGAGAATTTCTAAAGATTGGTGCAGTGATTTATTTTGCTGCTTGGATCTCATCTGTAAAGGATAGAATTAAAACATTTAAATACGGTGCTCTCCCACTTTTTATTATTCTCGGTATTACCGGGTTACTTATTATGAAGCAACCTGATACAGGAACATACATGGTTATTTTTGCTTCAATGCTTGCTATGTTTATAAGTGCAGGAGGAAAATGGAGATATGTTGGAGTACTTATTGCAAGTGCCGTGGCAGGTGTTGGAATACTTGCACTTATGCGACCATATTTGATGGGGAGAATTTTAACATTCCTTGATCCATCTCGTGATGCTCTTGGGCAAGGCTATCAAATCCAGCAATCATTGATCGCTATTGGATCAGGAGGAATTTTTGGACGAGGATTTGGACAAAGTATACAGAAATTTAATTTTTTACCTGAACCAATTGGAGATTCTATATTTGCAGTAGCAGGCGAAGAGTTTGGATTTATTGGGGGTATTCTTTTAATTTCATTGTTTTTGATATTTGCGATGCGCGGATATAAGATTGCATCTCGAATCCCAGATAGTTTTGGTATGAATTTGGTAGTAGGGCTTGTAACAATTATTATTGCACAGGCTTTTATTAATATGGCAGCAATGCTGGGAGTTATTCCACTTACGGGTATTCCACTTTCATTTGTGAGTCATGGAGGGACCGCAATGCTTATGGCAATGGCTGCAGTGGGAATTATTTTGAATATTTCGAAAACACAACGAACTTAATGTATACTAGAGTATATGAAGATATTACTTACAGGCGGAGGATCAGGAGGACATTTTTATCCTATTATTGCTATTACTCAATCTCTCAACAAAATTATCAAAGATCAAAAATTGGTTGATGTAGACATTTATTACATGGCACCCCAACCATACGATGCACGGGCATTATATGAAAATAATTTAAAATTTGTTCGTAATTCTGCGGGCAAAAAACGGCGGTATTTTTCTATTCTTAACTTTTTTGATTATTTTAAAACAGCATGGGGGCTTCTCACTGCTATATGGACACTCTTTTGGATTTATCCGGATGTAGTATTTGGAAAAGGGGGATATGTAAGTTTTCCAGCACTTATTGCAGCACGATTTTTCCGAATCCCTGTTGTTATTCATGAATCTGATTGTTATCCTGGACGTGTAAATCTTTGGGCGGGCAAATTTGCGCGGAAGATTGCAGTGTCATATCCAGAAGCATCTCAATACTTTCCACATAATAAAGTAGCACACACAGGAAACCCAATCAGACTTGATATTTTGCATTCAGACAATCAAGGATCTTTAGAGTTTTTAGGTCTTGAGCAAGGAGTTCCAACTTTATTAATACTAGGTGGTTCACAGGGGTCAGAATTAATTAATGATGTGATCATTGATATTTTGCCGCAGCTCGTTTCAAAATATAATGTAGTTCATCAGACCGGTCCAAATAATTATGGAATTGTCAAAAATACAGCAGAAGTCGTCCTTATGAAAAGCGAGCATAAGCATCGATACAAATCATTTGATCATTTAAATAGTTTGTCACTTCGAATGGCCGCAGGTACATCAGAGCTTATTGTCTCACGAGCCGGATCTACAATATTTGAAATCGCTATATGGGGAATACCATCAATTATTATTCCTATTACAGAATCAAATGGAAATCACCAAAGAAAAAATGCATATAGCTATGCGCGAACAGGTGCAGCTGAAGTGATTGAAGAAAATAATCTCACAAGTCATATTGTACTTTCAGAAATAGATCGAATTATGGCAGACAAGCAAGTTCAGGAAAAAATGATAACATCCGCAAAAGCATTTTCTCGAATTGATGCAGCAGACAAAATTGCAGCTGAACTCATTGAAATCGGACTTGAGCACGAAAAATAGGTACAAAAAGGCTTTAAATATGGTTTTTTGATAAAAGCAGGGTATGGTATACTATTTTCATGAATTCAGAGAAGGTAGTTACTCGATTTGCTCCTAGTCCTACAGGATATATGCATGTTGGAAGTTTGCGAACTGCACTTTTTGCATGGCTTTTTGCACAAAAAAATAATGGCACACTTATTTTACGTATTGAAGATACAGATAAAGAGCGTGAAGTTGAAGGCTCGATTGATCACATTATCGAATCTTTGAAATGGGTTGGTATTACGTGGAATGAAGGACCTGATGTTGGAGGACCTCATGCCCCATATCTTCAATCAGAGCGGTTAGAATCATACAAAAAATATGCTGATGTTCTTGTCCAAAAAAGACTAGCATATGCAGATCCATACACTTCAGAAGAACTTGATATATTTCGAAAAAAAGCAGAACAGGAAAAACGACCCTTTCTCTATCGAGAACATCGTCCAGATAATCCTCCAGTATGGGATGGCACACAACCACTCCGTCTTAAATCAAATGCAGTTTCATATGCATGGAATGATGAAGTTCGTGGAGATTTATCTGCAGGACCCGAATCAGTTGATGATTTTATTTTGATAAAAAGTGATGGTTATCCAACGTACAACTTTGCTCATATTATTGATGACTTAGAAATGGGGGTAACGCATATTTTTAGAGCAGATGAATTTATTTCTTCAACACCTAAGTTCCTTGCTCTCTACGAAGCATTAGGGATCAACCATCCTGCATTTGTAACGCTGCCTCCAATCATAAGCCCAGATGGTAAGAAAAAGCTTGGAAAACGAGATGGGGCAAAGGATATTCTAGAATATCGAAATGATGGAATTCTTCCAGAAGCAATGATGAACTTTTTGGCATTTATTGGCTGGAATCCTGGGGATGAAAGGGAGGTATTGCCGCACAATGAACTCATCCAAGCTTTTGATGTATCTAAGATTCACGTTAGTGGTGGCAAATTTAATGAAGAAAAACTTAAATGGTATAACAAAGAATACTTATCTAAACTTTCTCCAGAAATTCTTAAAGAAAAGATAAAAGAACGGCTTGATAAAAAAGCACCACTTTCTCCAGAAATTCTAGAGAAGCTTATTCCAATTATTCTTGAACGAATTCATACTTTTGCTGATATTGATACTATGATTGCTGATGGTGAACTCGATTATGTATTTGCAACACCCGAATATTCAAAAGAAGTACTGTTATGGAAAGATGAGAAGGATTTTGAAGCTCTTGTACGACGGCTCGAGGAGGTTCGAGTGCGACTTGAAGCTGTGGATGTGAATAATTTTAAAAAAGATATAATTAAAGATGCTCTATGGGATTATGCGACGGTAGAAGGGCGTGGGCAAGTACTCTGGCCGCTACGAATCGCATTATCTGGAAAGGAAAAATCACCTGACCCATTTGTACTATCAGAATTAGTAGGGAAATTAGAAACAATTAATCGTTTGAAACGTGCAGTAGAAATAGTAACACATGCGTAAGATATATCTTTCATTAACTATCATACTAATTGCCAGTTTAAGTATTTTTACACTTATGATATATCGAGCAACTCCGCTCGATGTAAGTGCTGCTACTGTAGAAGAACTTCAGCAAAAAATTAACACCAATAATTCAACTATTCAGCAGTTGCAGGAAGAAATAAGACAGCTCAGCACGAAGCTTGGAGAAACATCAGCTCAGCGAAAAACGCTTCAAAACGCTATCAACGCTCTTGAATTAAATAGTAGGAAACTTCAAAATGAAATTAAACTTACTGAAAGTAAAATTGGAACTACAGATCTCGAAATTCAAGAAATAGCACTTGATATCAACACAAAAACAACCACAATCGAGAAAAATAGAATTGCTCTAGCTGAAAGTTTGCGGAAAATAAGCCAAAGTGACGATCAATCAATGATTGAGACTATGCTTATCTATCCTACTTTCTCCACATTTTCAGATGAAGTACAAACATTAGCAGAATTCCAAAATGCTATAAGAAATAATGTAACGCAACTGCGGCAGCTTAAAGATGGCTTAGAAGTAAATAAAGGAAAGACAGAACTAAAGAAAGGAGAGTTACTTACCCTCAAATCTCAGCTTGCCGACCAAACACGAGTTATTGAAGTAAATAAAAACGAGCAAAGCAAAATTCTTACCCAAACAAAAAGCCAAGAATCTACTTATCAAACTCTTATTGCTGATAAAAAAGCAAAGGCAAAAGCCTTCGAAGATGAATTGAATGCATTTCAAGCACAACTTAAAATCGCCTTGGATCCATCACTCCTTCCTGGAGCAAGATCAGGTGTCCTTGCATGGCCAGTTAACCCTCATCCAGTTACTCAATACTTCGGAAATACTGCCTTTGCACAGTCTGGGGCTTATAACGGCTCTGGGCACAACGGAATCGATATAGGAACTCCTATAGGAACTCCTATTGTTTCTGCAGGTGTTGGAGTAGTACAGGGCTCTGGTGATACTGATACAGCATGTCCTAATGCCTCATTTGGAAAGTGGATACTTATTAAACATAACAACGGACTTTCCACACTCTATGCTCACTTGTCGGTTATAAAAGCAAATGCAGGACAAGCAGTAAATTCTGGTGATGTGATAGGGTATAGTGGAAATACAGGATATTCAACTGGTCCCCACCTTCACTTTACGGTGTATGCTTCGCAAGGCGTTCAGATAATTTCAAGAGCAAGTGTTTCATGCAGAGGAGCCGTGTTCACTATGCCTGTAGCAGATCTTAAAGCATATCTTAATCCAATGTCTTATTTATAAAATTATGTCTATAGATACAAAAAGAAATAATAAAGGATTCATAAAAACATTGTTAGTGATTGCTGTAGCACTTATTGTCCTTGGATATTTTAATGTTGATATAAAAAAAGTCATTGATTCTCCTATGGTTCAGCACAACCTCGAATATGGAACAGCAATAGCAAAATCTGGCTTTGATAATGTGAAAGGATGGTTCGCAAAGCTCATAGAAATGTAGTTTGGGTAATTACGACTGCATGATACAATCTCATCATGAATTCCTTTATTGAATCGTTAAAAAACGCAGGTATTAATGAAATAGAACAAGACAAAGCGACTCTCGAAAAATATAGCCGTGATGCAAGTTTGTTTAAAGTTACTCCTGAAGTTATTGTTTTTCCAAAAGATAGTAAAGATGTACAAGAAATTGTAAAAGCTGTTGTTGCCTCTCGATTACGAGGTGAACATTATCATCTCACTGCTCGATCTGCAGGAACAGATATGACAGGAGGTCCCCTTACCTCATCTGTAGTTGTAGAATTTCCACGGCATTTTAATAAAGTAATAGAGGTAGGAAATGGCTATGCTACTACCCAACCTGGAGTATATTATCGTGACTTCGATAAAGCTACCGTTGCAAAAGGCCAAATCATGCCGTCATATCCCGCATCCAGAGAACTCTGTACAGTAGGAGGAATGGTTGCAAACAATTCTGGAGGAGAAAAAACATTACTTTATGGGAAAACTGAAGACTATATTCTTGAATTAAAGGGAGTGCTTCGTGATGGTAATGAATATACCTTCAAACCTCTTACATTGAGTGAACTTGAAGATAAGAAAAGTCTCAACACTTTTGAAGGTGAGATCTATCGTAATCTCCATGCTCTCATTGAACAGAATTATGCAAAGATAAAAAACGCAAAACCCAACGTATCAAAAAACTCTTCAGGATACTTTTTGTGGAATGTATTAGATAAAGAAAAAGGTACATTTGATATTACAAAACTTCTTGTAGGCTCTCAGGGAACTTTGGGGCTTATTACTCAAATAAAGTTTCGATTGATAAAACCAAAGACTCATTCACGACTTCTTGTTGTATTTCTCAAGAGTATGAAAGGTTTGGGAGACCTTACCAATCATATTCTGGAATTTAAACCTGAAAGTCTTGAATCATATGACGATCACACCTTCAAACTTGCAGCAAAACTTTTTCCACAAATGGTAAAACAAATGAAAGGGAACTTCTTTACCCTTATGCTTCGCTTTATCCCCGAATTTTGGGCAATTGTAACCGGAGGGATTCCAAAGCTTGTTCTTATGGCTGAGTTTACTGCTGATTCTGACGAAGAAGCTTACAATCAAGCTCTCAAAGCTCAAGCAAGTCTCAAGGAATTTAAGGTAAAAACCAAGGTAACAACCACTGAAGGGGATGTTAAAAAGTACTGGACAATCCGCCGAGAAAGTTTTAATATGTTACGTCACCACGTAAAGACATTGAGAACAGCGCCATTTATCGATGATTTCGTTGTTCCACCTCAATGCTTGCCTGAGTTTTTACCAAAACTTTATTCAATTCTTGATGGGTATCATATTACCTATACCGTTGCAGGACATGTAGGGGATGGAAATTTTCACATCATCCCACTTATGGATTTGAAAAAAGCTGAATCTATAAAAGCTATTAATGAGTTGATGGTAAAAGTAAATGCGTTGGTGATCGAATATAAAGGTTCTATTACAGGAGAACATAATGACGGAATCGTCCGAACTCCTTATGTAGAACATATGTACGGATCAGAAGTATACAAACTATTCGAAGAAACAAAGAAAATATTTGATCCAGAAAACATCTTTAATCCTGGCAAGAAAGTTGGAGGTGACTGGAACTATGCAATAAGCCATCTTGATATCGTCTAAAGTAACTATGAGAATAGGATTTCTTTCATTATTAGCATTAAGTGCTAGTGCAATTATGTCATTTGTAATTATTCCACCTCAACAAGCATTGAGGGATGTTTCGCTTTACATTAATCCAGAATCGCAGCTAGTAAAATGGGTTAGAGACAATCCTAGTGATGGAAGAATAGCTACTATTTCAAGAATAACCTCTATCCCACAAGCAATATGGCTTTCAGGCTCAGAGAGCGATCAAGAAGGACTTGCAAAAGTAATTTCTGATAGTTCATCACAAGACAAAGTACCTATTCTTGTACTTTACAATATTCCAAACAGAGACTGTGGTTCATATTCTGCGGGAGGAGCAGCAAACGCTGAAGTATACAAAGAATGGACGAAGATGGTTGCTAATACTATCGGAATGAACCGAGCCATCATTATTATTGAACCAGATGCACTTCCAGATATTGAATGTCTTTCTGAATCACAAAAAGAAGAACGTTTTGAACTCATAAAAAACAGTGCTGTGACACTTTCACAGAATCCTAATGCATATATCTATTTAGATGCAGGACATGCGCAATGGATTTCTGCTCGAGAAATGGCGGATAGACTTGAGAGGGCAGGAGTAGAACACGTTCAAGGATTCTCTCTTAATATTTCCAACTTTTTAACTAACGACGAGAATATAAAATACGGACGAACAATTTCAAAGCAATTTTTTGATAAAAAAACATTTATTATTGATACAAGTCGTAATGGTAATGGACCTGCTGACAATAATGAATGGTGTAACCCCGCTGGACGAAAACTTGGTACCACTCCTACCACAACTCCTGATACTGCATACGTTGATGCATTACTCTGGATCAAACCCGCAGGGGAATCAGACGGAACATGTAATGGAGGACCAAACGCTGGCGAATTTTGGCCTCAGTATGCATATGAATTGGTATTAAATACTGTTAAGACTAATCCTTAAACATTTACTTAATATATTCTTCATCTTTGTATAGTAGTGTTAGCTATATGTATACAATACAAAGAATTATAAATATTGTGCTTTCAACAATTTTCGGTGAGCTCACTACAGAGCAACGCCTCTGGAAAAATACTTTTTCTCAATAATCTTAATTAATAGGAAGCTCTGCTAAAGCACTTGATATATTTCTGTATGTTAGAATAAATCTATGAATGTTTCTATTAAGCTTATTTTGCTTAGCATAATAGCTATAGTATGTATAGTATTTTTTCTTGATATAGCTCGTTTTTATCTACTCATAAGAAAAGGAAAAGCTTTGGCATATGCTGCAGTACCGTTTCAACGCATAATACCAAATGCACCAATGAAGATTTTAATATTAGGTGATAGTTTAGAAGTGGGGACAGGGGCAGAGGATCCCTCATTTTCAATAGCGGGACGATTGGGGGCACTTTATCCAACAGCAAGCATAGAAAATCGTGCCGTAAATGGTTTGAAACTTACTGGGTTGCTAAAAATTCTTGATACCATTGATTCAAAAAATCATTACTCAGTTATTCTTGTTCAAATTGGCGCAAATGATATTATCTATCAAACGAAAATGCTAGATATTGAAAGTGGTGCAAATAAAGTATTAACACGACTTGCACCTCAAACTGATAAACTTATTTTACTTTCTTCTGGAGATGTTGGTCAGGCTCGGATTTTCCCATTCTATCTAAAGCCATTAATGTCAAAACGTAGTTTTGAAGTCCGAGATATTTATACAAAACTTGCATCAGTATATGGGGTTACATATATTGATCTTATAAATTCTCCTGCTCGAAAGCTTCTAAATGACAATCCTACTGTGTATTATG
Organism: bacterium; assembly: GCA_030855525.1. GTDB lineage: Bacteria > Patescibacteriota > Minisyncoccia > Phycocordibacterales > JAKAEA01 > JALYQZ01. The sequence goes on from JALYQZ010000038.1 coordinate 28,833, forward strand.
CTCAAGATTATCTTCATCTTAATGGATCTGGGTATGGGTTATGGTTCGATGAAATTAAGAAAGTTCTAAAATAGATAAGATACCCACGTTACTTAATTGTTTCCATCTATCTATCGAAATACAATTGTCAGATTATTACTATTTAGTTATTCTGCTAAAAAGGTTACAAAATGAATCAAAATGCACCTCGAACTAAAAAGACAGTCCAACAACTCAAGGCAATCCGAGAAGTCCAACGTGCTACTGAGTCAGCAATGGAAGCTGTGATTTCATATCTCCAATCAACAAAAAATCCCACGTCTGAAGAAGCACATCAACTTATAGATACTATTCTTGAAAAACATAATTGCGAATCTCCCGAAGGACATATCGTTTCTGGAGGTATACAAAGTGTAGAGCCACACGAAGTAGGAACTGGACCTCTTAAAAAGGGAGTTCCCATTGTTATTGATATATATCCTCGATCGAAAATCACAGGATATTTTGCTGATATGACTAGAACTGTATGTATTGGTACCCAATCACCAGAGCTACAGAAAATGTATAATGCTGTTCTTGCTGCACAAGAACTTGCACTATCTATGATAAAACCAAAGATAAAATGTTCTAATATTCAAGCCGCTGTCGACACATTATTTAAAGAAAAAGGATATAAAACGTCAGGAAAAGGTAAGGTATTCAAATTTGCAGAAGGATTTGTACATGGTATTGGTCATGGGGTTGGTCTGGATATCCACGAAGCACCGCGAATTGGTAGAGGGAGTACTGATATCCTAAAAAAAGGAGATGTGATAACCATTGAACCTGCTTTGTATTATCCTAAATTAGGTGGTATAAGATTGGAAGATATGGTTCTTGTAACATCTAGTGGGGTAGAAAATCTGACACATTTTCCTAAGCAATTTAAGATAGTAACCTCTTAAATTTACTTACTTTCCGTCAGAACCCTCAACTTCCTTATCGGTTTTATTTTTCTGATCCAAATACTCGCCCCATTCTCTCAAAAAGTCTGAGCTACTCCATTGCTTACTATGGCCAACGCCTGAAATAACTTTAATGTTATGATCAAGGCATGTTTGCCATTCAGGGATTGAAGACTCATCTATTCTATCACCACCTTTCGTAAAAATATGAGGTTTAATCTTTTTTAATGCCTCAATGACAGTCTGATCATTATCGATTTCAAATGGAATAACAAAATCTACTCCACGTACATACGAAATAATGTGACAACGTGTTTCTAAATCCATAAAAGGTTTACCTTTCTTTGTTTTTAAAAAACTATCACCATTTACAACAACTACAACCGTATCACCAAATTGTTTTGATTCATGGATACATGAGACATGTCCTGGATGTACTGGGTCATACCCTCCTGATGTACACACAATCTTTCCCAGAGAACCTCTTAGAACATTAAATTCATCAAAAGAAATAATTGGGGCTGGTTTCATAAAAAATATGTATACAGTATACGATATAATGACACCTTATATAAACTACAATATTCTATTGACATATTAATTATATAGTGTTATAAATAACATCTCGCCATACACGAAGGGAGTTCGCTATGCGTCTCAGTCTCTGTCTTGCGGTTGTTCTTTTCAGTCTCATTGGTTGCCAGGCGTCGGCCCCTATCGAGGGATCTTCCGACTATAGCCTCGGTGGCAAGGAGCTTCGTGCCCCCAATCAGGCCCGTGTCGAAAACCCCTACAGCTTCCATGTGGAGCTTGAGTGGCAGGACAAAAAAGCCGTCCTTGCAGCTCATGGAGTTCGACTGGCCATCTTTGAAGGCATGAATGAGCCAGGACCAATTCGGGTCTTCAAGCTCGACGAAAAGGGTGCAAGGATCAAGGAACTCACATTGGTGAGCGCGTCTTCCGGACTCCTAAAGTCCGGCAAGGTCTACCAAGTTCGGTAGAATGTTCTAAAACCAAATAGATAGCCCAGCGGCATGTCTCGTACATGCCGCTTTTTTTATTGCATAAAATTTTAGAAATTATATGATACTAACAATATACTCATTATAAATATATTTCTATGGCAACAAAAAAAATCATAAAATCAATTGATATTAACGCCTCTCGAGAGAACGTGTGGAACTCGCTTTTCATGCCTGAATCCTTTAAACAGTGGGGTGCGGAGTTTTCTCAAGGAACAGAAGTTATTACAACATGGGAAGAAGGCAGTAAAGTAATATTTAAAGATGCATCAAATTCAGGGCTTGTTGGAACAATTAAAAAAAACGTTCCTCAAGAAATAATGGTAATTAAATATTATGGAGAGTTGAAAGATGATAAAGAGGATACAGAAAGTCCTTATGCTCAAGAAGTAAAGGGAGCGATGGAAACGTATATTCTTACTGAAAAAGAAGGACGCGTATATCTTGCTATAGAATGTGATATGAGTGAAAAATATTTTGATATGATGTCAGAAGCATGGGATAGAGCGTTGGTTAAAATAAAAATATTAGCTGAAGAGGCTTAGAGATATTTCATGAACGGAAAATTTGTAATTATTACAGGTCCATCAGGATCAGGGAAAACTGCACTTGTTACATCAATTCTTACAAAGATTCCACATTCTACTCGGCTTGTAACTACGACAACCAGAGTTCCACGGCCAGGTGAAAAAGATGATTATTTTTTTGTATTGCGCGAAGAGTTTGAAAAGGGAATTAAGAATGAAGATTTCTTTGAGTATGCAGAAGTTTATGGAAATCTCTATGGGTCATCAAAAAAAGCACTCGAATCATCTATAAGAAAATATGAGTATGTATTTGTAATTATAGATGTAAAAGGAGCTCAAACATTGAAGTCAAAAATCCCTCATGCAGTAGTGTTCTTTATAAGCCCAGGTACAATCGAAGATATTCATGACAGGCTATTAAGATTCCGTAGCGGGATTTCGAAAGATGAATTAGAGAAGCGTCTTAATACTGCTACATATGAATTATCGGTTGCTCCACACTTTGACCATATTATTGATAATAAAGAAGGACATTTTAAGCATGCAGTTACTACATTAATGTCACTCATACATGGAAAATAAATTACTTCACGAAGTTGTAACCACTGCGATTATTGTAAAAGATGGCAAGTATCTCATAACTCGTCGTTCATTACTAAAAAAGCGTTTTCCTGGGATGTGGACCGTGCCTGGAGGAAAGCTTGAAACAAATGATTATATCAACTTACCAAAAGATACTACCGACTATTGGTACAATGTACTGGAACAAGTAGTTAAAAGAGAGGTGAAAGAAGAAGTGGGGCTAGAAATTACTAACATTGAATACATTACAAGTCTTGCTACCGTACATCGGGATGGAAATCCGTCACTAGTGATTTCATGTAGTGCTGACTATGTTTCTGGTGAGGTATTATTACAAGAAAGTGAAACCGACAAATATGCATGGGTGAGTCTCGAAGAAGCAAAAGAATATGAACTTATCGATGGAATATATGATGAATTGGCAATGGCTAACAGCAAACAAAAGGGAATCAAAACAGATTGGCAAAGATTTAAGAAATAATTATTTAAATTATATGGATAAAAAACTTATCGCACGCTCAGAGGTAAGTATTAATGCTTCATCCGAGAAGGTATGGGAAGCACTTACAAAACCGGAGCTCGTAAAGCAATACTTATTTGGTACAGACATGAAAACCACCTGGGAAGTGGGGAGCCCAATAACCTATACTGGAGAATGGGAAGGAAAGCCTTATGAAGATAAAGGTACAATATTAGAAGTTGTTCCAGGAAAAAAGATTGTAATGACATACTGGAGTCCAGCATCAGGTGTAGCAGATATTCCAGAAAATTATAAAACCATAGCTTACGAAATAATTCCCCAAGGAGATACAACAAAACTGGTCATAATTCAAGATAATAATGGCACAGAAGAATCAAGAGATCAGTCAGAGCAAAACTGGAGTACTGTATTGGGAGGAATAAAAAAGCTACTTGAGGTATAAGTAACAAGCACGAGGTAAATGATTCCCTTAATAGTTGACTTATTCTTTATAATAAGATATAGTTTTAAAACTTTAGATATATCCTACTTTGGCGAGGAACGTTTAATTTTATGAAGTATCTCTATGAAGGTTGCATTTATACACAACGATAAAAAAATCGGGACAGGGGCTCATTATATTAATGACCTTATGACCTCAAAGCTTCGAGAATCGGATGTAGAAACCAAGAATTTTTATCCAAAAACATCTCTTGTTAACACACCGGTTCATTTAAACGGACTAAAAAGCATTCTGTTTTTTTATTCTTTATTGGAACGAAGAAAGGAGATTTTAAAATATAATATTATCCAAGGCACTACCTACACGGCTTTGCCTTTTTTGGCTTTCCCAGTACCTGTAGTTTGTCATTTTGGTTCAACAACTCGAGGGTTTGTGCATTCCACCCCTATGGCAAGTAAGCTCGAAAAAACCTCTCGTAAAATATGGTACAAACTTAAAAAAGATGGAGCCATCCCTGAACTCAATATAAAGACTCAAAAACCACTTCGAGATATTAGTGATGTGGAAGAATATGTAGCATCCCGTGCAACTGCAGTCATTGCAACATCAGAGAATGTACGCCGAGAGTTACTTTCATACGGTATTGATAAAAACAAAATTCATCTCATTCATAATGCTATTGAAGATTACTGGTTTGATGTTCCAGCACGAACACTAACATCTACTCCACACATAGTTTTTTTAGGCCGTCTTGGAAATGATTCATTTACCTTAAAACTTAAGGGACTAGACCGGCTCATACATCTGTATCAAAAATTTCCACACGTACCCAAATTAACCTTTAGCATGACACAGAACAAATCTCTCCTTGCATGGTTAAGATCTCATATTCCAAATCATGGCCTTCATGTAAACGTCCAAAAAGATAAACTACCTGATTTACTGCGACCTTTAAAAGGTAGTATTTTATTTATTTCTTCTCGATATGAAGGGTTCTCCCTAAGCCTCATTGAGGGTATGTCTCAAGGTCTTATTCCTGTTACATATTCTGTAGGAGTTGCACCAGAAATAATCCGCAATGGTGAAAATGGATTTATTGTCACTTCTCAAGCTGAAGCAATCGCTTGTGTTGAAAAAATTCTTGCTGATACCTCACTTCGTGAAAAACTTTCTGCAGGTGCTATAAAAACATCTCGCTTATTTTCAAGTAAAATAATTGCAAAAAAGCTCATACAGTTGTATGAATCTATTATTCGATCACAACCTATTCGTTTGAAAAATATAATGTCGGTAGCTCAGATTAAACGTCTAAAAATGAAAGTATTTCATAATAAATAATATTCTCTTCATAAAAAGCATCTTCTTAAAAGCAAAGGTGCTTTTTTGTTGTAAGTTTTTGTGTCGTAATGCGTTATACCTATTGACGGTGAACGATCGTTCACCTATACTAATACCAACAAGATAATCATATAAAAGGCCATGCTTCAATTATACAAAGACAAAATAAAAAGGTTCTACGATCGCAACCGCATCATGCCAAGTTATCGAGAAATGATGGAGATGTTTGATCTCAAATCGAAGAATGCAATCTTCAAACTGGTCAATAAATTGATTGGTGAAGGATACCTCGAGAAAGATAGTTTTGGGCGTCTTATGCCTACACAAAAGCTTTTAGGAGGGATCAAAATTCTAGGAGCCGTTGAAGCCGGTTTCCCAACTCCAGCAGAAGAAGACTTGGCAGAAACTATGAGTATCGACAACTATCTTATTGGCAACAAAGAAGCAACATTTATGCTCCGAGTCAGTGGTGAATCAATGATCGAAGCAGGCATCCAGCCAGGAGATATGGTGATCGTAGAACGAAGAACTGATGCAAAAGATGGAGATATTATCGTGGCGTTCATCGATGGAGGATACACCGTAAAGTTCCTCCGAAAACGAAATAACAGAATTTGGTTAGAGCCCGCGAATAAGAACTTTGAACCTATCATTCCTGAAGAAAACGAAGAATTACAAATTATGGCAGTTGTAAAAGCAGTTATACGGAAATATTAAAATTATTAGAACCATATAATTCACATAACCAAAAAAAATATGACAAAATCACAAATAAAGAATGAATTAAAGAAGGAGGTCAAGTACCTCAACAAAGTTATCGATTACAAGATCTTGAAAGGTTATCCATACGCACAAGAAGCCCGCAAACACCGACTACTTCTTTCTCGATTGGCAATTCTTACAGAATCAACTATGATTGCTCGGTCAATGCGTCTGGTATCAATGATGATGTTTTAATCATTAACTAACTTTCCATGGCTCATATTCACGAGAAAATAGATTTTGTAGTAGAAGTGTTTATTGTTCATGAAAATAAAGTATTACTACGACTTCATGACAAATACAGAATATGGCTGAGTATTGGAGGGCATATAGAATTGGATGAAGATCCTAACCAAGCAGCATTGCGCGAGGTAAAAGAAGAGGTGGGGCTTACTATACAACTACTTGATACTCGATCAAAGGAACTTGTAGAAAAATCAGAAGGGGAGTTAATCGCTCCAATGTTTCTGAAACGTCATAATATTAATGCTGACCATGAGCATGTGGTGATGACCTATTTTGCAACAGCAGATTCTGATATGATTATTCCTGAAAGCGAAACAGATCAATGGAAATGGGTCACCAAAGAAGATCTTAAGAGTATGGATCTAAAGCCGGATATTAGAATATATGCAGAGAGAGCGTTGGAAACATTAGGAACATAAAAAGGAACTGTCTAAATTATATAAGGCCTTATCTATGGAACCCCTTGCCTCAAAAATTCGACCAAAGAATCTTGATGAGTTTGTAGGCCAGACTCACCTTGTTGGACATGGCAAACCGCTTCGCATTGCAATAGAAAAGAAACATCTCTTTTCATTTCTTTTATGGGGACCTCCTGGAGTAGGAAAAACTACTATTGCACGGATCTATGCCAATGCACTTCAAGCAGATTTTTATGAACTATCTGCTGTATCTGCAGGCAAGGATGATATTCGCCAAATTGCTGAAAACAAAAATCTTCTTACAATAAAACCCAAACTTCTTTTTCTTGATGAAATCCATAGATTTAATAAAGCCCAGCAAGACTTCTTGTTACCGTATGTAGAATCAGGAGATATTACCCTTATTGGAGCAACGACAGAGAATCCAAGCTTTGAAGTTATACCTGCACTTCTATCACGATGCAGAGTATTTGTATTACAAGAATTAAATTCTGAAGATGTTGGGAAGATTATCGATCGTACAAGATTCAAACTCGATCCGGAAGCAAAAGACTGGCTTATCGATATGGCCAATGGTGATGCGCGACAGGCTATTACTATGATTGAAAATACTGTCAGACTTTATAAAACAGTTACTATAGAAAATCTAAAGAACACCCTTCAAAATAAATTTTTACGATTTGATAAAAAAGGGGAAGAGCATTACAACACTATTAGCGCCTATATAAAAAGCATGCGAGCAAGCCAACCAGATGCTGCATTATACTATTTGAGTCGAATGATTGATGCTGGTGAAGATGCCAAATTTATTGCTCGAAGGATGGTTATATTTGCATCAGAAGATGTAGGAATGGCTGACCCACATGCTCTTGCTTTGGCTAACGCCGTCTTCCAGGCTGTAAACACAATCGGCCTTCCAGAAGCCCAAATAAACCTTGCTCACGGCACAGTATATCTAAGTAATGCACAGAAGAGTAAACACGCGTATGAGGCCTATTTTGAGGCTCTAGATGACGTAAAACAGCATGGAAACCTTCCAATCCCTATGAATATCAGAAATGCTCCCACAAAGCTTATGAAAGAGATTGGATATGGCAAGGGGTATGAGCGATATACGCCAGAAAGCTTGTTGCCTGAAGAGCTAAAAAATAAGCACTATTATAAAAAGAAATGAGTATTGCCTATAAAACAAAACGAAGCAAACGAGCCAAACGGATAAGTATTACTGTCAAACAAACAGGGGATGTTATCGTTACCTTGCCATTTTTTGCTCCTCCATTTTCGGCACAACTTTTTGTACAACAAAAAGCTGCATGGATACACGCAATGCAAGAAAAGCTTAAGAAACGTTTTGAAAATAAAACAATCCTCAAGCAATCAAAAAAAGATTATCTTGAGAAAAAAAATGTAGCGTTAAAAATGCTTACCGCAAAAGTAGAATACTTCAACGAGTTTTATAATTTTACCTACAAAGGTATCCGCATACGTAATCAAAAGTCTCGATGGGGAAGCTGCTCTACGAAAGGCAATCTCAATTTTAATTATGCGCTTATATATCTCCCAGAAAAATTATCTGACTACATTATCATTCACGAATTGTGTCATCTCAAAGAAATGAATCATGGAAAAGGATTTTGGGATCTTGTAGCACAGATGGTTCCAGATCATAAAATACTCAGAAGAGAACTTAAGAATAAATTTATCAACATTACCTAACATGATCCGAGCTATAGTCCATGTCGACGGAGATGCATTCTTTGCTTCATGTGAAATTGCTCAAAACGAAAGACTCCGGGGCAAACCAGTCGTAACAGGCCAAGAAAAGGGCATGGCAATTGCTTTGAGCTACGAAGCAAAAGCATTAGGTGTAAGCCGCGGCATGCTCATGAGCGATATTCGAAAACTAATTCCGAATGTCATTATCATGCCTGGGAATTATGACTTGTATAAAGTGTATTCGAGACGAATGTATAAAATTCTTCAGCGTCATGCTGCAATCGTGGAAGAATATAGTATCGATGAATGTTTTGGAATTTTGGAAGGAGAATCATGGAAAGAGCTGGTAGCAATAGCTCACAAAGTACAACAAGACCTTCATGATGACCTTGGAATGACATTTTCTCTTGGTCTTGCTCCTACTAAAACACTTGCAAAAGTTGCTTCTAAGTGGAAAAAGCCTGCAGGATTTACGGCAATGCAACACAAAGATATTGATCTCTTTCTTGAAAAGGCTCCCATAGGCGCTGTCTGGGGAGTGGGAAGAAGTATGTCGCTCTATTTTCAGAAACTTAACATTACAACTGCATTAGAGTTTATTAAAAAGAGCCAAACATATGTAGAAGAACATTTTGCCAAGCCCTATCAAGAGATGTGGTATGAACTTCGAGGTGTCTCGCTCCATAAAGTACGCCATGGAAGTCACGAAAAGCATCAATCAATTCGGGCCACCCGAACCTTTCGACCTCCTTCTACAAACAAAGCATTTATTCTCTCAGAGCTTTCAAAGAATGCAGAGAAAGCATGTCTTAAATTACGTCGAAATAATTTGAAAGCAAAAACACTGTACTTTTATTTAAAAACCCAAGAATTTAGATACTTTGGAAAGGAAATTGTTTTTACAGCTCCCATTTCTGTGCCGTCAGAAATGATGAATGCGGTAGAAAAAGAATTTGATAGTGTATTCAAAAAGGGGATAGAGTATCGTGCATCAGGAATTGTACTGCATAGTATTCGCGATGCATCTGTCTATCAGGCAGACCTCTTCAACATGCAAGCTCCGAGTGATGAGCGCAATCATGTCTATACCTCTGTTGATCAAATATTTAATAAATTTGGAAGAGGGTCAATTTTCATCGCATCAAGCTTGATATCGAGACTTCATGATAAAAAAAAGCAGAGAGACACTGAAAAAGAAAGACTGGAACAGGTCTGGCTCCGGATGGGCATTCCATATTGGGGAGAAGGCTTATAAATTCTTAATATTTGAAGGGGAGTTTATACACAGCCTGAGCTTAAGCAGACTGGTGTTTTCGGGTATAATAGGAGGAAGATGAAATCAGAAACAACGACACGTCCATGGGGTTCATTTACCCAGTTCACCCACAACACTCCTTCAACCGTAAAAATCATTACGGTGAGCCCTGGCGAAGAGCTTAGCCTTCAATTTCATACCAAACGCGAAGAGTTTTGGCGGATACTTTCTGGTGCTCCGGTTATTACGATAGGTGAGACAAAAACCACAGGAACTGCAGGACAAGAATTTTTTATTGGGAAAGAAGTTCCACACCGCATTGCAGGAGGGGAGACAGGAACAGAAATTTTAGAAATATCACTTGGTGACTTTGATGAAAATGACATTACTCGCTTAGAAGATCGCTACGGGCGAGTTTGAGTAATCATATGAACCACGATTATGTACTACTCGGTGTATTACGGGATAAGAAAAACACAGGTATCCTTGCGTACCAAAAAGTAGGCACACGATCAAAAATCTATTGGCTGTGGAGTGAAGATGGACTCCGCTTCAAACCTCCAACTCGAGAGGTAACTATTTTCCGAGATCATTCTACAAAAGAGGCAATTCATAATTGTTCTCATTTTCAGTTTTTGAAAACCATTGATGGATATGTCGTTTCATATATCCGACAAGAAGAAGGTAGGCGATATCTCGTTGTAGCACTTTCTCATGATATGTACTCATGGAAAGTCCAGAGCACCATGCCAACACTTGCTCGAGGAGCAGCATTGTTGCCGCTTATCCAAAAGAAATCCACATTCATCATGTATGTAGGAGATACCTTCTTCTACCTTATGAAGTCTCCCGACTTCATAAAATGGGTGAGAGAGCCGGGACTCCTCATGACCTCACGTGGCAATTTCTTCGACTCAATGCCGCTTTCTATTATTGCAGGATTCAATACCAAGAAAGGTTTTCTCATTCTCTACGATGCATCATATACACAAGGTCATAATTACACCCTTCAAGTAGGAGCAGTCTTATTCTCAAAAACAGATCCAAAGAAAATTATCTGGCGATCAGAAGATCCATTATGGACTTCACTTGTTGCAAGCAAAGAGCCGTTGTATCCATTGGGAGCTACACTAATAGAAAAAGATCTTCATGTCTATTGGGCATCTCATGATGGAGGAATTATTACTGCAGCTATTTCTTCACCATTTGTCGAAGAGCTTATTGAGGTTACACAAGATCAGCATTACCTCAAAAAACATAAGCACAATCCAATATTGGAACCTCATGATCATAATGATTGGGAAGCAGAAGCAGTATTCAATCCTGCAGCACTTTATGATGAAGGAAAGGTTCACCTTTTGTATCGAGCAATTGGTCGCAATGGAATTTCGGTATTAGGCTATGCAAGAAGTGAAGATGGATTTAATTTTGATCGACATCATTCACCAATCTTTGAACCAACCGAAGGATGCGGGATGCCTACAAAAGATGAAGATGTAGAAGAAAAGATTTATAATCCGCTTGTCTATACATCGGGAGGAGGATGGAGTGGGTGTGAAGATCCCCGAGCAGTTAAGATTGGAAGAAGAATTTATGTAACCTATCTTGCCTTCGGGGGATGGAACTCAATGCGTCTTGCTCTTACCTCAATCAAAGAATCAGATTTTCATAACGGTAGATGGGTATGGACAGAGCCACAATTTATTTCTCCACCGGGCGAAGTACACAAAAACTGGGTGCTTTTCCCGGAAAAAATAAATGGCAAGTTTGCCTTTTTGCATTCTATTTCTCCAACTATTCAGGTTCACTATGCCGATTCACTCAAAGACTTTAATGGAGAATTGTTTATAAAAAGCACTGCTCCGAGTGGTGGACGAAAGAACTTCTGGGACTCAAAGGTCCGAGGTGCAGGACCTCCACCGCTTAAGACAAAGCTTGGATGGCTCTTGCTCTATCACGCCAATGACCTCCGAGAGCCTCACAAGTACAAGCTAGGGGCAATGATCCTTGATAAGAATGATCCATCAAAAGTATTGTATCGAACAACACATCCAATCCTTTCACCAAACATGGATTACGAAAATAACGGAAAGCCAGGAATTGTGTATGCATCGGGAGCAATCATAAAGGACGATCAGCTGTTTGTATATTATGGAGGAGCAGACAGAGTCGTGTGTGTTGCTTCTACTCCGGTTGATGAATTATTAGAAAAAATCGCTAACAATGTTGGAGTGCAACTTAAGCCTCAACATTCACTCGCTGTATAACATGTTCACCGTAAAACGATCACCACATAATCCAATCTTAAGTCCTGATCCCAAAAACCCGGATGAGGCATATGCTGCATACAATCCATCTCCCATAAAGAAGGGAACACTCACTCATATTTTGTATCGAGCTCAGACAGTACCAGAGAAATTTGAAGGCACCGACTATTCTTGTTCTCGCATCATGAAAGCCTCAAGTAAAAATGGAGTTCATTTTACCAACAGAACAAATTTTATAGAACCCGAAGAATCATGGGAGCGCTATGGATGTGAAGATCCTCGTATTACCCACATAAATGGTAAATATTATATTTTTTATACGGCACTTTCGACATTTCCTTTTGGCCCCGATGGAATTAAAGTTGGTTTAGCAATAAGCAAAGACTTGGAAACTATAGATGCAAAGTATCCTATCACTCCCTTTAATGCCAAAGCAATGACACTGTTTCCAGAAAAAATAAATGGGAAACTAACTGCTATCCTTATTGCAAATTGTGATAAACCACCTTCAAAAGTGGGAATCGTTCAATTTGAGAAAGAATCTGATATGTGGTCACCTGCGTTTTGGGATAAGTGGTACAAAAATATTGATTCTCATTCAATTACACTCAAACGAAAAGATAATGATCGAACAGAAATTGGAGCAGCGCCGATTAAAACAAAGTACGGATGGCTCCTCGTGTATTCTCACATCCAAAATTACTATACTCATGCTGAAAAAATCTTTGGTATTGAGGCAGTGCTTCTTGATCTTGAAGACCCACGCAAAATAGTTGCGCGAACCAATGGTGCAATGATCATTCCAGAAACTCAGTACGAAAAAGAGGGAATTGTTCCTAATATTATTTTCCCATCGGGGGCTTTGGTAGAAGAAGATACTCTTCGAATATTTTATGGAGGAGCAGATACTGTATGTGCAACCGCTGATGTAAATATTAAGCATCTTCTTATAAGCATGCTCAAAGGCACTGATGCGTACATAACCCGTTCTGATCAAAATCCAATACTTGAACCTACCAATGAACCTTGGGAAAAGCGAGCCGTGTTTAATCCTGCGACTATCGATCTCAAAGGCAATGTGCATATTTTGTATAGAGCAATGTCTGAGGATAATACCTCATATTGTGGCTATGCTGTTTCAAAAGATGGAGAGCATATAACACATCGTTCACAAAACCCTGCATATATGCCGCGCGAAGGATTTGAAGAAAAGAGAGTACAACCGAGTGGGAATTCTGGATGTGAAGATCCTCGTATTACACTCATCAACAACACAATTTATATGTGTTATACCGCATATAATGGTGTAGAAGCTCCTGCCGTAGCACTCACCAATATTTCAGAAAAAAATTTTCTTAATCAAATGTGGGATTGGTCAAAACCTGTTCTCATTTCTCCACCAGGTGTCGATGACAAAGATGCATGTATCGTACCCATAATGAAAAAGGGAAAGCACTTCTTTATTCACCGCATCAATAATCAGATCGTAGGAAGTTATATCGATCTTGATATGCCAGATAGGATGGAGCCTTATGTATCTATTATGGGACCTCGTCCGGGAATGTGGGATAGCAAAAAAGTAGGTATTACCACTCCACCCATTCTTACCAAGAAAGGCTGGCTTCTTCCATATCATGCAGTATCTGATGAAGGATTCTATCGCGTAGGGCTCGCATTACTGGATATAAAAGACCCCACAAAAGTTATTGCGAGGTCTTCTAATTATATTTTTGAACCTGTAGAGCATTATGAGAAAGTAGGGCAGATTCCGAACGTAGTATTTCCGTGTGGAAACGTAGTCCGAAAGGATACACTCTATCTTTATTATGGAGGTGCCGATTCTGTAGTTGGAGTAGCTACTGCTTCAATTAAAACTCTTCTCGACATCTTACTTCCATAGTTGTTCCATTATTATCGAACAGTTACAGATGCAGGGGATGACCATAAGAGTAGTTTTGACCAATCACTACTGAAGACGGCTACCTTAATAGAGTAGGTCCCAGCAACTGTTGGTGTCCATGAAGTTGAATAACTCTTTGAAACATTTGCAGTGAAATTCTGTGCTGTATAGTACTTCTGGAATTTTCGCTTTCCATCGCTTCCAAATATTTCAATATCAACAATCACATTACTAACATTTGTTGTGTTTTTTAGAGAAGCATTTATTGATATGGGATTGTTCAGACCTGAACTATATACACTCGCACTTGAACTCCATGATCCTATTGTAGGATTTGTATTTGGCTTTTCATTAATCACTTTAAGAGTTACCTTGAGTTCTTTCCCAGATGTACCCTGAGCATTAGTACTTGTATAAGGTGTTGCCGAAACAATATATGTACCTACAGTTGGCTTCCATGCCCCATATCCATTTGTTGTAGGATTACCTGCTATAGAGTATGGTACTACATTTTCTACTTGTGTACGAGTCCCATTCACGAAGAATGCAACACTCCCTACTTTAGCTGGTGAAGTATTAGCTCGAATAGAAATATGTGGAGTAACAGCAAGATTAATTGTGTCAGACGCAGATAAGCTTCTTATATCTTTACCCGTTGTTGTATCTACTAGAGTTAAAGATGCTACAGATTGTGTTGAAGGATTCGTTGGGTTTGGAGTTGGTGCTGGGGTATTTGGAACTGCGGAAGCAATGGTCCCTTGTCTATCTACAGCAAAACTTGAAATTCCTTGGTCATAACTAATGAGAGAAACTTGGCTTTTAGCAACAACATCTATCATAGCTTTAAAATTTGCAAGAGTTGTGAAGTATTGATCATCTGCTGATGTTCCGATCTTATGGAAGACAATAACATTCCATGTTTTATTATTTTTTGCTTCATTAATCCATGAATTAACTTCTGCAACAGTAGTTGTATTTGTAACTTGTCGAACTTTTACATTGTGTGGAAATACACCCATTGGATTATCACCTCGTTCGAATGATCGTCCAGAATCATAATATGCCTGAGTTGCTGCAATAACTTCTGCATTATATCCACCAAATGGGTAAGCAATACTCTTTGCGGTAATTCCTTGAGCAGCTAATGCATTTTTTGATCCTATAAGTTCTGTATCAAGCTGTGCTCGAGAAAGTGTAGAAAGATCAACGTGATTTATGCTATGAGAATTGATATTCCATCCAGCACTTTGAAGTCCTTTCACTTGAGTCCATGTCATGTAATTAGTAGTTCCAATAAGGCCAGTACTAATAGCAGTTGAAGCTTTCATTCCGTATTGATCAAGGACAGGCTTTGCCTCAGTAAAATCAGTCACATTCCCATCATCAAACATGATAGTTACCGCTCCTCGAGTTGGAGCAAATTCGTGAACCATGATGTCATCAAAGTATGCAGTTCCAGATGCATTACCAAGCATAGGAACTAGGAGAATATGAGAAATAGGTTTGTTAATCTTTAGAAGATCAGTAGCCGTGGTAAATCCTGATCCAGTATTAAATCCAATCCATCGGTAACCAAATGTACCTGTGTTCATAACTGAATTCCAGTATGCTACAGATCCATCTGTCATATAAATTTCTGCATAAAGCGTAGCACCAAAGTATGATCCAGGTGCTGCAGAAACATTTTCACCTTTTACGAATCCTCCTACAAAAACTGGTTTTACTTCTGTTTGATTAAGATTAATTCGCTGATATGCACCAGCCATAGATGACTGATTCGTATTTGTAACTTTGATACTTCCAGTTCCTGTTCGAGCATTTCCAGTTACGCGTTGGTATCCATTTTGATAAGGTAACCATCCTTGTGCTTCTGTTGATAATGTTCCTACTTGTTCAAAACTAGGATTAGCAATTGTAACTGCTGCTGCATCAACTTTAGCAAGCTGAATGAGCGGAGCAGCAACAAGTCCAGCCATGAGGCTTCCGAGTAGTGAAACTGTAATAATTATTGTGTTCTTCATAATCGCTGCACTCTAACACAGTAGGTCAATCTTGGCA
Source organism: bacterium (assembly GCA_030855525.1). Taxonomy (GTDB): domain Bacteria; phylum Patescibacteriota; class Minisyncoccia; order Phycocordibacterales; family JAKAEA01; genus JALYQZ01. The sequence goes on from JALYQZ010000038.1 coordinate 44,771, forward strand.
AGGGCATGATTTATCGACGTGTTGGGCTTACCCACGCTCCACTTGAACGAGCAAAAACAGCTTTTGGAATACTATACAAGTACGCAATACTATCTACGAAGCGCATAAAGATAAATCCGAGACCAAAGATAAGGTATCGTGGTCGTCCTTGCATAACAGCAATGATAATTGTGAGGATATAATCAGCTACCAGTACTCCTTTTACTAAAAGTTCATATTCATATGGAAGATTTAATCCAAAGTTAAGGAAAATAAGTACTATCGTAAAAGGCAATAGCAAAAATGTAACAGTACTGAAGCACACTTCAAAAATAAAAAAGATTAATGCATACCAAAAAAAACTATTCCAAAACCCATGTCGAAAAACTGTCTGCCAAAATCCGAGGTTCCACCTTTTAATTTGTTTGAAATAATCTTTAAGGTTATCGGGATCTTGAGTATATGCTTTTACCTCTGGTGAATACACGATTCGCCCGAGGTTATTGTGATGGACTTCAAATGTCATATTGAAATCTTCAATAACTAATCCTCCTGGATCAATATTGATATAAGGTAATACAGATAAACGATACACACTAGCAAACCCAGGAACAATAGGACATACGTTGGTATATTTCCATGACTGACCAAATTTTATAAAAAGCTGACCAAAGTAATATACCCGCTCACGATATGAGAGGATAAACTGATTGAACCAATTATTCTTTTCTGGCTCCCACAGTGTTGAAGCATGCCCTGCGACTGCTACAACATCTCGATCTCGGAAGTGTGGAAGTGCTTTTTCAAGATAGTCAGGTGCAAGAATAGTATCAGCATCTACAAGGAGTACCGCTTTAAATTTTTTTGAATCAATAAGTTTGTTAACAGTATTTTGAAGCTTTGATGCTTTTGCTAAAGGTGGGGGAAGTTCTACTACAGTTACTCCAAAGGCACGTGCAATATCTGCAGTTCTATCTTTCCTTTCAAAGTCAGATGTAACAATATGAATATTTTCACGAGGAACAAGATTAATAATACCTTTGATAGTATTTTCTATTACCAATTCTTCATTATGTGCAGGTACGATAATAGCAACATCCGCAGGGGTGATGATATCCTGTGGTTCTACATGTACATATTGGTTGAAAAGTTTATTTGAAATTAATCGAATCAAACCAACTGTACCCCAGATGGTGAAGTTAACACCCCAAAATCCGAGGATAATGATACTGATTGCAATGAGGACGTTCATATATCCTTGTTAGATTCGAGCTTTGAAGTTTTCTGTTGTGAGCTTAAGACCATCTTCAAGTGAGATTTTATAATCCCATCCTAGAGACTTAATTCGAGTAAGATCTGGCATTCGTCGTTTGTGATCTACTTGCATTCCTGGCACAAGGACAAGATCACTTTTTGACCCTATTACCTCAATAACTTTTTTGGCAAGATCAGTCATAGATAATTCCTGATCACTCCCTAGGTTATAGATTCCTCCTGGTTCTCCTTTTTCAATAACAGTTTCAAGCCCTTGAACAATATCAGTTACATAGCACATTGTTCGAAGTGCGTTGTTTTCATGTACAGTTAATGGCTCATTTGTTAATGCCTGTTGAACAAAACGAGGTATTACTCGCTGATCTTTGAGGCTCATATTAGGGCCATAGACGTTAAAGAGACGTACGGTCTTTGCACTTAAATTGTATTTTGTAACAAAAAGAGATACAATAGTCTCTGCCATTCGCTTTCCTTCTTCATAACTTGATCGCCAAGCTTGAGGGTGAACATTTCCAGTATAATCTTCTCTCTGAGGAAATACTTCTGGATCACCATAGACTTCAGATGAACTAGTAAGCAAGAATTTTGCATTATGCTTGTGAGCGACTCGAAGTACATTTTTTGTACCAGTTGTACATGCATCGATCATTTCCTCACCAAGGATTTGGATATTAGGAACACCTGTGGGGCAGGCAAGATCATATACATAATCAAATGAATGTGTGTCGTTGTGGAGAAATTCTTTTAAAAATTCCTCTGTTTCAACCCCCATCTCAAAAAATTTAAATTTTGGATTGTCCTCAAAAGGGGAGAGATTAGCTTTTATTCCCGTGATAAGATTATCCACTACTGTTACGTCATTACCCTTATCCAATAGATAGGATGTGAGGTTTGATCCGAGGAATCCAGCTCCTCCAGCTAATAATATTTTCATATAGTATTATTATAGCATATTGTTGAGATTCGTCAAATAAACTTGACTTTATTCGAATAGTGGTATATAACGAGGAAATTATGAAACAACTCAACAGACCCCTGATAGGCTTCATCGGCCAAGGCTGGATAGGTAAAAACTATTCTGATGACTTTGAGCGCCGTGGCTACAGCGTAGTTCGATATGCCAAAGAAGAGCCTTTTATTCACTGCAAAGAAGCTATAGCTACCTGCGACATCGTATTTATCGCTGTTCCTACTCCTACAACACCAGAAGGATTTGATAGCTCTATTATTCGGCATGTTATTAAATGTGTTGGGAAGGGTAAAATAGCAGTAATTAAATCAACTGTCCTTCCAGAAATGACAAAGTCTATTCAGGAAGAAAATCCAGATATTTTCGTAATGCATTCACCAGAATTTCTAAGTGAAGCGACTGCAGCACATGACGCCGCAAACCCAGATCGAAATATTATCGGTATTCCAAAAGACACAGCAATTTATAAAGAAAAGGCAGAATTAGTAATGAGTGTATTGCCACCTGCAGCATACTCAAAGATTTGTGATTCTACATCTGCAGAACTTATTAAATACGGACGAAATGTTCTTGGATATTTCCGAATCATGTTTACCAACATGCTTTACGATCTAGCTCAAACAACATCTGCAGATTGGGAAGCAATCCGAGAAGCAATGAGTGCCGATCCTGACAATGGTCCTAAGTACATGAAACCAGTTCATAAGACGGGTAGAGGAGCGGGGGGGCATTGTTTCATCAAGGACTTTGCAGCATTCTCTCTCATGTACAAAGAACATGTCGGTGATGCTCTTGGAAACTCAATCTTAGATTCTCTTGAACAAAAGAATCTAGACCTTCTCTTATCATCAAAGAAAGATCTCGATCTTCTAGAAGATGTTTATGGAAAAGCTCTTGTTCAAAACACGTTAAGTGATACCGTATCTCCAGATTTCTTTTTAAAGTTTGGACGAAAGCAAGGAATATAAGAAGGAAATTTGACTCCCCTTTGTCAGTTCTCTGCTGGGTGTAGGGTCTTCGTTTAAATCAAGGCACTAGTATCCGTGAAACTTTATATATAAACTTCTAAAAATAATTTTGAAGAATATTTTTTACCATTTTTAGTTATCCCTTTACTAAGTGTAGGGAGTTCAATAAAATAAAGGTCATGGTATACATACCTAAAGAAGAACGAAATAAATCAATCGTACAAAAGCGCATTAAAGATCCAAAGAAATGGACGTGGGGTTCATTGGCTGAAGCATTTGGAATACACAGATCAGTTGCCAAAGAAATCTTTGAGCGAGACTATGAGAAATATGCTAATGAAGAGCAAATCGAACAATATGAGAAGCTTATGAGAGAATCAAAGAAGAAACTTTAACCTACATAGAAGAGACTAATTAAAGTGATTTTACAGTAGAGGATAGAAAGCAAACAGAATTCATATGCATTGCAGTAAGGCTATATTAGAGGCTGTATTTTATACATAAGGGTCGTAAAAGATATATTGTGCGACGTATTATATAGGGGATCCCCCTATCTCTGATTAAAAGTTATCCACAGGCTGAATTATTAAGATTCGGTTTATTATCTTTGGTCGCAAAACTAAATAAAACACAAATATGAAATTTATCGTAACAAGTGTATCAAAGCCTTTTAAAAGTTCTAAAACAAATAAAGAGTACCTAACCCTACACGCTGTAGATGTTACATCAGGAGAAGTCTCCCCTATTCTTTTTGAGAAAGAGCAATACGAAGCATATAACCTAGACGAAACGAAAATAGTAAGTAATGAAGATTTACAAGAACTAGTCTCTAATGCGCCTACAGTTGATATTCAATTTAATCAACGTGGACGGGTTACAAGTATAAATTAGTTAAAACCTAATACATTCCTTTAGGGATATTAGCAAGTTAATAACTAATAATACTGACCACTCTAGAGGAATGAATTTAGCAAGTAACTTATTAATAAATGGCACACAAGAATAGATCAAAATGGTTATTTAGTACATCTGCAATACGCAGAAATCGACATAATAAAGCAAAACTCCACAACTGGGCGAAAAGTATATTTAAAAGAAAATAAAATGCTCTCAATACTAGAACTTATCTTAATAGGAAAAATAGAGTTCCCCTATCTAAAACCACAATTACTACTAATAACAAAAGATGAATCCTCAGACTTGGACATGTGATCCGCAAGGGTCATCAACAGTATGTACAGCCAATTACGTAATACCTACTTACTACGATATTTTGTTGTTAGCCCTAGTAATAATATTCATACTCTCCTTCCCTATGTGGGGACTGTTCTTCTCAATATTTAAACCCAAACTATAATGCAAATACTTTATCCTACTGCTTCAATATTTTTCTTTATAGTTCTTGGAATTTTGTATTTTTCTTTCTTTTTAATAATCATGTGGATAATCTTTAGAGTGATAGCTTGGCCTATGCACTTGTTCACTGACGCTATAAAAAAACTCCTAGATCAAGATTCAACTAAACCAAAAATATGAATCCAGAAACGTATCAATCAATATACATAATACTCACCTTTTCTTTGCTTTTGTATTTTACAATACAGGTCGTAAAATTATTCATTAAAAAAGATTAAATATATGGTAAACGGACACCAAGTACCTTACTACATGAAATACGATGAAACTCGTAGCGAATTTTCACGTAGAAAATATCAAAAAACTCATAGGAAGAACCCTAGAAGTTTCAGAAGTACACGAAAGTCAATAAAAAGATTTTTGGGATTTTAGCAAATATGGCAATGCCAATAAGTCCATCAGGTCGAAATTAGAAAATAATACATACATTGTTCTATGAATTCGTTAATTGCCACATCAACAGCTGGATTCGCTACTGCTTTCGGCATTAGTCTTACAGACGTCGTTGATTTCATGAAAACTTGGTTACTCTACATCATTGGTGCAGGGTTCGGAGTTCTTCAGGCACTCATGCCGTATATCGTTGGCCTCGCAGTAATTTCTGCAATCGTTTATTTCTTGTATCGAGCTTTCCGTTTCTTCCGTCACTAATTCCTTTTAGGATTGTGAGGAGAACGAAAAAATCACCTTTCGGTGATTCAATCTGAATTTTCTTTTGTTCTCACTGAGTATTATACTATGCCCCAAAAATCACACAACCCTTCTGTAAGTTCTTCTCTTAAAAGGAGAATTTTAGGCATCACGATTTTCGGATTAATAATCGTAGGGTTAAGTGCATTACCAAAAAGTGTTCAGGCCGCCAATCTATCCTCAATACCCCTACCCTACACTGGGAGCTTTGGTACTTATACTGACTATTTCCGTGGTGATAATGTCTTTGTGTTTTACAACGCAATCGATGCCACAACAAAAGCAGATTCTGCAGGAACGTACAATACAGGAAATTTCGACACCGTATCGAACTTGGGTCATGTTGGTACATTTTTCTTGAACGCTACAACTTACGCACAGGTTAGAAACACAGGTACACAACAAGAAGTAGGAATTTGTACAGATAATACCTATACAAATTGCACAATGTACAACACAGGAAATAATTCAGGGGGTGTAGACTATGTAAATTTGTATGGAGCAGATTTTTATTCTACTCAAGACGTATCGGATTATTTCGGAGGCGCAGGTTATGTAGCAACGGGAGGCACTCCAACCTGCACAGAAACATGTTTCTTCAATATGATACCAGCCAATGGAAGTACAGTTGCATTAGCGCCAACAACAACAATATCATTTGGAATTATAGTAAAACCTGAAGATTTTTCTCTAGGCTCAAAAGTACATGTGAGAGTTTGGTCATCGTATATACAACAACTAGCATGTGTTTATTGCGCAATTTCAGATAATCACGGCGGTCTAGATGTTCTAAACTTTGATGTCCCACTCTTAACAGATGGAGTAACAAACTATTCAACGACAACAACTCTAACATCACTAGGAAGATACAAATATGATCTTGTCTATTCAAAGGAAAGATTTCTGTTTTTTGGAAAAACATTCGGAACAAAGACTATAAAAGAGTCCCACACGACATTCATTTACTCAGAAAGAAATTCATTAGATATAGCACATGATTTCCAGCAGGAAAGAATAAAAGCACTTACGTCAGGTGTAGGTACAACAACAATAAGTTTCACAAATGCGTGTAGTCCATTTTCGTCAGACTTTAATATGGGAGATTGTCTATTAACAACAATAGTTCCAAGTGGTCAGGAGATGGACGATAATATTACTATCTTAAAAGGCATTGCTCCGTGGGGCTGGGCTTTTAGATTCTATGACATAGCATCAGGAAATGGAACGACAACGGCGACAAGTTCAATGCCTACAATTAGCTACACCACAGCCTCTACTTCAATATTTGGAGTAATAGATATTGAGCTAGACCCATTCTCACCCCTTCTACAACCAGACAACATAGTAAATGCAGTTTCAGATCGAGATGACCCCAAAACAATATGGCAAATATTAGAACCAGTAGTTTACTTAATAGTCTATCTAATGCTTGGCCTAAAAATACTCCAAGATATTACAGGAATAGAATTTGAACCTACAGAGGCACAATCACTGGGAGCAGATATTCATACTGATATTGCAAGAGATAAGGTGTATCACCAAAGACAGGGATATTATAAGCAAATACATAAGATAACAAAAAGAAAATGATACTAAACTTATTATTCGTAGCTATAATATCAATCTTAGGATTCTTAACAGCTTGGCTACCAAGTGGATTAACTTTACCTTTTGGGTTGGATACAATATTTCAAACTACATTCAGTTATCTATATGCCTTCATAGAAATATTTCCTCCAATGGGAATAGTTTTACAAGCTTTTATAGTGTATCTAGGATTCAGAATCGGACTGATGATATTAAAAGTCTTTCTTGGCTCACGTTCTCCTTCACTCAATTAGCATGGATAGACAGATTGGAAAAAAAATAGACCCATCAGAATTAGTAGATGTATTCTCGCATGGAGAGGGAGAGATACAACAACTTATTGGAGGTATTGGACAAGGAAAAACTTATGAAGCTACACGACAAGTATTAGAACTCTTAAAACAAGGAAAAACAGTATATACAAATTGGCAATTAACACTACCCGACACTTATGACGAACGTAAATCTTTGGCTCACACGTTTTGGAATTTTGTTTTCTTTAGGCGGAATTACTACGTCTTTGATTATAAAAAAAACTGGCATTACTATGATATGGATAGGAATGATATTGTTGACTATATCGCTTCTCTTACAGATTGCTATGTATTTTGCGATGAAGGTCAAGACTTATTTGACTCTTATGAGGGTACTAAAATGTCTAAGCAAAAACGAAAGTCTCTTACAAGAACTAGGCACTTACGAAAAACACTCGTCTTGGTATCGCAAAGAGCACAAGCCATCGCAGTCACAGCAAGAGCAAACGTTAATACCTTCTACAAAACAGTAAAAAAATTCTCAATCATAAAACCATATTTCCAAATATGGGCTACAGAGGACGTAGACTCTCAAAACTTTCCAATCTGGGAAGAAGCTACGATAGTTCATAGAGGGTTCGCAAGTAAAGAGGTATTTAGCGCTTACAACAGCTGGTATTTATCAAACGGTATACCAAGATCACAACAAGTCCACTTTGAAGCATACCAATTAAACTTCTTTCAAAGATTACAGGCTTTTCTTGGCGCGGTGGCACAGCGCTTTAGCGCTGGCCACAGGCCCAAGAAAGCCCTCAAACCACAACAACAGATAGATTACGACATAGACACAGTTGAACGTAGAGAACCCCTTAAAATGCCAAAACCACACCTACAAAAGCCAAGAAAGAACATACTCATGACAGATATCATGCGTGTATGACTTGATAAAGACACTAACAAGAGTACCAATTAGACACTAATAACTGAACAGGATGAAAATATTAACTAAATTACTTTATTTCCTTAGAGCTATCCTCAGTCTGTTTATTTCCTTTATTCGCCTCTTCAAGTAGGTCACGAATTTCTTCAAGAAGTTCTGTCCTTTTATTGATCTTAAAGTACCAGAGTACTAGTTCCCTACCGAACATGAATAAAATAATGATAACAGCAGAATATGCAACTAGCCTACTACCTTCAAAATATTCCATGTGAATAGTATTAAGAATTAATAACTGAACTATAACATGGGTCACGTCAAAATTATTCAGTCAGGAAACAAATTAGAAATATTCGAATATGAAAAAGAAATTACTTCGAAGCCGTACTACAGAACACCTAGAAAAAGATCTCAATCAGGAGATATTAGTTTACGCACGATACGTGTTGATAACTCTCGTAGAAGGATCAAAAGCTTCCGCCGTCTTGTCACATCTAACCTTGTCGGAGAAGCAAAACCTTCGTTACTTACTCTTACAATGTATGAAATCGTTTCTTTACGTCGAGGGTACTTCGCTTTCCACAAGTTCATTAGAAAACTTCGAAAAGATTGCGGGAAAACTTTCAGATATATTGCAGTCCCAGAGTTTCAGAAGAGAGGTGCAGTCCACTTTCATTGCATAATTTGGGGGTTAGATGAGAAGAAAATCATTAAAAAAGAACACGAGACACGTTATCTTCAAAGCCTTTGGCAGAGAGGCTTTCTTGATTGTACTCCTACCGACGGACACGATAAGCTTACTGGATATCTCGCAAAATATATGTCCAAGTCATTGCTCGATGACAGGCTACATTATGAAAAGGCGTTTGTGGCTTCTTCCAATGTATTGCGACCGATGTCAACGTCGATTGGAACGGCGCTTAACTACACTAAGGAAATCTGGGGATTAGACTTATCCACAGCAATTCCTTTACTTCAAAGAGAGTTTAAGACACAATGGCTGGGTAAAGGTACTTATCGAATCTTTGATATATAAAATAATTCGCCTGTTGACATACATCAGATAAACATGTATAATTCATCGCACAAATTGCGTTGTTACGACGTAAAGACATCGTAAAACGCCTATGATATATTGTGCGACGTATATATGAGAAGGGAGTAGAGCTTCCCTAAAAGTTATCCACAGGTCATAATTTAAACTATACGATTCTCTTTTTTACACTTTTCTCTTAAGATTTATGCACTTATTATTAAATTATATTTATATTATTTTTTATTTATTTCACACTATAATTTTATAAAAAAAGCAGAGAGTAGAGATAGAGACCCCTTCTCTACCCTCCCTACACCTTATCATTTATATAATTATTATCCTTCATGCTATCTTAACAATCACTTATTATAATATAAACGTACTTATCAATTAGCGAATTGTTTTTATGAAATATATGTTTACAACAGTGCGTGATTTGATCGACCTCCTCCAAGAGTTTTACGGTCTTGTAGAGCCAAGCCAGTACTTTGCACAAGAGGCCTAATCCCCACACCACGCGATGGCAGGGCTATACTCAAATAAAAACCCCGTACGTTCAGTACGAGGTTTTTATTTTAAATGTAAGTATCGTTTATTATCTTATTGCAGTAGTAGAAGTACCTTTTACTGTCACATAAACTGATGAACAGTTATCTGTAATATAGTAGTCATTACAAAGAAAAAATGAACTTGCTCCAGACTTAAGTCCCTCCACTTCAATCTTGTGGTTCACTATCTCTGCTTCAATAACATTCTTGTCAGAAACAGCTTCGATAAAGAATTTTCCAGAACCGTTAATTTCTACTTCTTTATTTTCACCCACGCTCAATGTAATCGCTCTTTCGTTTGAAGGAGGAGTTAGGGTCTGAGCTTTCACGATAAACCCACTGATAAGCAGGATAGTGAAACAATAAGCAATAATAGTGAAGTATTTTTTCATTGTAAGCTAACTATAAAGACGGATAGTATTACCTTATCCGTCTCTAATGTAGTGCTCGTATTATACTCTTTTTTAGATTTTTGTCAACTGTCTATTTATTAAGAGCCAAAGCCTTTCGTCGTACGAGGTAAAATGAGATGCCTCCAGTCCACACTGCCATTGCAAGCATAAATAGGTATACCTTTGCTCCAGAGCTAATTCCAGTATAAGGAACTGCATCAAGACTCACTGTTCCAGCTGTGGTTGAAGTCCCTGTTGTTGGGTTTGTTAACAATGTTGTAGAGGTAGCATTTGTACCAAGCTGAGGCACATTTACGTTATTAGGATCAAGACTAATGTCAGAATCACCCATTGGTAGGTTAGCTACTGTAGGAGCATCTGTTGTACGAGTTACGAGATAGACACCACCGATTACCAACAGTACTGCACAGATTGCCAAGATTACAATATCAGGTTTTTTCATATTCGTTTAATTGGTTACTATACCCTGTATTCTTTACTTTTTTACAAAATTGTCAATGACGTTTTGTCTTGATTATTTGTCTTCCCTGTTGGATAATCCGTAGCGATTTTTATTCAAAAAACCGCACGTTCCCCTATTAGGCAGATCGTGCGGTGTGCAATGAGCACAAATATTCAATACCTAGAAAATCCGTGACATAACTCGCCGAGCTCTGAACTCGAGTTGCTTCTGGAGATCATGCATTGTGGCAGTGCGTGTTGCTGCAAGCGCAGACACATCTACTCCTTCACTGATGCTCTTGTAGTCTTGTTCAATGCTGAGCACGAGATCAGTAATGAGCTTGGGATCGTCGCTATGCGACACCATGAGCCTCTTGCCTTCAATCCCGGCATTTAGAAATTGCTTTCCGCTTTCATCAACGGGGTTAACAGCGATGAGATCCGCACAGCGAACCTCATTGTGTTCATCATCAAAACCAAAGTATGAGAACATGACTGTGGTTTCGTTGTTGCCTGCTGGCCTCGGTGTCTTGCACGTGAGCGCTATCAAAGCATCTTTCTGGCTCATCATCCACACCCGGATTTTGGCTTTTGAGAAAATCGTAGTGTTGATTCCCTGCAATACCAAAATACGCCACCCGTGGCTGTAGAGCTGCAAAGCCAATGGAATGAGCGTGGCGATGTTGGAGCTGTAGAAGATGGCATTCATCTTCCATGCCCACGCCTGGCCACGTATACGAGCCTCCATTACACGACGAATGTCATAGACGGCTTGAGACCGTTTGGTGGCGTCTATTTCTTCTATTCCTTTCCCCATGTACACACCCAAGAGCCTCTCTAGCTCCACGTCGGACATGTGAATATAGTTCACAGCAAGCGACTCCATCTGATCCGGATTTTTATTTCGAGCCATGGTTCCCTCCAATGTGTTTGAGTTATGGGATTTCACTAGAAAACAGATCTGGTGGTTATAGTAGTTTAAAAGGAGGGCGGTTACAAGTCGTTAAAGTAAAAAACCGGCAAATGTCTGTGAAGACACTTGCCGGTTCAACGCGATACCGGTGGAGTCATCCCTTTACTGATGTGAAGGGCGCTTGAAGTGGGATTCGATCCGACGCAGAAGTGACTCGAAACGATTGAGGGTTTGAAACCCCCATTCAGACGTAATGAGCAACGAGATTGGCCCTCCAATGATGATGAATACCGGGAGCAGCACATCGGCTTGGTTGTGCATGATCTTGCTAAGGAAGTCGACTGAGTAGTCGTACGTCCACCTGATCTTGAGCAACAAACCATAGATGCCACAACCGAACCAAGTTGCGACACAAAGAACGACACCGAGGATCTCATACCATTCCATGGCAAGTACCTCTAAAAGATGTGACTGATACTATGATACTCCTGAGCATAGCTGTGGTCAATAAAAAAATATGGGCACGGAATGTGCTTCCGTGCCCATCAAAGAACGTGATCATTACTTCCCGAAACTTACCGCCGAGGATGTGAATTACGGCCCATCATTCCCGCGAGTGCTTCGAGGGGGTCGAACCCTGCACCTTCCAAGCCGATGCCCATTCCATCGAGCATGCCGTGGCCATTCAACCCATTGCCGTTCATCCCATCGAACATCGGGTGGTGATGGTTGTCCTTTCCGCTATTCAAGATAGCTTCGAACTCGCTCAGCATCGCGCCGAGCTCGGAATCGTCGTTATCCAGGATCGACTCCTTGCGCATGACGAGGCGCCATCCCTTGATGAAGTGGACGTGTGAGCCACGGCCCATACGCTTCATCATGTCGCGCACAAGACAATGCTCAGCAATGATCGATCCGTCGAGAATGACTCCCAACATGAAAGCCTCTTGCTCGAGCGCTTGGCGGTTGACTCCACCAGGGAGCGGCATTCCTGCCAGCTCGTTGCGACGGTACTTGCGGCACCGGTTGAAGGTGTTCTTGTGCAACCGGTATAGACGCCGGAGCTCGTCAGACATGATGCCAACGAACATGTCGCCTGGTTGGAAGTCCTTCTGTGGCGAGCCGACCGATAGGTCCACCGTGGCCATCTTCTTTGCGACCCGCTCGATGTGCTCGATCATGCTCACGATGTTGTCGTACTGGGACTTCATGACGGCGATCTGCCGCTTGATGCTCATGGCGGTCTGCGCCATGTCATGCTCTGCCAGCATGATCGACTCCATGCCATCATGTGTAATCACCGACATGTCGATCGAACGCATCCTCATCAGCGTCGACTTGTACCAATTGCGGGTCCTTATGAGACTCGCCAACATGATCTGCATTCCTTGCGTGTACTTCCTCATTGCCATACCTCCCTGGTATGAATGGTGTAAAGATCTTGCGAGCTACGTTAGCTCACTTGTCGGTAATAATAACACTTATTATCGATGTGTCAATATTTTATTGGTTTATCTAACAAATATTATTACAGATTCCTCTGAAATCGTTCTCCCCTTCAAATCTTTAGCTACAAATGTAATAGTATATTTTCCGGATGGCTTCCACATCCATTTTCTAAAATCGATAGTTACTTCTTTCTTCTTATTGATAGAATTCATTTTAGAAAGCACTCCTCCATCAACATGCCAGAACACATCGTATTTAGTACTTTCTATACCTTTTAGAAACGTTGTAATTATTTTGTTACCCCACACTGCTTCCCCATCTCGAATACCTTCAATATTTGTTTTGTATTTAGAATTTTTTTGTGCAAAATCAGTAATTGTATTTAAAACTCCTGCTCCTCCATACCATTTTGTAATGACATCTTGAGCTCGTTTATTTTGTGGAGTGTAGTCTGTATCCATATTTCCTCCCGCATACGGATTGGTACTCCAATGCCAAAAATGAAGTCCTACAAAATCAGATTTACTTCCCCAGAATCGAAAAAGCGCTTCATATAAATTTGCCTGAAGTTCGTCATTCGATTCTCCTTTTTTCTCCCAATCCCATGGAGTAGTATTTGCACCGGTTATATTTCGATATCCCCCTTCTGTAAAAAGTATTTTCATTCCCTTGTTAGCATCAGAAAGAGGCTTAACCATACTGTTATAGTGTACAGTCCAGCTTGCCATAAGTTCTTCTACAGTAGGATTAGCTTTATCTGTTGCCAATGGAAAGTATCCAGAAATTCCAATTGCATCAAGGTTGTCCCAGAATGCGATTTCTTCTGCTTCAGTAAATGATCCTCCACCCCAGTTGGCACTATAGGTGATAAATCCCGAGTATTGTGATCGAACATCAGCAATAAGTGAATTCCATCTTCCTGTATTGTCAGGGTTTCGAACGGGAGATGTCATATGTACAAGCTCAGCACCAAGACACAAGGATTCAACATCATATGTTTCTGCAAGCACTGCAAGTCTATTGAGAATAGTTCCGTATGATGCAAACCATGTCGCTCTCTCTGTAGGATTGATAAATCCTCGCCAAATACCACTATCATTTTCTAGATGAGGTTTCAACATCACTTTCATTCCGAGACTATGAATATAGTTTATTGCTGATATAAGTGTCTCATCAGATGGAGTATTTGACCCTGCATAAATGTATGCAGACTTTTCTGTTGCTTGATGGTACTCAAAAACGAGTGTTACATAGTCCGCACCCGTTGCTCGAAGATTTCGTACTGATTGCTTAAAGTTTTCACTCTCAAAGTCTTGTGAGTACGAAGACCTCATAGTAGCTCCTTTCTGCCAATTTGAAACAGACGCCTCTGCAGGAGTAATGATAATAAGGCTCTGTGAAAAGGATAAAACCGTTATAAGAGCTGTAATTATGGCTATGATTAAGCTCTTGTGCGCAGCAGTTTTCATACAACATAAGACGTATTACGTCAAGTATTCTTACCGTAGAGCTTGCACACAAAAACCAGCTTTTAAGGGCTGGTTTTTGTTATAGTAGAGGTCTTTACTTATTCAATAAATGTAAGTGCCTTCCCTTTCATATCTCCTCGTCCAGTTCGTCCGATTCGGTGTACATAATCTTCGTAGGTTGCAGGAACATCATAGTTTATAACATGAGTTACTCCTGCAATATCAAGTCCTCGAGCTGCAACATCTGTTGCAACAAGAGCCTGAACATTGTGAGCCTTAAAGAGTGTAAGAGCCCGTTGTCGATTGCTATGAGTTTTATTTCCGTGAATAGATTCCGTTTTTAATCCTCGCTGATTGAGTTCTTTAGAAAGCTTTTCTGCACCGTGTTTTGTACGAGCAAAGATAAGTACTTTACTAAAGTCTGGTTTTGAAAGTAAATCAAAAAGAATATTAAACTTATTATCAGTTCGAGATATTCGAATTATATCTTGATCTACGTTTGCTGAAGTATCCTGTGTTTTTACAGAAATTCTAACAGGTTCTCTCAAGAAATTTTTGATAATTGATTCAATATCTGATGACATTGTTGCTGAGAAGAAGAGTGTATGTCGCTCTGGCTTCATTGCAGCAATAAGGAATTTAATATCATTGATGAATCCCATATCAAGCATTCGGTCAGCTTCGTCGAGAACGAGTGTTTTAAACCCATCAAGGCGAAGATGTCGTGTACTCATCAGGTCCTTCAATCGTCCTGGAGTTCCAATCACAAAGTTATTGTGAAATTTGAGATCTCGCATTTGAGGTCGAATATTAGCTCCTCCAATACACGTCACTGAATGAATCTTCATTCCTTTAGTAAAGGCACTAAGTTCATCAACAATTTGTACTGCAAGTTCGCGTGTAGGAACAACAATAAGGATTTGTTCCTGTGGATTTTTAATTACTTTATCAATAAGTGGAAGAAGGAATGCTGCAGTTTTTCCTGTACCGGTATTTGCAATACCAACAAGGTCTACACCTCGCAAAATATGAGGAATAGCTTTGTCTTGAATAGGAGTTGGCTGAACATATCCTTTTGCATGGAGATTTTTTTTGATTCGTTCATCGATAGCAAAATCCGCAAACATGTGCTCAGGAACAAAGTGTTCTACCTGTTCGGTAATAACGGCTTTGTTAATGAATTTTGCAGGATTAATACTTTGCCCAAATCTATTTCCACCTCGTCCTCCTCCACCACTACTTCGTCGGGGTGAAAATGAACGTCCTCCTACTGATGGTCGTGCGAATGATCGTCCGCCTCCGTATGATGGTCTGCTTGATGAGCTTCCACCACCAAATGAAGAACCTCCTCCATATGGTGGTCGCACTGATGAAGTTCCCCCAGCATATGCTGGTCTTCCTGTACCTGCCCCTGGTCGTGCTGAACTCGTACCAGTTCGTGGCGCACTAAGTGATCGTCCTCCAGTTGATGGTGGACGAGAACTGCTAAATGAACGCCGAGGACCCGTTGAAGGTCGTCGGGCTTGCCCGAAATCTTTGTTATACATCTTTAAATTAGTTACTGAGAATAAATACGCGGCCTATAGCCAAGCTGTTAACTCACTATTAGATAATTTTTCAATAGAAGTAGTAGAGAGGGATTGCGTATACCATCTCAGCGCTTTACACCACAATAGCATTTTAGAAGTGCAATGTCAAACAATTTCTTCTCGCTTGATGAAGTGAAGGATACTTTCTCTGTAGCGGTTATAGAGGAATCCAATGATGAGAAGCAGGGTTCCAAGGCTAATATATGAGATAAATCGATAGAAATTATCAAGTACTGCTGTGTCATACAAGAATACTTTAAATATTGTAATTCCTATAAGGATGAGGGCTAATATTCTTCCTACTGCAAGTTTTTTTGCAATACCAATACTCAAAAGTACAAATGAATAAAGGAGCCATGCCGAAGAAAGAGCTACTCGTTTTACACTTTCCAAAGTTTGAATTTCTTCATTCGTATGAAGACCGAGCATTTTCTTATTAAAGAAGTCTAATACCTCAACACTTAAGAGCCATAATAGAATTATATTTCCCAGAACACCCAGAAATGGCACAACTGTCTTTTGTTCATCATCAGTAAGTACTTCCCTATTTTTTATGAGTATATATGCAGTAAGAAGGATTGAAAATGCTACAACAATGAATGCCAGAACTCTTCCATTGAAGAATGGTACATAGTCTTTAAGTGTAACTGATGACTCGATAAAGACAACGCGAAGCGATGCAACTATAAATGTAATATAGACACATGCTCGTAAAACCTTACTTCGAATATTGATAGCAAGAGGAACGGTACTAAGGGCTATTATTGACCAGATTATTGCTAGCCAATAGTGATTGAAGAAGTCTATTATTTCAAAGGTAAATATTGCTTGCAGCAAAACATATGATGCAACAGAAAGATAGGCAACGACAGTTTTATTGTCCTCATCATCCTGATGTGAATAATAGTGATAGATAACTGCAGCGATAATAAAGCATCCGATCGAAACAATATATGTTACAAACCGAATGTTTATGAATGCATCTGATATATCAAGAAAACTATCTATACTAATAAGCTTTACAAATACTATGGTAAAGAGTGCAATTGCAGACATTTTGAGTGCTCGGGCATTAATCTTAAGCCCCATATAGGCAAGAACCAGCGCTTCTGCTGCCCAAAGGATAGTAATAACAAATTTCTCAAATTGTATCGGCACAGCAATAATAAAGAATACAAATCCAATTCCTGCTACAAAACTTCGAAACCGTATGTCACGAGGATCATTTTGTCTGATAACAACCCAAAGGAAACAATAAATAAGACCAAGCACAACTGTAAAGAGTCCCATCCAGTCAGGATGATTTCTATTGATAATTACATAACTCAAAAGAAAATAAACGGTAGCATTTGAGACCATCAGTGTAAGATCTCCTTCATCTTCAACAGTTTGATTTCGTAAATAATGAACAAGTGAAACGGAGAGAAATACTATAAAGAAGAGTGTGAGGTATACCTGTGCAACATACCACTCGACATTATTATAAGAACTAATTGACCATGCCAAGAATACAAAAATTGTTCCAATGAAACTTCCAAATGCCAATGGTCTCCAGAGCTTATAGAATGCAATAATCAAAAATCCAATATCGAGAACAAGAATGTATGGGAACAAAAGATGTGGACTTCCATCTATTCCAGAGAGTAAAAATGGGGTGAGGAATCCTCCAAGACCTGCAAAGGCTGCAATACCTATTGAATTGGTAACAAGTGATGCCATGACCCCGAGAATAGTCACCAAAAGCATCATAATGAGAGCTGTGGGCTGATCTATGAGGTTGTAGAAGTTGTATGAGCTAAAGATACAAAGATAGAGAATTCCGAGTCCAGTTCCAATGAGCACCTGTCCATATGACTGGTATTTGTTGCGAAGCCAAAAACCAATTCCTATCATGATGAAACCAAAAATACTTCCAAGAACAATTCGCATCACTTCTGTAATAAGTCCTGTTTGAAATGCAAATCGCAAAAAGAAACCAAGTCCAATAATAACTGCCAGTGCTCCTACCCAAGTAAAAATTTTGCTTCCAAATTTAAATTCAAGATTATCATTAGTATCTTTTTTCGGAACTGAGGCTGCAATAGGTGCAGTAACTTGAAACTGTGGCGAAGTTGCATCTTCCAATCCTGCATGAATTTCTTCGGAAACAGGTAGCTGAATAGCTTGCAGTACCGACTGTGGCTTTGGTTGAGGTTTTAATGCAAGTGGATCTAATGACTTAAGTTTTTCTTCAAGAATACGAATACGGCCACTCATTGAAAAGTAGCCCACAATTAACAATATAATTAATATATAGTCCATGAATAGTGAGATGATTTATAAGCTCTTCTGTAATGATAGCTTATAAATTATTTTTTGACTATATACCTATCCCACCTATACTTTAAAACGCCTGACTGAATGATTGGGATGCTGAAGAGTGTGTTCGAGTAGCTACTGCACGAACAGTTTTCTGACTTGTGTTCCCTGGTGGTACCACTGCTCGTAAGCTAAATGCTCCATCAACATCAGTTGATACTGTTCCAAGATTTGTATCACCGAACCAAATAGTTACTTGCTCATAGCTTCCAAAGCTATGTCCAGCGACTGTGACAGGCTGATCGCTTCCAGCATAATAAGAGCTCAACGTGATCCATGGATTTTCGTTGCCCACTTTTACATTAACGGTAAATGGAATCTGACTTACACTTCCGGTAAATACATACTTTATTGTTCCTGATGTATATGGAACTACAAATGAATCTGTTTTGAGAGCTCCTGCAGAATTTGCTTGTACACTTCCGATTCGAGTTCCTGATGATTGAGTGATGGTCACAAGCTCATTTGGGTAGAAATGATTTCCAGTAAATGAAATCATACTTCCAGGATTTTTGTGATAATCATCTGGTGCAACAAAAACGTAATACCATCCTGATGGTGAATTCTGAGCTAGTTTTGGTTGTGTTGCAACAGACTGATTGGTTCCTGAAGTTGTTGTAGTTTGGCTTGGCACATAAGCAGATACTGGAGTTGGAGGATTTTGAGTTATGGGATTAGAGATAGTTACTGTTGAGGTAGAAACTGTATTTGTAGTAGAAGTAGCGAGCGTTGGAGTAGTAGTTGCTACATTTTGTGCTCCTACATCTACGCCTTGGTATTGCGTATAGGCAATAAGAGCGATAGCAGGTAATGCAATAGCAAGGGTAAGTTCTAAGATGCTTTTTATACGGTTTCTCATAATAGTTAAGGACGGTGCATACTCCCCTTTCTTACAAGAAAACCATATTGTAAGCCCTATTTAACTTTAGTATGAAAATTCTTCGTAATGAAGCTGCGATTTGGGTACTCCCATCTCTTTTAAGAGTTTTACAACAGCATTCATCATAACTGGAGGTCCACAGACGAAGATCTCACGTTTCATAAAATCTGGAGCAAGACGTACGATTCTTTCTTTATCCATATAGCCTGTTTCAAATTTTGGATCATTCGTTTCTGAAAGGACATGATGAATTTTTACATTCATACTTTCGAGTTCATTTCGGAATGCAATATCTTTTTCTGTTCTGTTTCCATACAACAAAATCATATCTTTAGTCTTTGCAGATAGAAATTCTATAAGCGATCGAATTGGTGTAATACCAATGCCTCCGGCAATAAAAAGATACTTATCATATTTAGCAGTTTTTTCTGTAAAAATTCCAAATGGTCCATCTATTATCACTCGAGTTCCTACCGGCACTTTGTTGATAGTAGATGTGAAATCTCCTGAGCTTTTTATAGACATTCGGAGTGTATTACCATTGGGTGCAGCAGAAAAAGAAAATGGATGTGAGTACCACATTTTTTTTGCCAAAAAAATTACATGCATATATTGCCCTGGTTGGAATAAATACTCATTCATGTGTTTACCTTTTATATAAAATGAGGTAACCAAATCAGTTTCAGGAACGATACGATCCACATAAAAACCGTGCTTAAACATAAGATATGTAGGACGTATAAATCGATAGATAAAAACAAGACCAAAAACGATGAAGTTTAGGAATAGCCAGTATGTTTTTGCCCAACCAAAACTTACATCAGCAGTTTGAATCTGGTGAGCAAAGACTAATCCAATGGCAACGTATATAAAAAGATGCGTAAAATACCATGTCTCATACTTCAGTTTCTTTCTTACTATTGATATAGAAATACCAATACATATAAGAAGTAAGGTAAGACCAATTGCAGCAAGCATGACATACGGCCATGAAGAAAGAAGAAGTGAACTTTGTTCAAAATAGGAAATTCTGCCAGCTATTGAATATCCCAAAGTAATAAAAAATGGGTGAAGAAGAATAGTGGTTCCAATAATAAATCCAATTTTCTTGTGAAGAATATTTAACTTATCAAAACCAAATTGCTGTTCTATAAATCGAATTCTTCCAATAAGCACAAGCTGAACTAATATAAAGAACATTGCTAAAAGTCCCACCAGTCTCCCAAGTGAAATAAATATGTCACTAGTTCCACTACTGAGAAGTATTCCGGACCCATTAATCCAAATACCAATAACAATAGCAAGATTTATAAAGAATAAAAAAAAGATGAGCGTCTTTTTCATGTACCAAAATGTATCATGCTTGAGACCAAAACAAAAACAACCTACTTGTATAGATTGTCTTTGTTCATACCGGTGTTATGAGTATAACCATCCTGATTATCTAGTATCCAGCTACATGAGTTTGATCAGTTGTTGATCTGTTGAGAAAATGATAAGTCAATGCTATGACTGACACAATAAGGAGAAGATGGATGAATCCACCAGAATTAAATGATAAAGCCACGCCGATAATCCACATTACAGCACTTAACACCGCTATTAAAATTGCCATATACGCGTTTATTGGTTAATAAGCGACCTTTAACCAGTACTTTTGACGCAGTAACATCAATGATCTTACGTGACGTGTGAAAATAAATAATGTGTAGTAAAATACATCCATTATGGAACAACCAAAAAAATTATATCGTTCTCGAAAAGATAAAATGATTGCTGGTGTATGTGGAGGAATTGCAGAGTATGTTGGAATGGACGCAACAATGGTTCGTATCCTGTTTATTTTGTTTGGTGTATTTGTTGGCTCTGGTATTCTTCTTTATATTATTCTCCTGATTCTTGTTCCTCTTGAACCTGGGGCTTAACTAATTCAGCAAATACTATTAATCTTTTGTTATAGGTATTCTCTTTTGGCAACCATGTGCCATAACAGGTTATCAAGTTGAGCCGTGCTTTGTCGTTGCTAAGAAATACATCATTCGTTACAGGAGTTCTGTAATTGTAAACTTTTATAGAAGTGATCTTGAATGTTGATGTCGCTCCATTAGTATCAATAGAGTAAATAACATTTCCTATTTTTAAATATTGTAATTTTTTAAATACACCTGATACTCTGCCCCCATTATCTACATGAGCTCCCATTACAGCACTACCTATAGTCCCAGGACGCGTTCCTAAGCCATACCATCCAATATGAGTAAAGTTGTCTGGAACTGCCATTCTTCCCTCTGGAGTCACTCCCATTGCAACAACAGGTGCATTAACACGTATTGCCGGAATGATCAATCGTTGTGGACGAGCAGGCTCTTTTTCCTGTGCAGAAACGATATTCGCAGTTGTGATTGCCTCTTCTAGTATCGTAAGTGTTTCTTTCCATCCACTCAAAGAATCCGTTTTTACATCGTTATGAGCATCCTTACTAGGTGTACCAAAGCCCGCTACAAGGAGAATTACTAAAACTACTACCAACCGTCTTTTCATGTACTTATATTATATCAACTACTCAAAAAACTTCATTAGAAATTAACGTTGAATAGCAGGAATTGCTATGTGTCAAAGTCAACTACAAGATTATGATTTAATCTCACGAATTATTTTACCTGCAACATCAGTTCTAAATTCATATGAACTTGTCGCAACAGAAAGCTTAACTGTATATCCAGGTACAATAGCTTGTCCACAGACTTCATCAGCGACAGGTGTTCCCAGACATGAATTTGGCCATTCTTCTGATATAAAACTATCTAACATAATAGCTGCGGGATCAACCTGCAACTTTTGTGATAAAAACTTTTTAGTCTCTTCTACAACTGGCGGAATTATTTTAGGTTCATCAATTATTGGCGTTGTAGTACTTGTTGTCGTCCCTACATCAACAGGCTCCGGATCAAGTTCAATTCCTTTTACAGAAATTTTATCTAGTGCATCTTTAACAAGAGGAATCACAACTGTACCTGTTATTGAGCCACCCTTTCCTTTTACGGGAAATAACATTGCTGGAATATACAATTCATTATTAATATCCGTAGCATATCGCATCAATACTTTGTGAGGAGTAGAAATTTCTCCTGCGGCTCCCGTGTTTGTAGCACTAGTACCCGTTGCTGCTCGAATAACTTTTGCAAAATCTGTTTCCATTGCATATACAGAACTTTCATAGAGCTGTGATGTAAGATTGTTTACTGCAGATACTTTCTTGTTTCGTAAATCGATTACAACTTGAAGGCCATATACCACCCCACTTTCTTCATATACTTCAAGTCCATCAATAATAAGTGGATACGTTACATATAACGCATCAGGGATAATTCCGTTCTGCTTTCCGACAACTTGTGATTTTCCATACCCAGAAACATCAATACCATGATCATTTACATAGCTGTTTGCTATTTCTATAAGTTTTGCATCTTCAAGAATATCTCCGGCAGTAAGTGTCTTTCCTTCCCCATCTGTATCCCACTGACTATTTTGATTAATATTTATGACACCATCATTAAAATTGATTGAAAGTGTATGGCCGTATGCACTATCCTCTGAGAGTTGGAGATTTTCAAGAGAAAGATTATTAAATTTACCTACATTGACCACATCAAAGTTTGCATTCTTCAAAAAGTTTGCAAGCTGCTTCCCTGCATCAATACCTTTTACTCGTTTGTATACTTTACCTTCTGTTTCGGTAAGTGCAATCTTGTCTCCAGTGTATGCAATTACTGCTGTAGATGATTCTGAAGGAGCTTGGAGACTCATACTTCTCATGCCAGAAGTTTTAGCCAAGCCACTATCTTGAACAGATTCGTTTGCACTTACTGAAGCTGGCTGAGGAGTAATATATGCTAGTTTTCCGAATGCATTTCCCTCTTTGCTATTGATCTGCTGTTTCAAACTCAGTCCAGATGAAATATTTTTTACCATGGCTTCAGGACTTTGTTCTATGTTTTTCTTTGTGAGTACATATGTTAAAGGAGCAACAAGAAGGATAGCAATCAATGCTCCTGCTGCACCAGTAAATAATTTTGTATCAAAATATGAAAAGTACTTACTCTCTACTGCATTTTGTGTAAATGCTTTTACCTGAGCTATGTAGGGAGATAACGGTGCAAAGATAGATTTTTTATCAACTAGTTCAGAACGAAGACGCGTAGCAAAACTCTCATCAAACCGTGTTTCAGGTTTGAGAGCCATGATTTCTGCAATCATCTTTCGAAGATCTTTATCATTCACCTTGAAATCCGGATTGAGCCGGTTGAGATCTTCAAGTATTTCTGTAATATTGCGTTCCATACTATTTTTATAAATGTGAAATAAATAACAAGAACAGAGCGAGAGGCACGAGATCGCGAAGTTTCTTAAGTGATCGTGAGTACATCATTTTGCAACTTGCTTCTGTTTTACCTACAATCTCGGCAATCTCTTTATATGACAATTCCTGCCATACTCGCATAATTACAATATCTCGTTCGATTGCTGATAATTTATCGAGATACTTTTTTACCTTTTTTGCTTCTTCTCGATCATCAATTTCGATTTCAACTGATTCTTGACCATCATCAAGATCGTAGAAATCATCAATATTTTCAAGATTTTTTTTTACTCGATAATGGTCTAAGACTGTATTATGAGCAATTTTGTATAACCATGAAAGAAATGATCTCGATGAATCGACAGAACTCATATGACGTAATGCCTTGTAAAATGTCTGGCTTGTTAAGTCTTCTGCTGTCTCTTTGTGGCGGGTTTTATAATAAATGAAATTATAGATGGTCTTTATATGGCGATCATACAATTGGCCATAAGCCTGTGAATTGCCATTTTGACTGCTTTCTATTAATTCTTTTTCGTTATATTCCATCTGCGTAGTTCTCACGCAGGCGCTCACTATATACTACGAGGTTGCCTGCTTAGAGTAACATTATTATACCCCTTTTTAGCTTGTTTTTGGTTGTGGATTACTCAACAATAACCGTGGTTTTAAAGCTCAGTGTTCCAGCTTTTCCATTTATTTCTACCTTTCCTTCTTTAATAGCTTTATAGATCCCCTGTACACCAGCAATTGTTGGTATATTAGGAATTGCTTCGATGACTCCGGAGGGGTCAATAATCACTCCCCATTCATCAGTACCCAATTGAATAAGGAGCTCGTCTCCCACTCTCATAGTAATCGTCGAATCATCATCTCCCAGATCTAGAATAAAATTTTTAGAATCTGATACTTCTAATTCTTGAAATGTATTCTCCACATCTTCGCTACTAGTCACTACTGATGCCATATTACGGGATCCTTCTCTTCTCTGAAGGATTAATACTATTGCAGTTCCTATTATGATGAGGAGAAGTATAACGACAGTAATTTTCTTTTGCATTACTACCTATTATCCGCCAATGTTTCACTTCCGACAAGTCCTATCCAACATGATCGAGATTCATCCCAGTGATGAAGACCGGATGTCATTGCAATCTTTACTCCACATTGCATATTATCATTCCCATCAAGGACAGATCCTTCACAACTAAAGTGCTCCCATGTACCATCAATAATTTGCAATAATCCTTTTGCTGAGCTCGTCTTGTTTTTAGCTAGTGGGTCACCACCAGATTCACAACGTGCAATTTTTGCCAATATTTTATATACTGAGTCAAACGTCACTTTTGGGTATGAAGAAAATACTCTTCGTGCTGCTGGTTTTGTGATTTCTATAGGAAAAGGTTCTGCTTTATAGGCAATCTTTACCGATTCATGAATTGGAGGAGTAGTAGTTGATGCAGGTATTAAAACACGGCTAGAAAACACACTGGATTCTTGCTTTACAGGAGATACGTCCTTTTCTTTACTTAAGAGGCTGAAAGGTATAACAAATGATATCAGCGCCACTTGGACTACAATGAGTGCAGTAAAGTATCGTTTCATATGAATATGTGGTTTTGCAGACAAGCAGAGACTCTATCACAGTGAGTTATTTAGTCAATTTATTTACAACAGGAGAAATTAGTCGTGCCATTTTTTCATATCCTGCATCATTGGGATGCACGGTGTCACTCATGTATTCTTGATGACCAAATAGTCCCGCCAAAATATTGGGTACATATGCAGTATTATACTTCTCAGCAAGTGCTCGATACTGAGGTTCGTACAGGTCTCTAAAAAAAAGTCCTGATGGAATACCAAGGAGTACAACCATAGCATCTTTTTCATGAATTTTTTGAATCATGGTTTCCAAATTTTTAAACGTCGTTTCAGCAGGTACCTTTTGGAGTACATCATTGCCTCCAAAAAGAACCAAGACAAGCTTTGGATCATTTTCGAGAACCTTATCAATTCTCTTGAGTCCATCAGCTGTTGTATTTCCATTTACCCCTTCATTAACAATAGGGATATCAAGTTCGCGTGAAATGCGAGATATAAAATCATTACCGGGAGTTGATCCTACACCTTTTACTAAGCTATCACCAAAGGCAATAACATTGCTACCAGGCGAAGGATAATTTTCTATTACTACCTGAGCTGGTGCAGACTGTCGCATTAAAAAATATGCAGTTCCAGCTACAATACCCACACCTATTACTATGGCGAGAATTTTTCTCATATATATAAATGATAATACTACCTTTATCTAGTCAGAATCAAACACAAGCTTATTAAGCATCCTTTTTTCCTCGTCAAGAATCTGATTCCATTCCCCTTCTTCACCAGTATGATATGCGGTGAGTTTTCTCTTTCGATTTTCATTGTATGTTTCAATCCACTCAGGTTTTGTTTCAAAAAGCTCTGCAATTTCTTCTAAATGATCATCACTAATTACAGCAAATGTTTCTGTGAGTGCAAGCTGGTCTTCTGATTCCAAGGGCGAATTATTAATAGCATCTCTAATGCGATCGTAGTTTTTCATACAATTTATCGTTTATTGTTGTTATTTCGATCTTCGTCTTGATTTCGCTGTTGCTCAGCTGCTTGTCCTCGTGCTCGCACACTCTTATATTCACGAATACTTCCTTTTATACCTTTTGGTGTCACTCCGATTTTTACATTTGCAGAATGTTTAAATTGATAATCCGTAACATTCTTTCTATACAATCTTTTTTGTGTATCCTTACTTGCTTCTCGAACAAGACTAAATACACTCCGAACCGGATGTTCATCAACAGTAGTATTACCAAAATTATCTCGTTCAGTAACTGTTACTCGAGGTGATGCACTTGCACTACATCCTATTGTTGAAAGTCCAAAAAGAAGAGATGCCGCAAGCGCTAATCGTTGCTTTTTTCCCATGCCTTCTCTTGATCTCCTTATTTCTTGAGGTGCTGTTTGTGTTTGTTCGGGCCCATCTAGTTCTGCAATGTCCTCTCGTGTTGGAGCATCAAGGTCACTATCAATTCCTGTTTGTTCATCAAGAGCAATAGCTGCTTCAAGAGCCTCTTCAAGATTCGCCTGTGCTCCTTCTTCATATGATCGAGGTATTTCCCCTGTATTTTCAAGTTGGGATGCCTGTCTAAAACTTTCACTCATATATTCTCTTTATTAATATTATAAAATCATTATACTATAATTATATGAACAGAAGTATATTTAAAGCATATGACATACGTGGTATTTATCCCACTGATATCAATGAAGAAACAGTCACAACAATAGGTAAAGCGTGCGTTAAGATGTTTAACGCAGGAGAGATTATTCTAGCGCATGATGCTCGACATGGTTCGCCAGAGCTTATGAGCGTTCTTGAACAAAGTATTGCGAGTGAAGCACAGCATATTAATAAAAATATTACTGTGCGTGTTGTAGGCTTTTCTACAACACCTATGTTTTACTTTCATGTAAATAATTTTAAGGCCTCAGGAGGGTGCATGATTACCGCATCACACAATCCAAAGGAGTATAATGGAATTAAAATTGTAAAAGAAGGAGCAGAAACAATAAGTGGAACGGAAGTATTAAAAGTTGTAGATAGCCTTCAATAATATGGATTACGTACAAATATATGCTGATTTTTTGAAAAAGTATGTTGCCCTTTCAAAACCATTGAAAGTTGTCTGTGATAGTTCGAATGGTTCTGCAGGCGTTGTTATCAAAAAGTTGAAAGACATGCTTCCTGATTTGGAAATCATCTCTCTTCATGATGATCCAGATCCAGACTTTAAAGCTCATGGTCCCAACCCACTTAATGCTGGAGCAACTGATGATGCAGCAAAAAAGGTATTAGAGACGGGAGCAGATTTTGGAGCAATATTCGATGCTGATGGAGACCGTGCATTCTTTGTTGATAATGAAGGTGTTATGCTTCCTTCTTTTATGACAGCAACGCTGCTTTTCAAAAACAATGAGGCTCCTTATGTAGCAGATGAAACTGTATTCAAATCTCTCGAACATCTTAAAGTAACTGATTCGAAACTTCTTGTACCTTCAAAAGTAGGATCATTTTATGTAAAACAAGTACTTAAAGAAACCAACGCAAGTGTGGGTGCAGAATTCTCTGGACATTATTATTTTAAAGATTTCTTTGGGGCAGATTCTGGTATCTTTACTATGATTCAGATTGCAAATATTGTTTCAAAACTTCCTTCTCATTTAGCAGAATATCGAAAATCTCTTCCACCTCAAGATTTGGTAAATGAAGAAATGAAATTAGGTGACAAAACATGGAAGGATATGGAACCAAAGATCATGGAGTTTTCTCAACATAAAGGTGGCAAAATTGAAACACGTGAAGGTATTACTCTTGATATGGGAACACTGTGGATTAATATGAGACCTTCAAATACAGAACCAATTATTAGATTTATTGGTGGAGGAAGAAGCTCCGCAGAAATACTACACGTAATAGAAGAAATCAAAAAATTAGTATAAATAAAAACCCCTCATAATGAGGGGTTTTTATTTGCTTACATTAAGCAATAGATGTTGTGGATGGTGATTGTACTGGCTTTGGTCGTGCTCCAATAAGTTTTCCAAGAGATACAAGAATCTTCTTCATGAATCCTCGTGGTGCAACTACTGGGAGTCCTTCGATACCTTCTATACTAAAGTACACCATTGATCCTGCAGGGATTTCTGAAATTGCGAGTGCTTGCTGCTTAAGCTGTTGAGCTGAAACTGCAAACTGTGGATCGATTTCAACTTTCACATCCTCTCCTACTCGAATACCTGCAGCTTTCAACCATCGAATTCCTCGAGATACTTGATGTTCTCGACAAGTAATCGGAGAGTCATTTCCTTCTGCATTTTTTACAGGACTAAATTCTTCTGATCGATCTGTTTCATACACGAGAGCATTCTTTGCAAGTGGAATTGCGTCAAAAATAAATTGTTCAAGTTTTACTGCGTTTGGCTTCTCTGGTTTTACAAGTATTCCTTCTGAGTTAATATATGCTACTTTCTTTTCTGCTCGGTGCCATGGAAGATTAAGTTCTCCTGATGCATTCAATCGTTCGATGAAGCTTGTAGCAAGGGCGTGAATTGCAATAGATCCTGCGTTAAAGGTAAGTGATCCATCTGCATTCTTCTGATTTGCAAGACTTTCTGGCATATCAGAATATTCGATAACTTGTACCACTCCATCAACTGCCACAAAGTTTCCAACTTTCTCAAGTGGTCCTGCTTTTGGAATAGTCTTACTACTCATTTCACTCTTTGTAAGATCATGAAGTCCAATGAAGGTGTAATCAATACAATGTACAAGTGGGTTATCTACCTGAAAGTATGAGAGATGTTCTACTCCACGTCTCTTCATATCATCAAGCGCTCCACTAAGCTTAAGTGCTCGGAGACTTCCACCGTGTCCATCTGGACTCAATGCAAGACTATCTTTGTCTGCTAGAAGAAGTTTTCCATCCATACTAAATGCTGGCATCATACCCTGCTGGAAGAAGAAGATGTCTTCTTTTTTATATCCAAAATAGTTATTTCCCTCAAAGAAACTTTTTGTTGCAACAATGTTGATATCACTTGTCATGATATACCAAGGGATAGCTCGTTCTGCTTCCTCAGAATATGCGAGGAGTTGTTCTGCAAATACCTGAAAGAGTGACTTTCCATTAATTGGAGTTACTGAATATTCTCCCTTTGGTCCATCGTATCCGAGTCGAGTTCCCTGTCCTCCGGCAACAAGAAATGCTCCTACTTTTCCTTGTGCTACAAGTTCTCGTCCACGCTTTTCTGCGTCACGATAGAGTGATTTCTGTGCTGGTTTTGGTACCCGAGAATACATAGGAACAGCCTGAATATTTGATGGAATATTCATTGCAGGCTTGTTAACTACATATTCTTCGGCAAGTCGCTTCAACTGATCAAAATTGAGCATTTTAAGCTGTGAAATAAGTTTATCTTTTTCTGTAGGACTAAGGTCTCCTTCAAATTGAAGAACATTTTCCTGACAGATTTCTATAAGCTTGTTACGAATCTCTTCGAGATCTTTTGCAAGGGTTTCTTTATTAATCATGTGTGTTTCTTGAGGTTTCATAATTCGTCAATTGTTTACTAACAAAGTTATAGACGTACAAAAGCCGAATTCGTTACAGACACTACTATTCCCCCAATTTTTCTATTATCATAAAATGTGCCTCAGATACTGGTTGTACAGAGAGTCTGCTCCCTGTTTGAGTAAGTGGCATCCCCTTCAAATCAGGTCGATTCTTTATTTCAGCCAAGGTTACTTCTCTCGTGAATTTCTTTACAAACTGAAGATCTACACATATCCATGTGGGAATATCTTTTTTAGATTTTGGATCATAATGATCATCTTTTGTATTAAATGCAGTTTCATCTAGATGAGGTTTACTTACCACTTTTGCAATTCCCACCACAGCTTTTGGCTCAGTACTTGAGTGATAAAAGAGCACTCCATCCCCCACTTTCATACTATCACGCATAAAGTTTCGTGCCTGATAATTGCGAATTCCTGTCCAGGATGCTTTCTTATCTTTTTTAAAATCATCGATTGAATAACAATCTGCTTCACTTTTTACAAGCCAATAGTTCATATACCAAGTATAGCAAAACCCCACTCTATTTCTAGAATGGGGTTTTGCAGTTAAGTGTGAAGGAAATTATTTATCCCAACATGGAGCAGATGCTGACCAAGGTTGTAGACCTTGTCGCTCATAAAGATTCTTTGCGTAAGCGAGGTTACCTTCTAATGAATAAAGGTCAAATCCAAGCTTTTCTGCAGTATCCTGATGGAAGTACGCGTTGATCTGCATAACACCAAGGTCATCAGAAACAACTCTACCTCGAAGCACTAAACCATCTTTTCCTAACTGTCGGAATTGAGACTCACATCGTGCAACCTCAGCCATAATTGGAGTTTTTGCAAAGTATGCACGTACATATGATTCAACATCTTCTACCGGTGCTGGCTTTGTAAGGGCAATCGGATTAAGTGCAGCAACAGTTGCCGCAGCAACAATCGGACTACTTTGTACTCGTTGAGTATCTCCAAGAGTATTTCCAATGGCCGCATGATGAGTCATCGAAACAGAAAGTAACAATGCTAAACTCGAAGTTAATGTAAGAATAAGCCTAAATATTAAGTTTTAAACCTATACACCATCTTTTTAATCATTTTGATTCGTTCTGAAGGCGACTCGACATCGCTCGGTAAATATGGTGTAGTTTGGTATCTTACCAACAAAAAATCAGAGGTCATCTGATATGGGTATATTATATCACATGCACAAGTTTTGTCAATCTTTTTTTAGACAAAACGTGAGTGATACGACACTAGAAAATGGCCTTAATAGGCCATTTAATTTACACTAAAGCTTAGAAAAGCTCATCGCCAATTTTAGAGGTTGTAGACTCTTTTCATAGTCTCTAACACATTTTCTTTTACTTCACTTAAAGTGCCCCTTATTTGGGCTCCAGCGGCTCGGACATGACCACCTCCACCTAGTTCTACAGCTAATTTTGATACATCAAAGGCCTTTTCATCACGGGTTCTAAAGCTCATTTTCACTATTCCTGGCTCAATCTCCATAAGATAAGCGCATACATTCCATCCAACAACAGATTTCATCTCATTTGTAATATAAGCACCTGATATTTCATCTTTCGTAAAACCATGTTTTTGAATATCATCATACGAAATAGAAGCAAACGCCACTGAGTCATTAAAAAATGTTTCGATAGAGTTTAATAAGTACCCATGCAACTTAAGCCTCCCTTTTGTATTATTGTTTTCAATTTGGAACATAATCTCAGGAAAATCAGGTGCTACCTCTGCAAGTTTTGCTGCTGCAAGAAATGTCTTATGAGTGGTTGAGTGGTATCTAAATCCTCCTGTATCTGTAAACATCCCAACAAAAAGGTTAAGTGCCATATCCCGAGTAAACGCAATGTTCCATGATGTTATGAGATCAACGACAATCTGGCACGTTGAAGGATATGATGAATCAACAAGGTTAATATCAGCATACCCAGTATTCGATACATGATGGTCTATTACTATAGTCTTAAGTGTTGAAGGAAACTCTGGATCTTTAATTTTTGAAATTTGGTTAAGTGATCCTGAGTCTAAAATAAGAAAAAGATCATACTGCGACAAATCAACTTCAAAAATATTCTTTTTAACAATAGTTTCATATCCTAGTAAAACAGAAAGATATTTAGGAAGATCTGTATCTCCTCGTATGATAGTTGATTCTATACCGAGTGTCTTTAACACATATTTCATGCCTAACGTACTACCCATGCTGTCTCCATCTGGGTTTGGATGACAATGCATCAATATGTTTTTTGCTCCTTTGATTTCTTGGAGAATTTCTGCAGCGAGCTCAGATGAAAATGGTTGAGTCATAGATCTATCTTACCCGAAAAAGTATTTGTGGACTAGTAATGAGCCTTTTTAATAAATCTGTTAACTTTGAGATCAAACTTATCAAAATAATACCCGAGTTTAGGAAATCGTTTTTTGAAAATTTCAAGTTTAAGCCAAAGCCATAAAGATGCGAGGGATAAAAAGTACATTCCGAGGAAAAATAGTGGGAATCCAGGAATTAATGGAAGCACAAAACCAAGACATCCAAGCAGGATAAATGCCCAACCTAAGAGGTGCAATACTGTTTTGTGTGCAATTCTTTTCATTCTTTAGTAATTTTTTAAATTCCTTTACAGTTTTTAGCTGGTTTATACCCAAACCGCTCTGCCTCCTCCTTATTCTGAAAGTATATTTTATTCTTCTCAGATATTCGCTTTGCTCCGGAGCACGTGAGCAAATGATATGCAGTCCCTCCACGTGAGGCGACATATTTTCCCGTCATTTGAACAGTAGTAGTTGCTGGAGTCTTTAGTATATCATTGTTAGGTATACTAGTACTACGAAGCACGACGGCAGAAGTATCAAGAACTGCTGGTTTCCGAGTTTTTTGCAGCTGGTGAAGTTTCCACCCTCCCAATAATCCTCCATTTACCAGGATTATAAGGCCAGGGATAAAGAGTTTAGCTAAAACAGCGTATTTGCTATTTTTAGATATGTCATATATAATCATGCTCACTTAGTTATATATTCACAGTATATACAGGGTAGTTAAAATAAACATAAAGATACTATGGCAACAAAAAAGGCCGGAGGTTCGGCAAAAAACCTAAATGACTCAAATCCAAAATACCTTGGGGTCAAGGCAAACATGGGAGAGACCGTTAAAATAGGGTCAGTCATTGTACGACAACGTGGAACTGTTTTTCTCGCAGGTTCTAACGTAGGTGTAGGAAAAGACCACACTATCTTTGCTCTCAAAGCAGGTGTTGTCGAATTCAAAAATAAGCGAAAAATGAATTTTGATGGTTCAAAATCAACTCGAAAATTAGTTAACGTAAAATAATCACTCTTCACTCATAAGAATAAGCTTCGCGGGACAAGAAAAACCCCTCTAGTACTAGAGGGGTTTTTCTTTAGTCCTGCACTGCATGGCGCGGGATTACTGAGCTGATATAACGAGTTTAAAGTTTGCAGATTTATCCTGAACCTTTACTTCAATAGTATGTTCCCCTACTTCTTTGATTGGCTTTTCAAGCACAATATAGTCAGAAGGAATATCTAGATGACCTTGTGTTTTCAAACCAGCAACAATTTCTTCCTTGTGAACTCCCTTGAAGAGGTGTCCCTTTCCATTAGCATTTTCTTTAAGTTCAAGTGTAATTCCTTCAAGACCTTTGAGATTCTTCATCAAAAGATCTTCTTGAATCTTCTTTTCTGCTGTATCTCGAACCTTAAGCGTTTCTACCTTTCGGGTATTTGAGTCGTTTGAAACTTCTGCAAACTTTCGTGGGATAAGAAAGTTCAATGCAAAGCCGTCTGCAACGTCTTTTACTTCAAACTTTTTACCAACCTTCTTTACATCTTTTAGTAGGATTACTTTCATGCTCGTTTTGATTATTAATTTAGTTTCCAGAATATACACTATTTTAAGAGAAGAGTCTACTACTTCTCATTTACATTCCCTCCCAGCAATTCTACTGCTTTTTTCATCTGAACATCGTCCAATTTTTCAACATCTTCTGAAGTAACCTTTACTTCTACATCAGGATGCAATCCTTCAGCTGAAATTGATTTACCATTAGGTGTAAGCCATCGAGCCACTGTAATTTTAAGTGAGGTATCTGAAGTGAGATTTACCAATTGCTGCACAGAACCTTTCCCATATGTCTTTGTTCCTACAAGTCGTGCTATACCATGCTCTTGGAGTGCACCCGCAAGAATTTCAGATGCAGATGCTGAACCTCCATCAACAAGAATAATCACTTTTAAGTTTTCATTGAATACATTATAGCCCTTACTTTTAAACTCTTCATTTTCACCCTTACCTCCTGTATCTTCTTTTACAATAATTTTATCACTTGGAAGGAACCAGCTAGCCATATCAATTGAAGCCTCAAGATAGCCTCCTGGATTTCCTCGAAGATCAATAACAAGCTTGCTCTGGCCAGATCGGACAAACTGCTCAAGAGCGTTTCGGAATAATGTAGCTGAATTTGCAGAGAAACTATAAAGTCGAATCACAAAGATTCCATCTTTTCTTATTACTGTATCAATTGTAGGGATATCAATTTTATCTCGAATAATAGAAACTTCACGAGGGCTTTCGTCACCTTCACTAATAATAGTAAGATTAACTGCAGTACCCCTCACACCTCTCATCTTCTTAACTGCTTCATCTACAGTAATAGATGAAGTAATAGTGTCATCAATTTTAAGAATTTTATCTCCTGCTTTTATACCCGCTTTGTATGCTGGAGTATCTTTGAGAGGTGCAATAACTGTAATAACTCCATCTCGCATTCCCACTTCCATACCTACACCTTCAAAGTTACCTGCAATTTCTTCTGCGAACTCTTTAGATTCTTGTGGAGGAAAAAATGTTGTATATGGATCTCCAAATGCTTCGGTAAGACCTTTGATAGCTCCATAAACTTTATCTTGATCTGTAACAGGTTCAGTACTAGAGCCCTGAGTAGCAACATATTTTTCATTCAAGATATTCCAAGCTCTCCAAAACGGAGCAAAATCTACTGTTTGATTTTTACCTAATTCTTTATTAATTAATGCATCGGTAGTGTCATTAACTGCATGTGTGTTATTTACTCCATAATACATTCCTCCTAAAAAAGCGACAGCGACAATAATAGCGCCGACAATTCCTGCGGTGATCCGTTGAGTATTTGATGACATATAGCGTAAAGTATCGCAAAAAATAATTTGTTTGTAAACAAAAGCTATTCCAGATATTATGTAGAGATATGCTCAAGCTTACAAATACATTGACTGGAGAGAAAGAAGAGTTCAAATCAATCACCGAGGGAAAGGTTGGAATGTATAATTGTGGACCAACTGTCTATGATTATGTACATATCGGAAACCTTCGAGCATTTGTTTTAGCTGATACACTTCGTCGGACATTTGAATTTAATGGATATGCTGTACAACAAGTAATTAATATTACTGATATCGGGCATCTTGCGAGTGATGCAGATGAAGGAGAAGATAAAATGACAAAAGGTCTTCTTCGTGAAGGAAAGCCTCTCACTTTAGATGCTATGAAAGAGCTTGCCGACTTTTATGCAGATCGGTTTAAAGAGAATTTAGGTGAATTAAACATTCATCTCCCTGAAGTAATGCCAAAAGCGAGTGAACATATACAAGAAGATATAGATTTTATTAAAACCCTCGAAAAAAAAGATATTGTATACAAAACATCAGATGGAGTGTACTTTGATACTTCAAAAGATGAAGATTATGGAAAGCTTGGTGGAATCAGTTCTGACGACTCTCATGCACGCGTAGAAAGTACAACTGAAAAAAGAAATTTTAAAGATTTTGCATTATGGAAACTAAATCCTGCACTTGGATTTGAAAGTCCATGGGGCAAAGGATTTCCTGGATGGCATATTGAATGTTCTGCAATGTCAGAAAAATATCTAGGACAAAATTTTGATATTCACACAGGGGGTATGGATCTTGCTTCAATCCACCATAATAATGAAATAGCTCAATCAGAATATGCTCATGACAAACCATTTGTAAATTACTGGCTTCATAATGCCTTTGTAAATATTGAGGGTGGAAAAATGGCAAAATCTCAAGGCAATTTTATTCGCCTTCAAACCATCATTGATAAAAATATTTCTCCCCTTGCCTATAAATATTGGCTTTTGACAGCACATTACAGAACCCCTGTTACATTCTCATGGGATGCTCTTGAAGGAGCAGGTAATGGTTACATCCGTCTTATTCATTTGGTTTCATCTCTTCCTGAAGGAGGAAACATGGATGAAAATTATCTCGCTCTTTTCAAAGGATTTATTAATGATGATTTAGACACTGCAAAAGCAATCGCTTTAATGTGGGAACTCACAAAAGATGATGAGATTTCTAATGCAGATAAAAAAGCCACAATTCTTAAATTTGATACAGTGCTTGGTCTTGGATTAAATAATATTAGGAAAACAGAAATACCTGAAGAAGTACAAAAATTACTCATACTCCGTGATGATTCAAGAAAAAATAAAGATTTTATAAAATCAGATGAACTCCGTGATGAAATTAAAAAATTAGGGTTTGAAGTAAAGGATACTCAAGAGGGACAGAAACTAATTCCAATAAAATAAAGAAACTCCCCTAGGGAGTTTCTACTGGCACAGGGGTTTAATCTTTATATCTCCTTTCTATTGCCCAAGCCAAGTGGACAACATAGTATATGAATACCAATGTACGAATAGGACCCATGAAATCTCCTTACTGCTGTACTAGACACATAAGCGTTTGTATTCGATGCTTTCACTATCCACAGCTTACGAACAGCTTCTACCCCATTTATAGCATTTTTGAAGTATTCAGCAAAAAGCCCTGTGCTAAAATAGTCACATGGCAGAGAAATTAAAAAAGACACCCTACCTACGAGTACCACCTCAGAGTACTGATGCAGAAATGGCCCTTTTGGGTTCAATCATGTTACGTCCCGACACTATCAACGAAGTCATGGACTTTATTAACCATGAATCTTTTTATTCTCAAAAACATCGTCTTGTTTATAAACATATGATGGAGTTGTTTTCAAAAGCAACTCCCATCGATCTCCTTTCGCTATCTTCATGTATGCGGGATAAAAATTGTCTCGACACAATTGGTGGAGCATCATACCTTACTGAGCTTGTGAACACTGTACCTTCTGCAGCAAACATAAAACACTATGCAGAAATTGTGCAGAAAAAATCAATCATGCGAAACTTGATTGAATGTGCCGAAGAAATTACAGGTCTTGGATATGATGAAGGAACTGAACTAGCCCAAATTCTAGATTCTGCAGAAAAAAGACTTTTCCAAGTTACCAACTTTTCTTCTGCACATCGATTTATTGAACTTAAAGAAACTCTTGGTGAAG
>JALYQZ010000006.1 GCA_030855525.1 bacterium
AATATGTATGGAACAGTAGAGTTCTATCAGACGTGTTTAAAGAAAGAAATTAAACCAATTATCGGTGTTGATTTTTATGTTGCACTCCGTACTCGTCATGACAAGCAGTCTGGAATTGATAACAAAAGATCGCGATTAGTATTATTGGCAAAAAATAATGATGGTTATAAAAACCTCATTAAACTTGTTACCGATTCAAACATCGAAGGGTTTTATTACAAACCTCGCATTGATAAAGAGTTAGTACAAAAATACTCAAATGGATTGTTTTGTATCATGCCTTCATTTTCCGGAGAAACAAGCCAGGCTTTAAAAATTAAAGATCATGAGAAAGCAGAAGAGCTGGTGACATTTTATAAAAAGGCATACGGAGCAGAAAATTTCTATTTAGAAATCACGCATCATCCCGAAATTCCAAACCATATGGAATTGATGGAAGAAATAAAAAAGCTTGCTCAAAAAACTAATACTCCGCTTGTTGCTGCACACGATGTGTATTATCTTGATCCTGAAGACAAGGCTGCACGTGATACATTGATGTCTATTCAATCTCATGGCGATCCAAGTGAACGAAGTTTTGATGATTCTGAAGAAGATTTCTCTTTTATTAGTAGTGAGAAAGCGGAAGAATATTTTAAAGATATTCCACAAGCGCTCGAAAATGCAATAAAAATCGCAGATGCGTGTAATGTTACGATCGAAATTGGAAAATGGTACTTCCCTGCAATCGATACACCTCTCGGAAAAACGCACGATGATATTTTGAGAGATTTGGCATACGATGGAATCGAAAAACGAGGAATGGAAAGAAGTCCTGAGCTTTTGAAACGATTGGATTATGAATTAGAGGTTATTAAAAATAAAGGATACGCACGATACTTTCGTGTAGTGTCAGACCTTCTTCGTTTTGCACACGAACAAGGTATTCTTACAACGATTCGAGGATCAGTTGCGGGATCTCTTGTAACGTATCTCACAAAAATCACAAACGTAGATCCCCTTAAATACAAACTTCCGTTCGAACGATTCTTGAACCCCGAGCGACCGTCTGCTCCCGATATCGATATGGACTATGCCGACAATCGTCGTGACGAAGTAATTGCCTATGCTCGACAAAAATATGGAGCTGATAAAGTAGCTCAAATTGGAACCTTTGGAACGATGGCAGCGCGAGGTGCAGTACGAGATGTGGCACGTGCTATGGGTTATCCCGTTATGACTGGTGATAGAATTTCAAAGATGATTCCGATGGGCTCACAAGGTTTTGCGATGACGATTGAGCGAGCACTTGTCGAAGAGCCCGATCTCAAAAAAATGTACGACAAAGAAGCTGATGTTCGACAAATCATTGATATGGCGAAAAAAATCGAAGGGTGTGCACGACACATTTCAGTGCACGCTGCTGGTGTGGTGATTTCACCTGATCCACTTACTGAACATGTGCCCATACAATACGACCCAAAAGGTGAAGGTAAGCTCATTACTCAGTACGATATGCACGGAGTAGGTGAAGACGGTGTAGGACTTCTCAAATTCGACTTCCTTGGAATTCGAAACCTTTCTATTCTTGCTGATGCGGTAAAGCTTGCGAAAGAAATTGATAATATTGTTGTTGATATTGAAAACGTTCCGCTTGATGATGAAAAGACATTCAAGATGCTTGCTCGTGGAGAAACCATAGGACTCTTTCAGCTGAATGGAACTGGTATGACAAAGTTTTTGAAAGATCTAAAGCCTTCTCGAATTCAAGATATTAACGCGATGGTGGCACTCTATCGACCAGGACCTATGGAATCTATTCCAAGCTATATCGAGCGAAAACACAACCCCCATTATGTGCAATATCTTGATCCTCGAATGAAAGATATTCTCGATCAATCATATGGTGTTATTACCTACCAAGATGACGTTATGATGATCGCTATCAAACTTGCAGGATACTCATGGCTTGAAGCCGACAAACTTCGAAAAGCTATGGGGAAGAAAATTCCAGCAGTTATGGAAGCCGAAAAAGGAAAACTCATGGAAGGTTTAATTAAGAATGGGTTAGCAAAAGAAAAAGCTGATAAACTTTGGAAACTCATCGAACCATTTGCTGCGTACGGATTCAACAAAGCTCATGCTGCTAGTTATGGGAAAGTTGCATACCAAACGGCATATATGAAAGCCAACTTCCCTGCAATTTATATGAGTGCAGTACTTACTGCAGAATCTGGAGATACTGAAGAAGTTGCAAGTGTTATTGCTGAGTGTAAACGAATGAAAATCCCAGTACTTCCTCCTGATATCAATGAAAGTTATTCTGGATTTACTGTTATAAAAGGTGGCAACAATACAGGTGATTCGATCCGTTTTGGACTTACAACGATTAAAAACTTTGGAGAAGGTATTGGAGAAGCAATTATTGCAGAACGGAAACGAGGGGGGTCATTTAAAACTCTTATTGATTTTCTTACACGAGTGAAAGATAGAAACCTTAATAGAAAATCTTTAGAATCCCTCATTAAATGTGGAGCAATGGATGAACATGGTGAACGAGGTCATATGCTTGAAAATATTGATGACTTACTTCGATTTAGTAAAGAGAATAGTAGCACTGCAAACCAAGATTCCCTTTTTGGACTTATGGCAGATACCTCTAGTATTCCTACTCTTCGCCTCAAAGATGCACCTCCTGCAACAAAAGATAATAAACTTACTTGGGAAAAAGAACTCTTAGGACTTTATATTTCTGGTCACCCACTTGATAAGTACAAAGAAAAGATGGATAAGCGTGAGATGACTATCAAAGAAGTAAAAGATGGGCTTCGCGAAGGAATGACAGCTATTGCTTATGGACTTCTCGAGGAAGTAAAACCTATTGTTACAAAAAAAGGAGATAAAATGGTTTTCTTAAAAATTGCAGATTATTCTGGAAGTATCGAAGCAGTAGCATTTCCAAAAACATACAAAGAATATGAAGCACTTTTCCTTACAGATAATTGTGTTGCTATCAAAGGTAAAGTTTCACGTCGTAATGGTGTGCCTAGTATTTTGATTGATAAAGCGAGAGCGCTTTAAAATTCTTCTGTATGTTTTAATTTGCGAACGCTATCTTCTAAAATAGAGGTCCGCGTTTCATATTTTGCTGTATAGTATTCTAATCGAGAAATTCTTTCACCGAGATTTGTTTCAACATTTCTAATTTCTTTTTTAGTATGAGCTATATCTTCATATACTGTATCAAAGCTTTTAACCATGAGCTCTGTTAAATTTTCAAATTTTTTATCTGTTTTTTCTTGATTTGTTTTAATAAGTGTTGTAATTAATTCAAATTTATCATTAACACTCTCAAACTTATCATTCGTGATATTTTGATTTCGATTTATAAGTTCTACTATGTCTTTGAGTGTAATCTGAGATTCCATATATGTGAATTATATAATAATGAATCTATCTTACAATCTAGACATAAAGGAAAAATAAAGAAGTAATAAAATATACCTCTACAAAACACTTTCAAAAGGCCGTAAATCTGGTATGATCACACCATATGGAAAACAATGAAAAAATCTCACACGTAAGGCATTCCCTTGCCCACCTACTTGCTGCTGCAGTTCTTGAACTCTGGCCAGATACAAAAAATACTATTGGTCCAGCAATCGACAATGGATTTTATTATGACTTCGAATTCTCATCTCCTATTTCTGATAAAGATCTTGGAAAAATAGAACAAAAGATGCGAGAGATTTTGAAATCGTGGAAAAGTTTTGATGCTCAACCTGTATCTGCTGATGAAGCACGAGAAAAATTTAAAGATAATCCTTACAAACTTGAACTTATTGAAGAGATTGCAGCAAAAGGTGAACAAATTACTCTTTATACCTCAGGGACATTTACTGACCTTTGTCGTGGAGGACATATTGATAACCCAAGCCAGATTGACAAAAACTCATTTAAGCTCGATCGTGTGGCAGGTGCATATTGGCGTGGGGATGAAAATAACAAAATGCTTACTCGTATTTATGGATTGGCATTTGAAACAAAAGCAGATCTTGAAGCGTACTTACTTCAACGTGAAGAAGCACTAAAGCGAGATCACAAAAAGATTGGGAAGGAAATGAAGCTCTTTGTATTCTCTGAACTAGTAGGAGCGGGACTTCCTCTCTGGACTCCAAAAGGAACTATCATTCGAGAATTATTGAATGATTTTGTCTGGGAGCTTCGAGAGGCAAAGGGATATCAAAAAGTAACCATTCCACATATTACAAAAAGAAATCTGTACGAAACTTCGGGCCATTGGAAAAAATATGGGGATGATCTTTTTAAGATACAGACTCGAGAAGGAAAAGAATATGCCCTGAAGCCAATGAACTGTCCGCACCACACTCAGATTTTTGAAAGTGAACCACGAAGTTATAGAGATATGCCACAGCGATATTGCGAAACAACAATGGTTTACAGAGATGAACAGTCTGGGGAACTTGCGGGACTTTCACGGGTACTTTCTATTACTCAAGATGATGCTCACGTATTTTGTAGAGAAGATCAAATTCAAAGTGAAATATTTGCAATCTGGGATATTATCGATACATTCTATAAAACATTTGGATTTAGTAATCTACAGGTCCGATTCTCTCGACATGATCCTAGTAACTTTGAAAAATATCTTGGAACAAAAGAAGTTTGGGAAAAAGCTGAAGCTGCAGTCGAAACCCTCATGAAAACTCGAGGCATTGAATGGATCGATGGAATGGGTGAAGCTGCATTTTACGGACCAAAGCTCGACTTTATTGCAAAGGATTCATTGGGCAGAATGCTTCAGGTAGCAACTATCCAGCTCGACTTTAATATGCCAAAAAACTTTGGACTTGAGTTTACCAATGACAAAGGAGAAAAAGAAGATGTCGTTATGATCCATTGTGCAATTATGGGGTCAATTGAGCGATTCATGGCTACACTAATCGAGCACACTGCAGGAAATTTTCCATTATGGCTCTGCCCTATTCAAGTTAAAGTTATTCCTATACAAGAAGCACACCATGCATTTGCAAAGGATGTTGCTGAGCAATTAAAAAGCCTAG
Organism: bacterium; assembly: GCA_030855525.1. Lineage (GTDB taxonomy): Bacteria > Patescibacteriota > Minisyncoccia > Phycocordibacterales > JAKAEA01 > JALYQZ01. The sequence goes on from JALYQZ010000006.1 coordinate 5,064, forward strand.
GTATGAGAATCGACCTTGATGATAGTAAGGAAGGTCTCGGCAAAAAAGTTCGTGCAGCAAAAGTTGATAAAATCCCCTATTGGCTTGTGATTGGTGACAAAGAACTAGAAGCAGGAAAAGTGACACTCGAGAGTCGGGACAATGGACAGCTTGGACAAATCGATATAGATGAATTAGTATCTCGATTAACAGAAGAAATTACACACAAGAAGTAACATCTTCTGATACTCCATGACCTTACCGCTCAATTTTTACAGATCGACCAAGGAAAAACCTTATCACTTATCTGTAGGATGTATTGTGGTGAATGAAAAAGGTGAAATGCTTACTCGGCATTTCAAAGTCTTTCATGGAAAAGAAATGGAAATCTTCCTTTTTCCTACAGAAACAATAGAACAACATGAAACCCTCGAAGAAACCTTTCATCGTGGATTACTTGAAGAAGTAGGTGTACAAGCAGAGATAATAAGTTTTATCGGATCTCTCATGGGCCCTGCACAAAGTGGCGACAAAGTATTTGAGAAAACAGTAGTATATTTTCTTGGGAAAATTATTTCTATTTCAGATCCTCTTACTCCCAACGAGGATGGAATGAGCACTATAGAGTGGCACACCCCCGAGTTTCTCCTTGAACATGTTTTGCAACAAGCTGATTATATTCAGACCTCAGTCCTCAATGAGGAAAAAGTAATTAGAACTGCGCAAGAAGTATTAAGGATGAATAAAGACGAATTACATTTATAGGAACAATGAACCTTTTATTATTTATTAACTTTGTAAAAGTAAAACCGCATAGTTGCCTATGCGGTTTTAGTGTATGTGAGACTCAGAACATTGTGATGTCACTCAACCGTTTGGAGGTGCCGGTCTTTTTCACATCCTCCAGAAGTTCTTTCCCGGTGTCGGTGATTGCATAGTGCCGGCCATGATCCCCGCTTACAATCGATCGATCGATCTTGTGCTGATGCGGCTGACGGAGCATGTCTGCATCGATGAGATCAGAGAGGAGATAATCAAGTTCTAACGTGGTGAGATCCTTGATGATTTTTCTCTGATCGAGGGCTCTGAAGAGATCAGCGTACACCCAGTCGGGATGCTCACTTGTGACGGTGAGAATTTCGATGAACTTCTTCTCTTGTCTTGCTTTATGCCAGAAGAGGCCGTAAATAATGGCAAGAAGCAACAGAGTGCCAATAGCAACCATTAGAACGGAAAAGAGAATACTCATGAGACGCTCCTTATTTTTGAGTTAGAGACGATTCACAATAACATGACAGTCTATATTATATCACGCATACCAAAAAAGTCAATAATATCGTTCTCTAAGATACCTTTAGTATTAGGCTTAAAATAGCTTGTTTATTTACGTTGTTCTTACACTAATACCCCCTAATCTGATTAACGACTTCATCAACAAGAGGATCGAAACGAAGAAGGACATCATGCTCGTCCACAGCAAGAAGTTCTGGTGATAAAATAATTACTTTGTGGTTAAAACCAGCTACGTTGGTAGATCGTCCAGGTCGAGAGTATTGGGTATACGATTGATTAAACGTTTGTGGAATTGGAGAAAGTAAGTTGAGATAATTAGTCTGCCATTCTGTTATACAATCTTCTTTTTCTGATGCTACAGGACTCCAACACTTCCACAAATGAGAAAAGTGTCGATCTGCAAAATCACTGATTTTTTCACCTGCCGTGAGTGGAACTCCTGCTAGTACATATGATTTGTATGAGGTAATTGACGCTCCGAACTTTCCGATAGCCTCTTTAGAGAAAAGTCCCTTCTGATATTCCTCACGCGGGTTAAGTTGCCTAGAGCGTTTTACAAAAGGAATAATATCAGCAATTCCAGGTGCATAACTTACTGATATTGCCAAATCAGATCCCCCATGCAGTGGGCTAAATGCATATATTTTTGCAGTCTTCCAGAATGCTTGGAGTTCTGGATCTTCTCCATCTTGAGCAAGAAGTACTGCTTCTCGTACAACTTGATCAGCACCACTGTGCTCTATGACGGCAAGTTGATCATAGTTACCTTCTCGCATCACTTTTGCAAGGCTTGTATTGAGAAGTACTGCGGTTTCTTCATTGTCTTGGTTTAGTGGGGTGTATTCGAATTCAACAACCTTAGTTATCATTGAACTATTGGTTATATAACCATTACTGTCTTTGTTGATCTTGTTTTCTTCTGCTTTAATCTTTTGGAAAATCTTTGTGGTTTTATCAAATCCATCCTTTGATTCTGGTCCAAATCCAGGCACAAACAAAACCAGCGTTGAGGGTTGTACACCTATAGAATGAGGCACAGTAATTGAATAGGGTTTGTCTAGATAAGTAGCCTTGAGATCGCTATATCCAATGTAATTACCAGCTTTAAGATCTTTAGATGCAGAAACAGTTATAGGGATAGTACCGTACACATTTGTAGCATTAGGTGAATAGCCACAACTGTTTTGAATAGCATAAGAAGTTGTATCTCGCGAAAAGGAACATGATGAACCTCCGCTGACAAATGAATAATCCATACCTTGAGGTTTTTGGCTAAGCGTAAGTGTACTTGATTGGAAGTAATAAACATCACCGACACCAGCACGTTGAAGTGTGTTAGAACCTTTAAATGCGAACATGGATAACTCATAATAACGACGGCCATAATTACCTAACCACATTTTATAAACACTATCTGACTGAATATTAATAGACCATTGATAATATTTAGGGTTATAGCTAGGGATATAATATGCAGTGGAAATTCCATTTTCATTAATAACTGTGAGCGCATATCTAGCTTTATCACTACTAGGCATCCCAAAAGGACCAATTGTTGTACCATCAGATGATGGCAAAGTAGCGAATAATTTGCCATCAAGCAATATTTTGTTTGATGATGTAAAATTAGTACCTTTAATGGTGAATTTTCCAGTTTTATAATCCATATCAAAATATCTAGGGCTCAGTGACGGCGCATTCACCGCAGACACCACAGTTCGTACCGCAGTAGTAGCTTCAATCTTGAATGCTGCACCATTACTTCTGCCATTAGCATTCTCCACTTGTATGGTCCATGAGGACTTCCCTGCTTGTATAAACTCTGGAAGAGTAAATGGTCCGATAATATTGTTAGTTGAAGAAGCCGTAATGAAAACATTTCCGTCAATTAATACTTTGTTGTTTGATGGAGTGAAGTTAGAACCAGAAATAATAATCAAAGATCCTTCAAGTCCAGATGATGGTGTGAGAGATAAAATTGCGGGAGAGTTTGGTGTCGTTGTTGGTGGTAGTGGTTCTGTCGGTGGAATTGGCGTCACTGCACCCACAGTAAACTGAGCACTTTTTGCAACACTGGTGTACCCATCATTCTTTAAATATCTCACTTCATATGTGCCTGCAATTCTTGGGGCAGTGAGTGTCATAGTTCCAGATGGAACCGTAGTATATTTCCAATTTTGGTATGATTGATTTGTTGCATTAATTGCATTTATACTTA
>JALYQZ010000015.1 GCA_030855525.1 bacterium
TGGATTCGACCAACATCATTTAAACATACTGGATTATTTCCCGAACAAGTTTCAAATTGGAAATGGATAGGAGAAACTTTAAAAAGGGCCGAAGTAAGAGGCAGAGCGACCTCATCTGTTCTTAATCTTTTCGGGTATACTGGAGGAGCTACATTAGCAGCGTCACAGGCGGGAGCAGATGTTGTTCATGTTGACGGTTCGAAGGTTGCACTTACGTGGGCCCGAGAAAATGCAGAGCTCTCTGGATTGAAAGACAAACCTATACGATGGATTCTCGATGATATACGTGCATTCGTACGAAGAGAAATAAAGCGAGGTAACAAATACGATGGAATTATTATGGACCCTCCGGCATTTGGGCATGGTCCAAAAAAAGAGTTGTGGAGAATCGAAGAACATTTCCTCGAATTCCTCGATGAATGTAAACAGCTTTTGAAAGAGAATCCATTATTCTTTGTAGTAAATGGATATGCTTCAGGATACTCAGCACTTACATATAAAAATAATCTTCAAGAACTTCTTAAAGAATATAATGGATCACTTGAAGTAGGAGAGCTTACAATCAGAGAAAAGTCTGGAAACCGACTTCTACCTTCAGGAATATTTGCTCGGTGGAACGTTACTGAATTGATAAAGCAACCGTAGTTGATATAGTTACTCTCTGATTCATGTGAATTTTTATGGCAGAAAACCAACCTTCAACAAAAAAAACAGAAGAATTTATTACACTCTATGATGAAATGGCAGATCAACTTTTTCGCCACTGTTTTTTTAAAGTCTCAAATCGTGAACTTGCTCTTGATATTGTTCAGGAAACATTCACGCGAACATGGGAATATATTGCTTCTGGAAAAGAAGTAAATAATGTCAAAGGATTTCTCTTTAAAGTTGCAAACAACTTAATTATTGATGAGTATAGAAAGAAGAAAGTGGTATCACTAGAATCACTTCAAGAACAAAGCGGCTTTGATGCGCCTGTACAGGACCACAAAAAGACAATGTTTAATGTAGAAGTTGATACTATGTTAAACCATATCAACAAACTTGATGATAAATACAAAGAAGTCATACTTATGAGATATATCAATGACTACTCTCCAAAGGAGATTGCACATATTTTGGGCGAATCCGAGAACGCTGTATCTGTACGTATCAATCGGGGGATAAAAAAGGTTCAGGAGATGCTGAATTTAGCAACGAAGTAGTATATAATAATAGTCATGAATGACAGTTTTGAAATATTAAAACAAAAGTCAGCACATGTCGGTTTAAATCCTGAAGAACGTCAGTCGTTAAAACTTTTTTTAAATGATTATATTGATACTCATCCAATTCTAGAATCAGAAATAGAACATTCTCCTATTTCACCCTTTTCAAAATTCTTTTCTACATTAAAACATGTTGGAGCATTTGCTGGAGTAGCTGTACTTCTTGCTTCAAGTGTTGCTTATGCAGCAGAAGGTTCATTGCCTGGGGACATACTCTATCCTGTGAAAGTTAGTTTCAATGAGAAAATTCAAGGTGTATTTGCATTTACAACAAAAAGTAAAGCATCCCATGAAATAACCCTTGTAAATCGTCGTCTTGTAGAAGCAGAAAGCTTGCAAGATGAATCTCGATTATCTGCAGATATGAAAGCCTCAGTTCTTGATGGGTTTAATAGACACATGAAGGCAGTTGGCACTCATGTAGAAACAATGTCAGAGAAAGAATCATTTGCTGATGTACAAGAAACTACTCAATCTCTCGAAGCATCATTGCAATCACATTCTAGGATACTACCCGTACTTTCTTTGACCGCATCCTCTGTATCTTTTTCTACTACTACTGATGATCAGCTAAACACACAATAAAACATGTACCGATCGCGCACGGTCATTTCTATAGTTGTAACTATTTCGCTTTTTGTATCTTTTGTGGTACTTGCATGGGGTATCGCACACCCAGAAAGTTCTTTTCATCAAAGCGTTACATCATTTGATACATCAGTACAAACATTTGCAAATGAAAACACATCATTGCCTTTGGCAAAATTCATGCTTTTTATTACTTATTTTGCAAATACCGAAATAATTATTGCAGTTCAGGCAGTGCTTCTCCTTATATTAGTTCTTGTGAATGAAGAATTACTAGCTGGCTTCTTTTTGGGAAGTTTGGCAGCAGGTGCAGGACTCTCAATTTATTTTAAAAATGCTCTACAACGTGCTCGACCTGATGTGGCTCTTTATGAAATGACAAGCCTTGGTTATGCATTTCCGAGTGGGCATGCGCTCATTGCTACTGTGTTTTATGGATTTTTGGGATACTGTCTCATGTATGCAGCACGACGGCGCTGGCAAAAAATAATTATAGTGTGTCTCACAACTGCCCTCATTGCTCTCATTGGATATTCACGCCTAGCGCTTGGAGTCCATTGGTTTTCGGATGTATTGGGAGGATTACTACTTGGTGGTGCACTTTTGTCTGGGCTTATTTTCTTATTTCATCTCGTTGAGCGTAAATTGGCTTTCTCGGTTCGTTATCCAAAGGGAGTTACACTCATTGTGATGTTCATGGTTCTCCTTGCACTAGGATTTCTCATTGGATACTTTTACGTTACACATGCAGCCGAGCTTCGTAGTATAATTAACGGTAGTTAAAAATCATTAATATTAATTAAAAAATAAATTTTATGGATCGTGAATGGCTTAGTTCACAGAAGACGGTGAAGACTGCTGCTATCATTTTTATAGCATTTGCAACAGTATTTTTATTTGTTCTTACTATTGGTACTGTCCGCTCATGGAATGAATCAGACGCTGCAACAGGAGAACGACCTCAGATTACTGTTTTAGGAACTGGTGAGGTGACAAAAGTGCCGGATATTGCTGAATTTACTTTTACGGTACAAGAAGAGGGTAAGACTACAAAAGAAGCACAAGATAAAGCAACAGCAAAAGCAAATGCTGCGATTGCATACCTTAAAGAATCAAAAATAGAAGACAAAGACATCAAAACAATTGGATACAATGTGAATCCAAAATATGAATATCGAACAACTGCATGTATTGCGGGTGTTCCATGTGTTCCTGGCAATCAAGTACTTATTGGATACGAAGTATCTCAAAGTGTTCAGGTAAAAGTCAGAGATACATCAGTAGCAGGGAATGTGCTTTCAGGAATTGGAAATCTTTCAGTAAGTAATGTAAGTGGTCTTAATCTTACAATTGATGACAAAACAGAACTAGAGCGAGAAGCTCGACAGAAAGCAATCGATGATGCAGAAGCAAAAGCTCGAGCACTTGCAGGAGACCTTAATGTTCGATTGGTACGGATTACTAACTTCCAGGAAACAACCAATGGTATACCTCCAATATACTATGGAAAAGAGTCTGTAATGAACCAGACAATGGATAGTCGAGGTGCAGCTGCTCCAGCGCCACAGCTTCCAGGAGGGGAAAATACTATTACATCTAACGTAACTATAACCTACGAAATACGGTAATTATTGACAAATTTGGTAGAAAGAGTATAGTAATAAAACAGCCACGGGGGCTGTTTTTAATTCTTTTTTTTATAAGAAATCTGCTATACTTAATTTCTATGGGATTAGTTAACTACATAAAAGAGACACGAGGGGAACTCAAACACGTATCATGGCCGACACGATCACAAGCCATTGCCTTTACTATTATTGTAATCGTCCTTTCTCTTGGATTGGCATTTTTTCTTGGACTTTTTGACTACGTATTTTCTGAAGGAATAAAAAAGATCATTAATCTACAATAATCAAGAATTTTAATATAAAACTCCATGTCGAAACAAAAAATAGATGAAGGTAGAAACTGGTATGTAATCCATACTTACGCAGGATATGAAAATGCTGTTGCTCGAAACTTGAGACAACGTATTGAGTCTCTTGGAATGGAGAATAAGATTTTTAATGTTGTTGTTCCTACTGAAAAGAAAATAAAAGTAAAAGGTGGCAAAAGAATCGAAGAAGAGGAAAAAATCTATCCTGGGTACATTCTTGTTGATATGGTTGTAACAGATGATTCGTGGTATGTAGTACGAAACACCCCTCGGGTAACAGGATTCGTAGGTTCAGGAGTATATCCAGTACCTATTAACAAAGCCGAAATCGACGCCCTTATGGGAAGAATGGCAAGTGATACTCCAAAACACAATATCGACCTCGATATAAATGATCATATTATGATCGCGGACGGTCCATTTAAGGATCTCGAAGGAAAGGTTAACGAAGTTGATCAGGAACGAGGTAAGGTAAAAGTACTTGTAAATATGTTTGGACGAGAAACACCTGTTGAACTCGATTTCTTGCAAATCAAGAAAATTTAAGCTAAAGTCTTTATCACTGTTACGCTTCACAACAAATTAAACTACAATGGCAAAAGCAATTAAAAAACAACTAAAACTAGTCATTCCTGCAGGGAAGGCTAACCCAGCACCTCCAGTAGGTCCAGCGCTTGGACAGGCTCAGGTAAACATTGGAGAATTCGTAAAACGATTCAACGATGGAACTAAAGCTATGGGTAATGATATGGTACCTGTAATTATTACAGTGTACGAAGATCGAACCTTTGATCTTGCGTTCAAAACACCTCCAGCATCTGACCTTATCATGAAGGCTATCAATATTCAGAAAGGTTCTGGAAAAAACAAAACTACAAAGGCAGGTACTATTACAAAAGCTCAAGTTCGAGCAATTGCAGAGCGAAAAATGCCTGATCTTAATGCTAATGATGTAGAAGCAGCGATGAAGATCATCGAAGGTTCTGCACGAAGTATGGGAGTTGAGGTAAAATAATAAAGCCTCCTCAGTACAAGAGAAAAACCACCCAATACCATTCGGTACGAGGTGGTTTTTTCTATCGAGTTAATTCAATAAATGTATACGGAGGAGTTTCATCAAGATGTGGTTCCTCTTTTACTACAGTTTTAAATTCTGAATAATCGGGAAAAAAGACATCACCTTCTTGATTGTCATCCACGATGGTAAGATACAATCTGTCTGCAAAACGAAGTGATTGTGCAAACACTTCTGCACCACCAATAATAAAAATTTCCTTCTGATCAATTTCTTTTGCTTTCTCTAGTGCTTGCTCGAGTGAGTTAACAATAGTACATCCTTCGGCAACAAAATCAGATTGTCGAGTGATAATAAGGTTTGCTCTTTGAGGAAGTGGTTTACCTATAGAATCATAGGTCTTTCTTCCCATAATGATAGGATGCGTTAGTGTAAGTGATTTAAAATGTTTTAAATCATCGCTGATTTTCCATAATAAATCATTTCCTTTACCAAGCGCGCGGTCCTTCTTTTGAAGCGCTGCAATTATATTTATATGTGTCATAGTAGTTATTTAGTTGACCCGGTACTCTGGCTTCATTATACTTGGGGTATTATCTGACTGCAATAACTATTATCACTACAATATTATGAAAGATGCAGACATACTGATCAATAGAGGGATTTTTGGATTAGAATCTAACTTTAAGAATCGCTTTTTTAAAGACTATAAAAAAGTTAAACATGTAATTGGCCATTTTAAGGGGTTAGGATGCAAAGTTGTCCTAACTCAAGGAACATACGATATGGTACATATTGGCCATGCTCGGTATTTGGAAGATGCTAAACGTCATGGAGATTTTCTTATTGTTGGTGTAGATAGTGATGAGAAAGTCCGAAATAGGAAGGGACCAGATCGACCAGTCGTTCCGGAAGAAGAACGTTTGGAAATGCTTACGCATCTTCGGTGTGTAGATGCTGTCGTTTTAAAAGGCGCAAAAGATCCAAAATGGAGTTTAATTAAGACCGTACAACCTGATGTGCTTATTGCAACCAAAGAAACCTATACTGACAAACAAATAAAAGAATTAAAAAAATACTGTAGGGAAGTTATTGTTCTTGATCCAAAAGCCACAACATCAACAAGCGCAAAAATCAGATTATTACAATTAGGTACAGCAAGAAAAGTAGAACAAGCGCTTACTTCAAAGCTCATTAAAACAATTGATGATGTCCTCTCTGAGTATCGTGATGATGCCGGGAGGAAAGTGAATAAATAATTATGAAGAAAATAGCTATTGCATATATCCCTGTACTTCATGAAGGGTATAGAAAGTTTATTGATAAGCATAAAGACGTTGACACCCTCTATGTTTTGGGAAAAGAAATAACAAGCGAGCTCCCATATCTTTCTAAAGAAATTCGTCAGCTTGATCCGGAACTTATTAAAAAGTCTCTCGATACATGGAACATTGTAAAAAATATAGAGATTTTAAATAAACAAAATCTGGATGTGTTATCAAAGAGAAAAATTTCTGTGATAATGCCCAACGAAGATGTTTGTAAAATGGTATGGGAAAAGTATTTTCCTAAACATGAAGTTACGCTTGATTCGATTTTTCTTCGATGGGATAAACACAATGCAGTATTAGAAAAACCAGTTATTCCAGAAAAGCGTATTTCACGAAAAGATTTTGATAAAAAAGTACTGGGCATTGCAGAGGAAGAATCTCAAAAAAGTTCTGATTGGTGGAGAAGAGTAGGTGCAGTCCTCGTTAAAAATGGTGAAGTCATAATTCTGGCTCACAATACTCATATACCCTCAGAACATACCCCATATATAAATGGTGATCCTCGCAATGCATTTCATAAAGGTGTGCATCTTGAGTTGGGAACAAGTATTCATGCAGAAGCTAAAATCATAGCAGAAGCCGCAAAAAAAGGTATTAGTCTAGAAGGTACAGGTATTTATGTGACCGTTTTTCCTTGTCCTCCATGTGCAAAGCTTATTGCTCATTCTGGTATTAGGACTTTGTATTGTGCTGGGGGATATGGAATTCTTGATGGTGAAGATGTCCTAAAGAGTCACAAGGTAAAAATTATTTTTGTTGAGTAAATTAATTATTTTTTTTCGGTTGTCCTACTTTAAATCTGACAGGCTCATTTTCAGGGTTTTCTAGATCTGCTTCAATTAGGTGTGCATGGAGATGTAGAACACTACTACCATAATTTCCATATTGGGGATTACTTCCAAAACGTATACAGAGTGCACCACCAGGCATATTAAATTCCTTAGCACCCCATTGAAAAAGTTCAAACAATTCTTTTGACGCTTCTTGATTAAGCTCTGCAATATGTTCTATATGCTTTTTATGAATGGCTAAAAGTTGATTTTTTGTATTTTCATAAGGCCATTGGTTTTTTGTGAGGATCCAGTGATCACTTTCTTTGAGGATAGGTTCTTTATGATATTTTGAAAGATGTTCAGGACAAAAAGGGCAGACATTATCATCTTGTATTTGCTCCATCACTTTGCGTTGACCTTCAGTTCGAGATTGACCAACGTGAATGTATGTTTTTGAACTATCTTTCATATTAAATTGCTACAGGAATACCTTTAATACCAGGATGAGGATTGTAATCGGAAAGTTCAAAATCTTCTTTTCTAAAATCAAAGAGATTAGTTTTATCTGTATTTATTTTCATAGTTGCTAAAGGCTTTGCTTCACGAGACAGCATCATCTCTACAGCTGGAATTTGATCTACAAAAATATGTGCATCAGAAATAGTATGAATATATTCATAGGGAATTGTTTCAGTTACATGAGCGAGTGCCATTGTGAGTGCTGCATATTGAACCATGTTTGAAGGAACACCTACTGGTGTATCACCTGATCGTTGCATCATATGAAGTGTTAATCTGTTATCAATAATGCGGATATTTAGCCATCCATGACATGGGCACACCACTACTTTTTGCTGTTTACTTTTTCCACGTCCTGTATATTGAGGAATCCATGGGGTTACAAAGTGTGTTCGAAGTTGGGGTTCTTCTTTAATTTGTTCAACGATATGCTTAAACTGATTGAATGATTCACCATCTATAGTTGGAAAGTCGTGAAATGCCGCACCATAGGATCCGGGACCTAAGTCTCCAGTTTCAAGTCCACGTTTTGCACATTTTTCTGGTGTTGCCCATGATTTCCACCAATAGCATCCAAATTTCTCCAACTCTTCTTGAGTTCGAGCCCCATTAATAAAACCAAATATTTCTCCAATAGCTTGTTGCCACACAGTAACAGGAAGATTCTCTGATATTTTGGGATTCATATTTCGTTCATTGATGATAGGGAATCCATTGTCGAGTCTGAAGCGCATCGGCTCAGGAGCTATAAGGGTAAGAGCATCTATTCCTTGCTGGCTAGATGTTTTGACACCTTTTTCAAGAATAGATCGAAGGAGTTTTTGATACTGATTATCAGATATTCTCTCGTTTATTGCCTTCATTTGTACAGTATCTTTGAAATTCATAATGAGGTTGATTAAGGTATAGTAATAGCAATATTTTACTATGATTTTCAAGTAACTCAAACAGTGCAATCTATAATCCGTATGTTACACTTTATCTATTACTAATAGCTCGGAAATCCCATGAAAGACAAAGAAATCGAGAAACTCATCGGTGCAGAAAAAAAACGCCAGAAAGAAGCCATTAGTCTTATTGCTTCAGAAAATTATGTATCTCAAGACGTGCTTAAAGCACTTGGATCAGAATTAACTAACAAATATTCTGAGGGGTATCCAGGCAAAAGATATTATGGAGGGCAGACATTTACCGATAAGATAGAATTACTTGCTCAAAAGCGTGCATTAAAATTATTTAAACTTTCTGCACAAAAATGGCATGTGAATGTACAGCCACTTTCTGGATCCCCGGCAAATGTAGCAGTGTACACTGCGCTTGTTCCTCAAGGAGGAAAAATTATGGGAATGACACTTGATAACGGTGGACACTTAACACATGGACATAAAGTTTCAATTACCGGAAAATTCTGGACACAGATTCCATTTGGAGTTGATCCACAAACGGAAGTGATTGATTATGATGCAATTAAAAAAATTGCGACGGAACAAAAACCAGCACTTATAGTTGCTGGATTTACCGCATATCCACGAAAAGTAGATTTCAAAAAATTTAGAGACATTGCAGACGCTGCGGGGGCATTACTTATGGTAGATATGTCACACTTTGCGGGGCTAGTAGCAGGGGAGGCTTATCCAAGCCCGTTTCCTTATGCCGATATTGTAACAACAACTGTGCACAAAACATTACGAGGTCCAAGAAGTGCAATGATTTTTGTAAAGAAAGATACTCGTGAATTTGATAAGAAAATAGATAAAGCAGTATTTCCAGGAATGCAGGGAGGACCTCATATGAATCAGGTTGCAGCTGTTGCTATTGCATTAAAAGAAGCAGACACCCCAGCATTTAAAAAATATGCTAAGCAAGTAATAAAAAATGCTCAAGTTCTTGCAGAAGAATTAAAAAAGCGAGGATGGAGAATTGTATCTGATGGAACAGATAGTCACTTGATCCTTGTTGATACCTGGCTCGGAGGAAAAGGAATTGGAGGAAAAGAAGCTAGTGAGATGCTTGAAAAATCTGGTATTATTGTAAACCAGAATACTATTCCCGGAGAGACTCGTTCAGCAATGGATCCTTCTGGAATTCGAATTGGGACTCCGGGAGAAACAACACGTGGAAAGAAAGAAAAGGATATGGT
>JALYQZ010000039.1 GCA_030855525.1 bacterium
TTTTTTAATTATTTTATCTGCTTTTGATATTAGGTTATCTTTCGTTTTTTTAGGTATATCTAAGGTTAGAATAACTGTTTTCATTACAGAAAGATATGCAATAGGATCAAATGAACTCTGTGTATCAACTATCAAATCTCTTGTCCCATCGCCATTGAGATCTACATCAAGTACCGGTGTCTTATTTTGCTCTATCGTTATTTCTCCTTGAGTCAGAGGCAATACTGGAATATCTTCAAAACTATATTCTCCCACCTTAAGGGTAAATGTTCCTATCCCAGCTCCAGATATTTTTATCTTTGAACCAGAATTGTTTGTCATGGCCGCATAGACTCCTTCTCCAAATGGAAAATAATAGCTATTGGGTATTTTTGCTTCATAAAGTCGTATTGTTGATGATGCATTACCAGATAGCGGCCCAGTATGTCTTCCCTCACTATCATATATATCAATAACAGCTGGCGAATGCATACTTACTCTCAGGATATCCTGTTCCGAATTATGTATGTTTTCCGTAACTAAACTATTTTTATCATTTGTAACTATAGATGTTATTAATTTCTTTACACTACTTACCTCCATAATATCTGTATGGTCCCGATTTTCTCCAGACTGTTTATTGTATGTATACAAATCAATAATATGTTTTGTAGACGATCCATGATTGGCACTAACGATAGCTACTGTGCCATCACCATCTTTTGTAAATTGTGGTGAATAATCTAAATACTCTTTCGTAAAACATAATAAAAGAACGCACGTATAAGAAGATTTTTTATAATAACGTATTGATTGGAGTGTATCAATATTAGTACCACTTATTTTTGTCACCTCAATAGTTGAAGGGAAATTCCACAAATCAAAATAAGAGTGAAGGATTTGAGATTTATTAAGAAGATTGCTATTAGCTACTGTTGGGACATTAATTTTATTTTCTGGATTAGTCCTGTTATCTAGTTCTGCCGTTAAAAAAGAATCCATGGTAGTACTATTTGATATAGCATTGCCATATTTTTGTCTTAGATTTGAAATACTATCTATAGACGAATCAAAAAATATTAGTGGGCTTTGCTGTACTGAATAATACTTTGAAGATGGTAGTAAGTTATAAGCACCTGGCATATTTTGTGCGAGTGAGCGGGCAGTTGATTCATTAAGGATAATTCCACGTCCTATTGAGTGATCAATACCATGTAACAAAACTCCAAGTGCCTTTGGTGTGCCCAACTGAGGTGTAGCCACAAGAATTACTTTATCTATAAGGTAGGCTTTCCCTTTTTTTTCTAATTCCTGTACCAGTGCTTTTACAAGCAAACCACCATTACTGTGAGCAATGAGCGTAACTTTTTTTGTTTTTGATTGAGAAGCCATCCTCTCTACCGCAACAAGTATGTTTGATTCACCATCTTTTATATTAGTACCGTTTTTTACAATATCTTCTACATCAAGTCGCCAATCATACGGATATGCATCCCATCCATTAATAGATTTATTGTTGACGAGTATATCGAGTGATTCAAAAAATGTTCGATAAATATCAATATTTAATATTGGCAAATTTGTTCGAGCTATAATATCTTTAGTGAATATATTTTTATTAATACTTTGCCCTGAGGCATCAAGATATAAATCTTTTACATCACTATTAATATTTGGTTCCCACAACTGGTCATCACCTCCTAGCGCTCTTTCTTTATATAAGCGACTTGCTTCAAGCCCTGGCAAAAAAAGTATGTTGGAACAGCAAATTGCCTCGGCACGAGGATCATTTGTAAGCCATGGCTCAACATCCACATCAAGAGAAACCTTCTCTCCTGGGCCATCTATGCTCCCCCACCAATTATTTCGTGCATCAATGGTAATCCCTGGATTACTATATACTTCCATGCTTCCATTATTAATAATTGAAGAATCTGATATTTTTACCTGTTGTGGTGAATAGAATTCAAAACCTGAATTATTATCAGAAATAAGAGAATGGGAAATATCTATTACTCCTCCTTTAAATCCAACAAGTCCATTACCTACAAAGTGTGAGATCGTCGAGCGAGCGATACTGACATGTGCATTGTTATATGCTTGAATTCCATTCTGAGATCCATAAGTAAGTGTTGATTGAGTGAGATTCAGATACGAATTTCCGTATACATTAAGCGCATCCCCTTCACTCTTTTCTATTATCCCATTATGTAATTTCACATTACTTGCTCCATATATATTCACAGCATCACGTAAAGAATTTTTTATAGAAAAGTCATTAATACTAACAATACTTTCATTAAATATAATCAGTGCTGTATTTTTAATAGCTGATAATTCTATATGTTCTCCTTCTATATGGCTATTGCTGGATACAATCCCTTCCTCAGAATCAGCGATATTCATATTTCTTAATGAAAGTGTAGAAGATACACTGGTTATTCCTGTACTCATATTTTTAAAAGAAGTATGTATAAGAGAAGAGGTAGCTTGTGTACGAATGAATATAATTCCACCTTTATTCTCAGTTGTATCAGAAACAAAAGTAATTGTATTCTCTTCAGTACCTTCTGCCCTTAATTTTCCTTCTACAACAAGCTCACCGGCATTAAAGATAATACTGGTACCGGGTTCGATAGTAAGTGTGGCCTCTGGTCGGACATTAATACTAGTAGTTATAAGATATGGCCCTTCAGATTCTTTCCATACTGTATCTTCAAAAATTGGAGCGTCAACAACAATTGATGCATCCACTGACATACATGGAATCAAACAAACTATTAATCCTAAAAATGTAAATGCATGAGTTTTTCTCATGCACACATTTAAACACTATGGTGATAAATTAATCCTCAAGAAAAAGTAAACATCCTAGGAAATTATTTATTGAGGATTTTCTTCTGCTACTTCAGTTGCTGTAAATGATATCTCGTCAGTAAAATCTCCAGTTACAGAAACCAATCCCCCCTTAATCAATTGATATGGTAGTATTTTCTGACCCACTTTGTTTGTCACTTGCGCATTCGGTACAAGAGTAACTTTAACAGTCGTAGATGCAAGAATATTTAATGACAATATATTTCCAACAACACTATTTACTGTTCCAAAAAGCACGGCCTGGCTTGTTTTGGTCTGTCCCAAGGCTCGTGATATTTCTTCCTGAGTCTCGTATGGTAATTCTAATTTTTTTGTAGCCTTACCTTCTTTTGTAGTACCCTGAGCGTAGATTTTTGTTGTTGTAGTACCCATAGTTGTTGGGATTAGAAGAATCCATGTTTGATCGTTTGCATCATTTTGTTCCACTATTTCCATTGCACCAATTAATGAAGCTTCCTTGGAAGTTGATTGCTGAGCATATACTTCCACTTTTTCCATATTGTTAGCTTCTACTACCAAGTTTGCTTGATTAACAGAGAAGTTTTTAAGTGTAGGCCCAGAAAATATTTTGTATGCGATTACTCCTCCCATGAGGACTACAAGCGCAACAACTGATATAACGAGCTTCCTTGAATTATTATTATTACTTTTTCGCATAGATTAAAAGTATATCGTATAGGAGTAGATTTACAAGCTTAAATTTGTCGAAAGAAATAGAGATCAATATCAGGGAAATTTTTGATTGACTCTTCAACATACTTGATTACCTCAGCACTTTGCTCTATATTAGGATTTAAGTCATATCCTTTTTTTGCATACTCTCGAGCTTTATCAAAGTCTCTCATGTATATATATCCAACAGCCTTCATCCAATATGGTTGTGGGCTTTGAGGGACAAGAACAATCGCCCGATCAAGCACTTTCTGAGCCTCTTCAAGTTTATCTACTTCAAACAACCGTTGATAAATCAATATATCAGCTAAGTTGAGATGCGCTCTAAAATGGAGTGGGTTATCCTGAATAAATTTTTTATACTCATTTTCAAGGATAATTATTTCTCTTTTAAGCATTTCCACCTTTTTTTTATCCTCAAGTACTTTTGGATTATCTGCAATCCCGCGTTCAAAATCCGTCGTTGTCCTCCACAAAAATGAATGTGGATCAATATTAGACCCCAAAAGGGTATTATAGAGAGGTATTCTTTTCTCGGCAGATCCAACTTTTCTAATATCACCGTTAGCTGATTGTGCTCTTGCAAATGGGATAACTCCCCATATTAATGACCAAACAAAAAACATGAGAAGTGGGATCGCTACAAAATATTTTCGATTATTGTCTAATGTAAAATTATTTACCTTCGAATGGACTTCTTGAGTTCTATACAAGAGAACCGCTGCAGAAGTGATCATAAAAGCAATCATGATATAGGAAATAGATGTATCGAAGGCTGTTTGAAGCTCTACAAGATGGAGTGAAAAGTAAATAATAAGGATACTTGCAAGCATTCGGTCATTCTTTTCAGTAGAATTAAGTGCTACGTACATTAGTGACAAGATGATCACACTATATATAAAAATATATGCAAGTGTACCTATTACACCATTATCTACAAGTTGATCAACAAAAATATTGTGTGCTCTATCAAACCATGCTTCTGCCCCATAATTATTTTGTAGTAACCTATTATCATAGTTTTGTTCGAATGCTCGTTCGAAATTATCAGTTCCCCATCCTAATAATAAATTTTGCTGAATAGATTTTTGTGCAATCTCCCATACTACAGGTCGAGCTGCAGTTGCTTGACTCAAATATATATTTCTCAAATATCCATTAGGGGAAAGAAGTGAGAAAACTGAGAATGCCATTACGATACATGCCAATCCAAAAAGCGAGTAGCTAACTCGCGTACGAATAGTTTTATCTTTTATTTTCGAAATGAGCAATATGACAAAAAGTCCAAGTATAGAAAGGAATATTACTATAGCGGAAGCTCGTGCTTCACCCAGTATTCCAGCTGACAAATTACCAAACCATACTTCCCTATTAATAATATTTGGATTTATTATTATAGTAAGGGGCAAAAAATACATCCACCATTTTTTTGCTGAAGATTGATAAAAATAATAAAGAGAAAGCAAAAAAGCTCCAAAAATGTACATCCCAGCAAACGTTGAGTTACCAAAGCTAAATCCATCTTTAGTATAGTTTGTAAAAATAAATCCTATTCCCTCAGGGCTTAAGAATGAAAGAAATGAATACAGTGCTGTAGAAAAAACAATCACAATAATCATTTTTTTAAGTTTGGTTCTATCAATTATCACTGCTGAGAGTAGTACCATAAAAAATCCAAGATTTAGAAAGTACCATAGTCCTGTCATTCTTGTAGCAAGTGACCAAAAGGATGTACTACTATTGATACCACCTAATGCAGATATACAAAGAATGAGAAAATAGGCACCAAGAGCTCCAAAAATAAGATTTTTATGCATAGCAATCGTACTTTTTTTTCTTAAGTACCATAGAGCAAAACCAACACCTAATATAGATGAAACAAAAATAAGATTAATAGCTCGTGTACTTGTCCCTGTATAAAGATAAGATTTATAATTTATAAAAGGAAAAACTGCAAAAAATATATAAAATATCCATTCGGTTATCTTCCAAAAAAATGACTCTGTCTTAGCAATAATCATTCAAGCATTATAATCAATAACTTATCCATATACAACAAAACCGCCCCTTTCGGGGCGGTTTTGTGAGTAACAATAACTTTCGTTATATGTTTACAATTCTAACCGTGATTAGTTAAGACTAATGTATGAAGTCTTGAACATATCGAGGTCTGAAGTGTATGAGTTACTTGGAGTTGCATCTGATGCATCAGTTGTCCATCGAATTCCACTAAGCACTGCTCGGTAGAGTCCAGCTGTTCCAGATGTTGGAAGCTGTACTGATGTTGTCAATTCGAATGTTTCTGATTCTCCATCTTCGATCACATAGAGACCAGCTGCGTTGAGATCTGTATCATCAATGTTTGTTAACACTGTTGAAACTCCTCCAACTGTTGCTGTTCCTGATCGATCAACTTTTACAGATGTTTTACCATCTGTATTTCCTGTAAGCACTGCATCAGCAAGTGATGAAATGTATACTGTATCACCCACTGCAGTTACTTTGAACTTGATAGTGAATGTTCCAGCATCATCGTTTGCAGCATTACCTGTTGTTGCTGTTGCTGAAGGTGTTCCTACGAGATCAACATCGATTCCATTTGTTCGGAATTCCTGTTCTTCTCCAGTAGCTGAACCAGATCGGTCACTTGAAGTTACTCCGAGCTGATCTCCCTCTTCGTCGTCAGCATCGATAGCTGTCAAGTTAGTTGAGGTCAAAGATGCTTTAAGAGTATCTCCTTCGTCAAAGTCTGTTGCTTGTACTCCTGTGTTTTCAATATCGTTGATATCACCAGTAATAGTAAAGCTTACAATCTTACCAGCATCGATAGTAAAGTCCATATCATCGAATGTGATAGAAGCAGATTGTGTTGTTGTTGTACTTACTGATTCCTCCCATGAGTCTGATCCGATAGTAAGGATAAGGTTACTTGCAACCGCAGCAAGACTGTCTCCTGTTGTTGTAAGTGTAATTGGAAGTTCATCGATTGTTACATCTGAATCACCTTCAACTTCAATCTTTCCTTTCAAAAGAACTACATCGTCTGTAGTATCTGAATCGTCAACTACTACAATTCCTGCATCTGGACTTGAAGAATCTTTTGAGATCTTAAGTTCAGTGTCAGCAGAATCTGCAAATGTAACAAAATTCATTGCTACATCCATAGAACCGAGGTCATATCCTTCTTCTGTAGAAGTTACTCCTGATCCATCAACGTATCGAATGTTTTCTACATCCACTGTCCATGAATCATTTGTTCCGTTAATATCACCTGAGTCAAATGTGTTTGCTCCATCTACTGAAATGTAGAATTTTTCAGTTGCGTCTGCTTTTACAACAGAGTTTGAAAGAGTGATTGTTCGTGTGTAGATATCATTGTCATCTTCTGAAAAATCATCCACATCAGCTGATCCAATTTCTTTTGATCCCTGCCATACTTTTACCCCACTGATGTAATCATCAAGATTCTCTGAACCAGTGTTTCCAGCTGGGTCAAATTCAACCTTGATTGATCGGAGTGCAATATCTCCATCATTTGAAGCTTCTACTTCAAACCCGAGAACCTGTACTTCGTCTTCACCTTCTCCAACTTCCTCGTTTGAGTATTGTGAAAGTTCACTTACATCTGAGATAGATCCATCAGTTCCAGAAAGAGTTGTTGTAGTGGTGGTTGTTGATCCTCCAGTACATGGCTGTCCTGTTGTTGAACTGAATTTTGCTCCAGCCATACATCCAGGAACTGCACTTGTTGTTGTACAAGGCATACCTGTTGTTGTGCTGTACATTGATCCTACTGAACATCCAGCTGGAAGAGTTCCTGTTCCTACAGTAACTGATCCGCTAGTTGCAATGTAAGCTCGTGTAATTGGTCCGAAGTATCCAGCTGCAGGTGTAATTCCTACACTCATCTGCCATGCTGCAAGTGCTCCTTTTGTTAATGGACCGAAATATCCTGTAGGAGCTACCTTAAGGTGTCCTCCTGCTGCAAGCATTGCCTGCAATGAAGTTACGTCTGCTCCTCGACTTCCGACTGTAAGGTCTCGAGTGTACATAGATGCAGATGTTGTTGTTGTGGTTGTAGTAGTAGTCTGTGCATCAGCTTTTGCGGCTGGTACAACTACTGCTCCAAACACCATTGCGAAGCTCATGAGCCCTGCAACGATCTTTTTTGTGTTTGTAATCTGAGTCATAGATTAATAAATACTATTAAATTAAACGCGTTTAACTTTTTTTTGTCGCACTACATTCACCTCGACAGTGAATGCAATACGATATTTACTCCAAAGCGATTGAAGTTTAACAATCACATTGGAACTACACTATTTTTGTCTTTTGTATTGATCGACACAAGACAAAAAATAGCTATCGAAATGAAGTCTGAAATTCTATCATTAGCAACAGTATTGGGATAAGAAATTTCTGTAAACTCTCTATTAAATTTTCAATGATCTTTTTCTTATTGTTACGTCCGACTAAGCTTCAAATTTCGGTATGGTTTCCAGTATAGCATATATAGATGAGTGCTCAATTATATATGTTGTGGATAACCTTGATAATAATTACATGGTGGTAGTCAAAAGTCAACGATATTGACACGTACTCTCCACCACTAAAATATAGTACGACACAACTATGATTTGGTAACGAGTTTCAGTATCAAATAATTATTATTAGTTGATACTATCACTAGTATATAGAGTGAACTCGACTATTGATTATTCAAAGAGTAAGTGCTCCATCGGCGTTCGCCACTTTTTTTAACTAAACCGTCCTCAACTAATGAGAGTAATTCTCGTTGAATTGTTTTTTCACTATACGATGGTATTACTGTTGCAAAATCTTTTATGTTTAAGTTACTTCTTTCACCAAGAAGCTTTAAAATTACATTGCGTCGCTCTACTCTATTTCCAGAAACATCTTCAGTATTATTTTTTTGAGTATGGTTACTGGGGATAATTCTAGGAGGGTACGAATTGTTAAAGGACGGGTTTTGGTTTTGTCTTTTTATTTGTCCTTTATTCATGTCCTTTATAAAAGACATGCTTTCTTTTGGGACTTTTTCTTTAGAATCAAAAGTAGTATTTTTATAATGTCTTATATCGAGATCAACCCGAGAAAAAAGTACTGGGTCAATACTATGTTTACTTCGATATTTGGATATAACTTCTGCTATAGCATCATGAATTTTTGAAACTTCTTTTTGGAGTACGGTTGCATTCATTTCTGAAATCAATCCGGTCCAAAAAGTAATATTGAGTTTTGAAGCTAATTCTAATACATGTGCCACAACCGTTTGTAGTGAACCAATGTCTGCTTTTGGAGAACCTATAAAAGACACGACACCCGATAAGCTTTTAAGGCACGTTTCACGTAATGAAAGCTTGAGCATCTCAGTATCTGGTAATGCATCCGTAACAAGAAAAATGGCTGCTGTTATATTATCTATCCTTCTATAGAGTACATATATAGAATAGTCAGCATGGAAGATAGAAGGATCATATTCAAATGATGTAACAGACTTATCTTTATAACTTATGTTGTCCTTTTTATCTTCATTCATAGTGTCTTATAGATGTCTTTTATAACATTACACATGTTGCGTCCATTATATATAGGACATGTTAATTGTCAAAAATAATCCTTATATAAAGCTATATACTACGGTTTGTCCACTATCGGCTTTTATATATAGAGTGTGATAAAATAAACACATCATTGATAGACGGCTAAAACATTAAGATTAAATGGCAAAGAAAAATAAAAAGAAAGGAAAACAGAAACAAGAAGAAGTAGAGGAAATCGAGCGCGAACCTTATTTGAAAGAACATACTGTACGAATTATTTATTCAATTCTTCTTTTTATTGTCGCAACCTTTCTAGTACTTTCTTCGATAGAAAAAGCAGGGCCTATAGGAACAAGTACTTATAATGGATTGGCATTCCTTTTGGGAATCGGATATTTCATCCTTCCTTTCCTATTATATGTATTAGGTATTCTCTTTTTGCGAAGAATGAAACAAAGTGTAGCTTGGCCAAAGGTTGCCGGGGCGATTCTTTTTCTTCTCGCATCACTTGCTACTATTAGTATTCTTTATAAGATTGATGATGAAGGTCAAGGAGGACTTTTGGGTAACATTATCTCTTCTCCCCTTATCCAACTTTTCGACTTCTGGGTAACACTTATTTTCTTACTTGGAATTATTTTTATTTCAACAATTATTATTCTCGATAATCACATTACCCTTTCTTCACTCGCATTTTGGAGACGTAATCGTAGTGAGGAAGAGGTATTTGAAGATGAAGAATTTAATGAGACCACTACCCAACCTTCTGATATTAAAGAAGATAGAAAAATAGATTCTCTCCCTGCGCCTGTTATTGCTCGAATGGAACAAGAAGACAGATCTAAAAAAGCAGTCGCATTTGAAAAGAAACCAAAAGATGAATTTGCAATTGATGTGAGTAAGTTTTTTGGAAAGCCTTACATCCCACCTCCACTCTCACTCCTCAATGAAGACCGAGGTAAACCCGGAGTAGGTGATATCAAGGCTAATGCAAATATTATAAAAAGAACTCTTCAAAACTTTGGAATCAATGTTGAAATGGATGAAATTTCAATCGGTCCATCAGTAACACGATATGCTTTGAAACCTGCAGAAGGCGTAAAGCTTTCTAAAATTGTTGGCCTCCAGAATGATCTTGCACTTGCTCTTGCTGCACACCCTATTCGAATCGAAGCACCTATACCTGGAAAATCTTTAGTGGGAATCGAAATCCCAAATAGCACAAAAACGACAGTAGGTCTTGGAACACTCTTTAATTCTGAAGAATTCAAACATTCAGAAAAATCTCTTCTTGTTGCACTTGGAAAAGGTATCTCCGGTAAGTCACATTTCTCAAATGTTGCTAAAGCTCCTCACCTTCTCATTGCTGGTGCAACTGGATCTGGAAAATCAGTAACAATTCATACTGTGATTACTTCCCTTTTATACCGAAATTCTCCTGTAAATCTTAAATTCATTATGATTGACCCAAAGCGTGTTGAACTTACGCTTTATAATAAAATCCCACACCTCCTTACACCTGTTATAACTGATGCAAAGAAAGCTATCCTTGCATTGAAATGGGCAGGGAAAGAAATGGATCGCAGATATGACATTCTCGAAAAGGAGAAAGTACGAGATATTGAGTCCTATCACAAAAATGTATTGGCTCCTGCTCTAAAAAAATATGAGAAGAAAGAAATCCCTCAAGATGGTGAGGAAGGAGCAAAACTCCCTGAAGCAATGCCTTATATTGTTGTTATCATTGATGAATTGGCTGATCTTATGCAGGCATATCCTCGTGAACTCGAGTCTGCAATCGTCCGCCTCGCTCAAATGAGTCGAGCGGTAGGTATTCATCTTATTCTGTCTACTCAACGACCATCAGTAAATGTAATTACGGGTCTTATTAAAGCCAACGTCCCTTCACGAATTGCACTCCAAGTAGCATCCCAAATTGACTCTCGAACTATCCTTGATATGGCTGGAGCAGAGAAACTTCTCGGTGCCGGAGATATGCTGTACCTCTCTGCAGACATGTCACAACCTCAGCGTATTCAATCAGCCTATATTTCAGAAAATGAGCTTAAGGCAGTAGTTAAATTTCTTATTGATAATTATGCTGACGAGTTACCAAGTGAAATCAGTCTTACTGAAGGAGCAGGAGAAAAAAATAGTATCTTCGAAGCTTCATTTGACGGAGATGACGATGCTGAAGAAGACGATGCCCTCTATGCTGAAGCCCGAGATATCGTACAACGAGCAGGCAAAGCATCGACCTCATATTTGCAGCGAAAATTAAGTGTTGGATATGCTCGTGCCGCTCGTCTTATAGATATGCTTGAAGAACGAGGTGTTATTGGTCCGGGTTCAGGTTCAAAACCTCGTGAAGTTATTAATCCAATAAGTGATAAAGCACCTTCTGATGAACAATCAGGTGAAAATGAACCTACATAGCGTTATGCTTCCCCAGAATGGAAAAACACTTCTAAAAATAGTTATTATCGTTATTATTTTGACGAGTATAGCAGGATACTCCCTCTATCAATCTCAAAACTTAATCAAAGGCCCACAGCTTACTATTGAGTATCCTACAAATGGCGCAACAGTAGACAATCCAAGTATTGAAATAAAAGGAAAAGCTTATAATGTTGCATATATTAGCCTCAATGACCGACAAATATTCATTGATAAAGATGGAGCATTTAATGAAGAGTTGTTGCTTGGGTCAGGGTATAATATATGGAAGCTTGAAGCGAAAGATAAGTTTGGACGTATCGTCTCTAAAAAGATAGAATTAGTCTTAAAGAAAAGTTGATCGAAATTTTATCAGCGGAAAGATAGCATATATACACTATGGCAAAGAAAGAAAAAGAAGCAAAAGTGATGGGAGGAGCGATTGATGATACTCTAGCGCAGATTCGAACAAAATTCGGTGATGAGTCTATTATGAAGCTCGGTGATAAACCTCATGTTGATATTGATGCTATTCCCACAGGTTCTATCGGCCTTGACGCAGCCCTTGGTGTGGGCGGATTACCTCGTGGGAGAATTATCGAAGTGTATGGTCCAGAATCCTCTGGTAAAACAACACTCGCACTTCACGTCATTGCAGAGGCTCAGAAAAAAGGTGGTATTTGTGCATACATAGATGCAGAACATGCAATGGACCCAGAATATGCTCAGAAGCTTGGTGTAAACATTAACGATCTCCTCATTTCACAGCCTGATACAGGAGAACAAGGTCTTGAAATTACAGAAAGTTTGGTTCGTTCTGGAAAGATCGATATCGTTGTTATAGACTCTGTTGCGGCACTCACTCCTAAAGATGAAATCGAAGGAGATATGGGAGCAAGTCATATGGGTAAACAAGCACGATTGATGTCACAGGCTCTCCGAAAACTTACGGCTATTACTGCAAAGTCTAAAACAATGGTTATCTTTATTAACCAAATTCGAATGCAGATTGGTGTAATGTTCGGTAATCCTGAAACAACACCTGGAGGAAAGGCTCTTAAGTTCTATGCATCAGTACGTATTGATATCCGACGTATTGCCCAAATTAAAAAAGGTGAGGAAATCGTAGGTGGACGTGTACGAGTAAAAGTCGTAAAGAATAAAGTTGCTGCCCCATTCCGACAAACAGAATTTGATCTTATTTACAATGAAGGAATTTCTCAGGAAGGAGAAATGATTGCCCTTGGAGAAAAGATGGGTATTGTCCAAAAATCTGGAACATCATATGCATTTGGTGATACAAAGCTCGGCCGTGGATATGATGCAACACGAACATTTCTTAAAGAAAACAAAGAGATAAAAGAAGAAATTTTAGCTCTGATTAGAGCAAAGCTCAAGGATGATAGTTCTCTAGCAGTAAAAAGTGGTGATGGGGAATAATTATTAAAATAATATCTAAAAATTATATGGGAATGGAGACACCGCAATTAGATAACCAATTAGACAATCAAGAAAATGGTGGTTCATTAGCATTTGTGGACATGAGTGATCAGGAAAAATTTTCAGTTATTCATGGTCGTGAAGGAAATTCAAGATTAGATGGAATAAAAGATGTTTTGTCTGTAAGCTTTGTGGACCAGTTTAAAACACGAGAAACACTTCCTTCTGCACAAGATATAAAAAAAGAAATCTCAAAATACATTAACACATATCGACCATTTGATCTTACCTCTGAAGAAGCTTCTACTTCTCTTAATGTAGAAAACCAAGTTGATGGAGGATTAATAAAAGGAGCAGCCCAAGAAAGCCAACAGCGCTTTGTTCAAAGCCTTGTAGATGATGTAATCCGAGATCTTGGGATAACAGAATAATAACAATAATCAATAGACAATTGCTATATATTGAGCTAAAATCGACGTTACCTAATCAGTAATGTTATATATCTATGAGCATGCTTGAGTACAACGAAATTACCATACACAAATTCATCATTTACGAAGGTCAGCCTTACGAAGTGCTTGATTCTCATGTATTCCGAAAACAGCAACGAAAGCCAGTAAATGCTGTAAAGATGCGAAATCTTATTACAGGAAATACCAAGGAAATCTCATTCCATGTATCCGAAAAAGCTGAAGAGGCGGACCTCAGTAAACGCCAGATTAAGTTTCTTTATACCAACAAGGGTGAATACTGGTTCTGTGAGGTTAATGACCCTGCAAAACGATTTAAACTAGAAGCAGCTATGGTCGGAGACCGCTCCCGCTTTATGAAAGCTAACTCTGAAGTGCAAGCACTTGTATTCGAGGAAAATATTATTGGTATTGAACTCCCAATTAAAGTTGAGCTTAAAGTTACGAATGCTCCAAATGCAGTCCGAGGAGATACAGCAAAAGGTGGTAACAAGCAAATTACATTAGAAACAGGTGCAATTATCAATGCTCCGATGTTTATTAAAGAAGGAGAAATTGTAAAAATCAATACAGAAACTGGAGAATATGTAGAACGTGTAGGAGGAAATAAATTTTAATATAATGTTATACTTGCTCTATTAATAAAGCACTACAAAACCATGAATGCATCTGCCCAAGCACTTGAAGGATTAAAAAGAGAGGTTGAAAAAGAAAAACAAGATATCCAAAAAAAAGAACAAGAACACAAAAAGAAAGAAGAAGAACTTAATAAAGCCAAGCAAGAAGTTGCCAAGATCGAAGGTGAAGTTACAAAACTAAAAAGCGAAGGCGATCACCTGAAAACCCAACAGCAAAAGACCCTTCGTGACATGGAGACAATGGGAAGAGAGTTGGAAAGAGCAATTTCAGAATCAAAAAGATAACAAAAAAACCTCCCCGTACCATTCAGTACTGAGAGGTTTTTTGTTTCTATGATTTATAGAGTTTATCGAGCTACGAATGGGAGAAGGCCCATGAATCGAGCACGCTTTACTGCTACAGCGAGTTTTCGCTGATTCTTTGTACTCACTCCTGTTCGCTTTCCTGACATAAGTCGTGAGTGAGGATTCAAGAATTTCTTAAGAATTTCAATATCTTTATAATCAATATGCTTGATATTGTTCTGTGAGAAATAACACTGCTTTGGAGCAGATGGCGCTTTGAAACTTTGATTTTTTGTATTTGATTTATTATTCACGGGGTTCTCTATTCTAACGTTTTATTTATCTAAAATGGTATATCTTCGGGGTTTATTTCTTCCTCTGGATATTCGATGGTATCAATTCCTTGGTTTTTGTCAACGGCAGGGGCTGATTGAGAATCTGCTCCTCCTTTGCCCGCCGGAGCATTTTGCGAAGGCTGGGCACTTCCACCTCGTTGTCCAAACTGGATTCGATCGGCGATAATCTCTGTTCGATACTTCTTTTCACCATCTTTTGCTTCCCAAGATCGAGTCTGCATTCGCCCTTCTACGAGGATTGAAGAACCTTTCTTCATATACTGTGAGACAATCTCTGCTTGTCTTCCGAAGACTACCACATTATGGTAATCAGCAGATTCTTGCTTAGCTCCACTTTTATCTTTCCATACTCTGTTTGTAGCTACTGAAAAACTTGCAACCTGGATACCGGACGGTAATGATTTCAACTCAGGGTCTCGAGTCAAATTTCCTATGATGATTGCTTTGTTAAGGTACATGATTAAATATAAATTATTCTACTACAAGGTTTTCGATGGTTTTGTCGAGTTCTTCTTCAGATACTGGAGCGAGAGGCTCCATATCTGTCTTTTCTTTATCAGCTTCGCCAACTGGCTTAAACACTGATTTCTGAGTAACCATAGTGTTTTCTCGTACAGTACTGATGATCATAAATCGGAGAATTGAAGCGTTTTTATCAAGGTCAGTCTTCAAGAGTGGTACAGAACCTGATGCAACTTCAAATTTAATCCATCCAAAATATCCATTATCATACTTACTTCGATTACTTCCAATAACTTTTAGCATTTGGTATGCAAGAGGTTGAAGTTTGGGGAAGTCTTCAGAAATAATACTCGCTTGGTACTTTTCGAGAGCTGATTTAATAGTTTCTACCTCACCTGTCACCTTTTCTTCGGCAATAGAAGGCACGAGGAGATAGCCGAGCTCGTACACATTTACCTTGTCGTTATTAATGTCATTTGTTTCCATAGATAGGAGTCACACTATCACATATATCCTCAGCATGCAATAGGTATTTAGATTGTATCTTAGCCAGATAAAGGATTAATTAAGAAAAAATAAAGACTATTTTCTACCAGCTGTTCTCGTACGGTTTCAAGCTCAATTTTCTTAATATGAGCTATTTTTTTCACGATTTCCTGTACATAGAGAGGATTGTTACGTTTGCCTCGAAATGGTACAGGTGAGGCAAACGGAGCGTCTGTTTCAGCCATCATGCGCTCTAATGGCACATAGTCAACGACTTCTTCATATTGAGAAGCAAAGGTAATTGGGCCCGTAAAAGACACACTGAAGCCAGTTTCAAGGCACTGCCGAGCAGTTTCAATAGGAGACGTAAAGAAATGAAAGTTTCCTCGAAGCTTATCTCCATATTCCCTCTTTTTTGATTCCAATATAGCTAATATATCAGGATATGCATCTCGGCAATGAATCATGAGTGGCTTGTTGTGTTTTATCGCGAACTCAATATGTTGTTCAAAAAGGGCTTTTTGTCTAGACTTTTCTTTCTCCGAATCTTCAGGCAATCTGGTGTAATCCAATCCACATTCCCCTATCGCTACAACTTTTGGATGCTTTACTAATTCTTCATACTCAGCTGTAAATTCTTCGGAATGATTGTCTGCAGGATGCACACCGATGGTTGCATAAAGATTTCTGTGTTTCTCTGCGAGTTCTACAGCATTTTTTGATGTTTCTAATTCTGTTCCTACTGTTGTAGTCCAAATATTAGTATCTTTGAGAGTTTGAATAACTTCCTCACGATCAGTATCGTAATCTTTAAAATCTAAATGAGAATGAATATCAAAATAATCAGGTTTCATGCCTATTTCCTCATAAACAATGGCTCAGGCATTTTCCATTCCTTTATTGCTGCCTTTATCTTCCCTGCTGTTTCTGGAATAAATGGCAATAATAATGTTGAAATAATCCACAATTCTTTTACCAAGTCTGAAATGAGTTGTTTCGCTTTTTCTGGTTCAGTTTTAATAAGCTTAAAGGGTTGTGTTTCTTGAATCCGTCGATCTAACGCCCCAATTTTTTGCCACACAAAATCTGCTGCTTGATTAGATTCATAATTTCTAAAGTTTTCATGATATTTAGCATCCATTTCTTCACTATTTAGAATATCCTCATCTGAAACAAGTTCAATTTTTGAAACATCGTTACTTGTAGCCATTCTCAAAATCCGAGAAGAAAGATTTCCAATTCCATTTGCCAGATCTGCATTGTAAGCAGTTTTAAATTTTTCCATCGTGAAATCACTATCTTCAAATGGACTAATGTGTCGAGCTAAGTAATATCTTAATGGATCAGTACCGTATTCAGCTACAATCTCATAGGGATTAATAACATTTCCAAGGCTCTTAGACATTTTCTGACCATTGCTTGTTATAAATCCATGGATAATAATCTGCTTTGAAGGCTTAATACCTGCAGCCATAAGCATTGCTTGCCACATTGCTGACTGTTGTCTTAAATTATCTTTTCCAGCAAACTGTACTACCGGCCAATTTTTCTCAAACTTCTCTGTTTCATCTGGCCATCCAATAGCTGAAATATAGTTTACAAGTGCATCAAACCACACATACATGACATGATCCTCATCTCCTGGGACTGCCACTCCCCAAGGCATTTTGCTCTTGAGTCGAGAAATACTGAAGTCATCAAGTCCTCTGTTTACAAATGCTTTTATTTCATTAAATCGAAAATCAGGTATTACGAACTCCGGGTTATCTGTATAATGCTTTTCTAATATTTCTTTAAAAGCACTGAATTTGAAGAAGTAATTTTCTTCTTCGATAATCTCTAATTCTAAATTTGGATGGATTGGACATTTACCTTCTATAAGCTCAGAATCTGTTTTTTCGAGTTCACATCCAATGCAGTATTTTATTTTATAGGCTTTTTTATAAATGAATCCATTTTTATCACATAGTTTCCAAAATGATTGTGCTGCAGCTTTGTGATGAGCATCAGTAGTACGAATAAAATTAATATCTGGAAGTAATCCCAATTTCTCTTTAAGACCTTTAAACTTCTCTGCATATTCATTTACATATTTCTGGGTATCTACTCCTGTTTCAAGAGCTTTACGGTGAATCTTTACTCCATGCTCATCAGTTCCAGTATTAAAAAACACTTCATGTCCGAGAAGTTTTTTGTAGCGAGCAATAATATCTGCCTGTACGATTTCAAGCGCAAAACCAATATGTGGATCTGAGTTTACGTACGGTAATGTAGTTGTAAGATAAAATGGTTTATTAGACATTGTTTGAAAATTTTTCGCGATCAACTGTTCGTCTCTTTCCGATATCATTCATATATTCTGTTACCAATACTGCAACCGGTGCTGAAAGAAGTATTCCCAAAAATCCTCCAACACGTGCACCGATAACAAGGGCGATTATAACAACCAGTGGTGGAATATCAAGAATTTTCTTTACAACCAACGGATAGATGACATTACTCTCGATCTGTTGGATGATGACATACATAATGGCAATGATAAGAGCAAATGATGGTCCCCCCTGGATAAATCCTACTAACACTGCCGGTACTGCCCCAATAATAGATCCAAAGACAGGTATGAGCTCAAGGACCATCGCAATTAATGCCAAGAATAATGCATTTCGAACTCCAAGGATACTAAGTCCAATATACACCAGTATCCCTATAATCGCAGCAAGGATGAACTGGCCTTGGATCCACCATGCAATTTTCCGTTGAGTTCTTCGCCACAAATTGATAACATATTCTTCTTTATTTAAGGGAGTTACAAGACGGAGAAATTCCTCAACTCCATTTTCTTGAACAGCGAAATAAAATGAAATAACAATAATAAGAACAAAGCTCACTGCACCTCCGAATACTGCTGAAATTGCATTGAGCAAACTTGAAGAAGCATTAGTTAAGTTTGCAATAAATTGTTGCACAGCATTTCCTACTGAGCCACTTTCTGATATTCCTTGTACTGCTCTTTGCCATCCAAAGAATTCACTCCCTGAGCCAGTCGAAGCAACTTCGAGCGATGTAATATATTGAGGGAGTATTTGCATAAATCCAACTAATTCGTGCATGAGATATGGCAAAATAAGATATACAAAGAACGCTATTATTGTCATGAGAGCAGCGTAAATAATTACGACAGCTGGAACACGTGGAATTCTTTTTCTAACCAACAAACGTGTAAGCGGTTCTATTGCAGATGCTATAACAATAGAGGTGAGAATACCAAAAACAATATCACGGAGATAAAACAAAGCACCTATGAGAAGAAGTATGGAGATAATCTTTATGATTGTTCCAGTACTAATCGTAATCGAAGTATGGGAGCCATTATTCATGACTTAATAGTAACACTCCACCCTAAAACTTCAATGCAGCCTTGAGCGATTCTTGATTGGCAACGGGACCTACAATAGCAAGATTAAGATGCTTAGAAATAAAGATTTTGCGAGCGATGTTTCTAATTTGTTCTGCAGTCACAGCTTTAATATCTTTTACGATATCCTGAGGGGTAAGGAGCTCGCGTCGCAAAATTTCTTGATAGCCATAAAACTCTGCAAGTGAATCTGATGATTCTAAACCGAGAAACATTGTTCCTATGAGATAATCTTTTGTTTTCTGAAGTTCTTCATCTGAGACAAGTTCATTTTTAAGAAGATTGAGTTCAGCAAGTACAGCAGTTATTACTTCTTCTACACGCTTTACATCTGAGCCAACTGAAACAGAAAAAATACCATGATCAAGCAGAGCTTCATAGCATGATCGGACATAATATCCAACTCCCATTTCTTCACGAAGCTTTTGAAAAAGACGTGAACTCATTCCAGCGCCTAATACTGCATTTAATACTCGTAATGTTGGTGTATGTGCACTTGCGATAGGATATCCTCGTACCCCAAGAACAATGTGAGCCTGATCAGTTTTACGATCCTCCACAAGAAGTGCGGGCTCTACTTGAGCTTCTTTTATTTTTTGTTTTTTATCATTTTTAGAACGCGGTAAGTGACCAAAGGTCTTAATTATATCCTTGTATAGTATTTTCTCATCAAAATTCCCTGCGATAATTACAGTAGTGGCTTCAGGGGTATAATGTTTTCCACGATACTCAACAAAATCATCTCGCTTCATTGCTTGCACTGTATCTTTAGTCCCAGCAATACTCCACCCTGCGGGTTGATCTCCATAAAGTAGTGTTAAAAAAAGTTCTTGGACATGTCGATGAGGTAAATCACGATACATGTTAATCTCTTCTATAATCACACCTTTTTCTTTTTCTATCTCTTTTTCATCAAAAACTTGGTTGAGATAAAGGTCAGACACGACATCTAAAATCTTATGGATATGTTTCGGTGCAGACTTAGCATAATACCCAGTATATTCATCAGAGGTAAACGCATTATAATGTGCTCCAATAGAATCAAGTTCTTTACTAATTAGAAGTGCGGTTGGACGTTTTACGGTACCCTTAAAACACATATGCTCAAGAAAATGTGAAATACCATTTTTTTCTTTTGTTTCATATTCAGATCCGGCTTCTACCATGACAAGCACTGTTACGGTCGGATTATCTTTCATCTGAACAGTAATAACTCGCAAACCATTGTCGAGAATTTTTTTCTTGTATTTCATAGCATTATAGACGATAAAAACGTAAGAGATTTACGTAGAAATGAGTGTACCACAAAGAAGATCAATAAAGAAAACATCCGCGAATTGAGTAATTCGCGGATGTCAAACTCGTTTATCACAGAAGTATCACTCCTTCTTTTTTGAGTTCCTCATCAAGATAGAGGATCGCTTCCATGAGCGCATTTTTGTACAACGCCGGGTTAACACCTAATGGTGCTTTCCGATGGTATGCACTTCTCAAACTTCTCAGTGTTGTGCCGGTTGGAACTGAAATCCCTTTCTTTGCTTCCATTTCCTTAAGGTGTACCTCGAGACTCGGCTCGACAGGAAAGTTGCGAGAAGTGAAAAATTTCCTCAGTTTTTCACAATGTGAGGGCTTGAATAGCAGCTGACGACGAAGCATCAGCTTATTTCCCCTCATGAGAGCAACTACCCAAAACACAAAAAAAAGACCCAAAAGAAAAATTATCCAAAGTGACATGGCACGATCTCCAATAATGTTTTCTTAAACAACCCTATGTCTTTTTACAACAAAAAATTATTAAGGTCAACAATTCTTACTCTCTCCTGTTTTCCTGTATCTCTATCTCGGACAGTTACGGCTTCATCTTCAAGCGTATCGAAATCAATAGTAACACACCAAGGCGTTCCAATTTCATCTTGTCGGCGATATCTTTTTCCAATATTTCCATTATCATCAAACACTACTCCTGTTATGGTTTTTTTGAGATTTGTAAATACTTCTCGAGCTTTTTCGATAAGTGCTGGTTTGTTCTTCAAAAGTGGAAAGACCGCAACTTTTACAGGAGCAATGGTTGGAGAAAGTTTGAGAAATACTCGTTTCTCTCCTCCTAATTCATCTTCAGTATATGCATCAGCCAAGATTGCAAGAATAGTTCTATCTACACCAAATGATGGCTCTATGACATGAGGTACATAGCGTTCTCCTGTTGAATCATCAAAGTATGAAAGATCTACTCCACTTGCAGCACTATGAGCTTTCAAATCATAATCTGTTCTATACGCAAGACCATAAAGTTCTTTTCGTCCAAAAGGATAATCAAATTCAATGTCGATAGTGCGCTTAGAATAATGGGCTCGATCGGCATCGGCAATTTCGAGTTCATGAACGTGATCTTTACGAAGTCCAATCATTTCTGTCCATGTATGCATCATTGTTCTAAGCTCTTCAAAACTCTTTTCCCATTCTTCTGGTTTTACAAAATATTCAACTTCCATTTGTTCGAGTTCTCGAAGACGGAAAATAAAATTACCTGGTGAGATCTCATTACGAAACGCTTTTCCTATCTGACCAATTCCAAATGGGAGTTTAGGATGAAATGAATCAATGACGTTTTTAAAATTTACAAAAATTCCCTGAGCAGTTTCTGGGCGCAGGTATGAAACAGTATTTTCATCTTCGGTAGGACCCACATGAGTCTTGAGCATCATATTAAATTGCCGCACTTCACCAAGTGGATTACCATCGGGGCTTACAATCCCCTTTTCTTTCATTGCAACATTCATGTCAGCAACACTCATACCTTTTGGATCTATACCATGCTCTTCGAGAATATGATCTGCACGATAACGCTTCTGATTCTTTCTATCTTCAACAAGTGGATCCGAAAATCCTGCCACATGTCCTGATGCTTTCCAGACACTTTGATTCATTAAAAGTGCTGCATCTACTCCGTAGACATCTTCTCGATCATCAACAAACATTTTCCACCACAACTGTTTTACATTATTTCGCAATGTTACTCCAAGTGGACCATAATCCCACATCCCTGCTATACCTCCATAAATTTCTGAACCTTGGTAGATAAAACCTCGTCGCTTTGCAAGCGAAATAATCTTTTCCATCATATTGTCTCGTTCTTCTGCCATGAGTATTTTTATGAATTATGGAATAACTCTTCCTGATTGATCTTTGTAATCAGGATCAGTTGGGAGATACGTTGTTAATGAAGCAGGTGTAATTGAAATAGTACCTCCTGTAAATGTATCTCTTCCTTTAAACCAAATGTTATCTATAACAAGCGGTGTGGTATTAATCTGGCTAAAGCTTGGTTGTATTTCTACCTGAAAAGATACTTCTTTTGCGACCTCTCCAACTGTTCCTAAAGGTATTGTACCTGCTTGCCAGACTACCTCATTTCTCTCAGGAAACCAAGTGAGCCCAGAATTCTCAGGGCTTTTAACATTAAGCCATTTCACATACCCAGGTAAAAACCCATGGACCTCAGCATTAACAATTTCATTTGTTGTATGAGTAAGTGCCCATGTAACAGTATATGTTGTTTTTGATTCAGCTTTTGATGGGACTGGACCGCTGTTTGTAAATGGGCCGGATGAGTACAGTAGCTGATTTAATAATGAAAGCATAGGTTGAACTTTTGCTTTTTTTATTACATTAGAAGTGATAAGCTGTCCTGTCCCTACTGCTGTTCCACGTGCATTAAGCTCTAGAGTAATCTGACCATTTTTTATACCAATGAGTACTGATTGCGGTAATGTTGATAATGAAAAGAGCAAAGAAATCCTTTCACCTGGGCCAAGCATGGTAAGTTGGGATAGGGATGTTTTTTCCCATGTAATAGTTTTGTTGGGGAGTCGGTATAATGCTCCTTCAGCTTTTGGACTCATCACATCGAGGGCATCGCCTCCCAAAACAAGATCTACTTGAAGATCAATAAGTTGAACTGTCATATTATTGGCAAGTTCAATCCGACCATTAAGGTTCTGACCTGGATTTACAACTGGGTTAGCAGCATTCGTATCAGCAACGATCAATGTAGCCGCCAATGGTGGACGTCGTACGCGTATTGATTCTGATGCAGTTAGAAAGCTGGTAGCAATAGCCTTGTCGTTAAGCTTATCTGCAATTCCAATATTAAATCGAAAAACTCTTTCATCGCTTTCTTCCCCTTCTGCTTTTCCGGTAATGGTAATGGTTTTCTTTTCACCCGGCTTAAGAGTTTCAATTTTCCAAACAGTCGAATCAAGAGCTTCAGGTTCTGAGCTTCTAAACGAAAATCCTCTTGGATATTCTGCCTTTAATGCAAGATTTGTAAGAGGAACGTTTGAATTAGAAGCAATATCAACGGTAAATGAGACATCCTGACCAGATGCAACTTCTGGAGGATGGTTAATAGTCATCGTAAGTGGTGTGGAGCTAATATTAACTTTATAACTCTTTTCTTTTTTGAATATTCCATTAGAATTTTTTACACTATATTCTAACGTGACTTTAATTTCTTTATCTGTCCTTTCACGTCCGAATAAAACAGCTCGTACTGTTCGTTGTGTATCCGTATGGGCAGGAATATCCCCCACATCTTCTTTGGTATGCAGTAAATCCTGTGAAATATCCATTGCTTGTTTTGTACCATCAGGATAATCAATATAGAGCTGAGTATTTAAAAGTTGTGAGCGATTCTGGTTATGAATAATAATATCAAATCCCAATTCATCGCCTGCTGCGATTGAAACAGGACCAACAAAAGTCATGTCGACCTTACTTGTTGATATAATATTCAGCCCCCCATAAAAGATGAATACTGCAACTCCTGCAGACAACAGGAAAAATAATGCTGATACAATAAATATTCGTTTGAATACTGGACTTGCAACTTCTTTTGGTTCAGTCTTTATTTTTTCCAGTTCCTTTATCGGTTCATCCTTCCATACTTCGTCTATCGGCGCAGAAACTATTTCAGGAGATAAAGATGCACGAGGTGATACATCAGTCTTAAATTCCCGAGAGTACATGTTTTGCTCGAGTCCATCAATACGATGCGGTTCTTGAGGATCTTTAGGATGTTGGTCTTCCACGAGTAAGATTATATCACAACATTATAACTGTGTTGCCTTGATTGCCCTGTTGATTTCTTGAAGTGCACTCCTCTTTTTTATTTCCATATGTGCCAAGAGTTCTTTTGACCAAGAAACGTTGATAAATTCACTAAGCTCAGGGTTGTTTCCTATATATCCAAGATTATTAAGAATATTAATAACAGCTATTTTTTCAAATGAACTAATTTCTTCTTTTGAAAAAATAGCTGATTGCAAAAAAACAAATGAATGATGTAAAAGAAGAAAGAGCTTTTCATTTTTTTCTTCACCTGGAATAAGTCTGCGTAGCAATAAGAAGATCTGCGCAAGCATAAAAATAATTTCTTTTTTTTCCCTAAAAAGGGTATGGAGATTCCATTCTATTTTAGCGTTTGTGATTCGCCAAACTTCTTTTCCTCGCACTAATGAAATTCGAGCATACGAAAATTCTTGAAGGGAGAATCGAAGCTTCGATTTTAGAAGCCGTACTCCTTGAGCTGTAGCTCTTACCATTCCAAGCTCTTTTGTAAAAACGGTAAAGTACTTATTTGCCTCTCCAGAATTGGTAGTTTCTATAACAAAACCTTCAGTGTTGTAGACATGGTGAGCCATGTTTTTTTATTTTACTATCTGAACTTTAAAAGTAATTTCATTAACCTCAATATGTTCACCAAACCCTTCAAGTAATGAAGCGTATACGATCCCTGTAACTTGCGCAGTTTTTGTTATTTCAGTCTTAAATGAGTCAATGATATTCTTTCCTTCATCTGATGTATCAACAGTAAGTGAGATTGTGTCACTTGGACTGAGGCCTGCTTTCTTTCGAAGATCTTGAAGTGAACGTATAAATTCTCGTGC